>JACOQA010000009.1 GCA_014297435.1 Candidatus Nanohaloarchaea archaeon | reverse complement strand
CCTGTATAGTTGAGTGTTGCTTTTGCTTGGTAGCTTCCCGCAGGGTATTCTGGGAGTTCAAGGGTTCTATTATACTTTTCACCTGGTTCTATATCTCCTGCGTCATATTCGAACTCTCTTTCACCTACTTCAAGCAATATACTTGTGTTCTCAGCAGCTCTGGTGTCCAGGTTATCAACTGATAAGTTTACATTCACTGTTTCATTCGGGTAAAGCACTCTGTCTGGTGTTTCTGCGTTTGTTTGTAGATTTACCGATGTTGCTAAAGGAATGATTAGGATTAGTGCTGCTAATGTTATTGTTTTCTTCATTTTAACCGCCGCCTCCATCTAAGTTTAGGTCGAGATTATCAAGTCGATTGTTCGTAGTGTCGTTGTAGTTTTCGCTGTCAGAGGTGTTCACATCCTCGTTGCTGCACTGGTTCTGCAGTTCTGTGTAATCAGTTGAACATTCTGATATGCTGTTGTATGAGTCCTGAAGGTCTTCGTACAGCATATTATTCAGGAAGATAAATGATGCGGAGATTACAAGCATCAGAAGGAACACCTTTCTGAATGTGGTGCTGGGTTCTCCTGTTGCTTTGTAATAGACTCTGTTATTGTTCCACACCAGTAATCCGTAGAAGAGGATGTATCCAAGCAGTATGTTGAATGAAAGGCTGCTGTTGAAACTGGCAAGGTAGTATAGCAGATATGCGAAGGCTGTGACTTCAACGCTCTTGAAAATCCAGAGGAACTTCTTTCTAAAGCTAAGAACCTTTCTAATTATCGGATTAACTTCTGTGGATTTATCCAGAGCTTCAACTGTTCTTCTGGTTAATATTGCGTCTCCAACCCAGAATACAAGGAAAACTAAAAAGGTGAGTAAAAGTAGAATCGTAATTTATTACCACCTAATTTAGAGTTCTTCTCCGCAGCTTGGACAGAAATTTTGGTTTTCTTCTACTTCTGCACCACAGTTAGAACAAACGCCTTCTTCTGCTTCTTCGTGTAAATTCAGTGCGTTTTCAGAGTCGAACTCTTCTCCACACTCTTCACACTCAAATGTTTCCTCCTCTTCCTCAGAGTTACTCTTCTGGATTTCTTCATCGCTACTTAGGGAGTTAGAATCTTCCTCGTCTTTCCCTCGTCTCCTACGGTAGTAGAGGAATCCTCCGCCAACCGCTCCTGCTGCAGCTGCTCCTGCTGCAGCTATTTTCTCATAAAGTGCGTTCTTTGCTGCTTGTGCTGCTTGTTGAGCTTCACTGGTTGCTGTT
Organism: Candidatus Nanohaloarchaea archaeon; assembly: GCA_014297435.1. Lineage (GTDB taxonomy): Archaea > Nanohalarchaeota > Nanosalinia > Nanosalinales > Nanosalinaceae > PL-Br10-U2g16. The sequence goes on along the minus strand of JACOQA010000009.1, from coordinate 170 downwards.
GTTGCTGTTTCAACGGTTGATGCTGCACTTTGAGCAGATGATAGAGATTCTTCTATCTCTGATGATTGTTGGATTGAAGTTTGAGCTTCTCGTGCGTCATCTAAACTTTGTCTGGCATCTTCCAGTTTATTGGTGGCGTTTACTATTTCTTCTGAGTCTGCTCCGTAGGT
>JACOQA010000008.1 GCA_014297435.1 Candidatus Nanohaloarchaea archaeon | reverse complement strand
TATGAAAGGTCATCTGCAATTCTGTTCATCTGTGATATTTGGTTCTCTGCCTTACTGATTGCGTCAGCAGCTTCTCTGCCTTGAGCTACAACGGATTCCAAGTTGCCAAGTACTTGGTTGCCTGTGCTTTCTGCAGTGTTAGCTCTCTGCTTTGATGAATCTGCTTTCTGTTGTGCTTCCTGGTAATCTCCTTGTTCGAATGCGTTGTTGGCTTCTTCAATGTAGGTTTGGGCAGAATCAATCTTTGACCTGGCTGAAGCGATATTTCCTTCCTCATCTACTGTATCCAGTCCTATGTTCTTTGCATCCTGTGTAATATTTTCTGCATCACTAACCACATTTTTCGCAGTACTCAAAGCTGAACGAGCAGAAGAAATGGAGTTCTCAGCATTATTCTTTCTCTGGTTTAATATGTCTATGGCTGTCTGCGCCTGACTTATTGCATCATTAGCATTAGTTACAGCACTATCTGCTTTATCTCTTGCAGTGGAAGCGTAGTCTTGAGCGGACTGGAAATTATTATTTGAGTAAGCGTCATCTGCTCTTGAGATGTATGTATTTGCATCGTCTAAATCGCTATTGGCAGAGTTAAGACTACTTTCCGCATCTGTTACACTTGCTCCCATAGTTTCAGCCTCGTCTATTCTGTTGCCTGCTTCTGTTATTTTTGAATTGGCTGAGTTAACAAGGTCTTCTGCAGTTCCGACAAGTGAATAAGCTTCCTGCTGTCCTTCTACAGGATAAGTTACATCTACAGAATAATCTTGAGTATCATTTGCACCATAATTATCTTCACAGTAAATCTCGAAATCAATATTCATCGTGTCAGAGCCTGATTCAGGAGCGGTGATAGAGTAAGAACCTGATTTAGTTTCTCCAGAACCTATATTGTTTACTTTCTCAACGGTCTGACCATCTTTACGCACATCACAACTCATAGCGTACCAACTGTTCTGATTAGTAATTTCTACCGAAGAATCAGCATCTTCTCCCCATCTAAGTGTAAAGTCCGTGTCGCTTGCAGATACAGAGAAGTCAATAGCTGTTGCAGGATTTAGAAATACTACGAAAAGAACCATTAGAAACAGTATTCGTTTTTCCATTTATTTTGTCACCTTAGAGATTCACGTAATAAGCTCTGTATTAGATGGGTGTAGTCTTCCTTATGTATGTTTTCGGAAGAAATGATTTGTAATTGGAAGTTTTCAACTTCAAATTGCTGTTCTTCTCTCAAATTTTTTTACAAATGACTCGTAATCTTTGTAGTCTGAGAACCCTGCGTAAATCACTATTTGTCTGTCATAATCGCCAGATTCGCCAAAGATGCAGGCACACAAAGAGAATTTTTAGGAAAAGAAAATAGAGTAGGCGATTCTCTAGGTGAAATGAACTACGGCGACTTCTGTGTAATTTCAGGTGATAATATGGGATTTGAATCCATAGATAGAGAATACGATGGAGAAATTGAAACTGTAGAGGACAAGCTTGATAGGATGAATCCAGGAATGAACTTCGATGTCAAAATCAACAAAGATGCAGACATCACAGAACTGGAAGAAGACGAAATACAGAAGTATTTAAGTTTTAAGAGGTGAAAACAAAAATATGACACGCTCCGATATGTATATCCCGCCAGAAGTTGCGGACGAAGTTTCCGACTTTCCATATATGGATAAAGAGATTCAAGGAGCGTTCATTTTCGGCGACAGAGAAAGATATGAAGGACAAGACAACATAGAAGACACCTTCGTAGCATCCTATGTAATCACAGGAGTCGGCGACGAAACAGGAGTGACAGGAACTTCAGAACAGATAGCATCACTTGAACGCCTAAGACAGACAACCGAGTTCGACTACAGAATGTTCCACAGCCACCCATTACAGACCTACAGAGAAACAGGAATCAAGCCAGACAGATTCTCACCACAAGATATGAGTTCGACAGAAGCACGGCAAGAAAGAGTGAATAACGGAAATTACTACGACATACTTGTAGCTCCAAGCCCCAAGAAAGGCAAGAAAGCAGTCTTCAAGCCATCAGACAGAGATATAGGAGTCCGAGTAGACAACTGGTCAGAAGACGACGGAACACACTGGAAAGAAGTAGAACAAGAAATCGACCACCTCTGGGACAGAATTGGCGGAAAAACTATGAGCGTCTAAAATTCAGAAATATAATATTTGTCTGGCTAAACATATACTACGATATATGAATAGAAGAGAGAAAGCAAGGGATATCGGTCTGTATCTGACCGTTCTTGCTGCTTTCTTGGCAGCATTTGCAGATAACCATTTGGCTCTACCCAGCTTTGGACTGGCGGTGATCGGGACAATAGTATTCGGATATGGGCTTTTAGCAGGCGAGGAATAAAAAATGGATAAAGGACTATTACACCATCTGTCTTTGACACTGTTCGGAGTCGGAATATCGCTTTCCAACGCTATAAGTGCCTATAGAAGCCTCGATGCTTTCTCTGTCCTGATGGTTTTAGGGGGCATCGGTTTGGCTGTGGCTGCAGGAAGACCTGTCCTCAATGGCGACTACCAAGATTATGAGGTATACAAAGGTAACTGGACTTATCTATTAGCTGCAGGAGCATTAATGATGATAGCAGGAGCAGCCCTGAGAATCATAACTCTCGTTTAGATACCTGAAGGAGGTGAGCTTTGCTATGAAATTAAGAGATAAATTTTCCAAGGTTAATAGCGGTTTAATACTTTCTCTGACAGGTTCTACGGGGATACTTGTATTTGATAGCTGGTTCTATGCCTTCTTTGCAGTTGCAGGTGCTGTAGGAGCGGTTCTAATCTTCGGCAGCCAGAGGAGAGATTCTACATGGAGCTTTAGTCTGGCAGCGGTTCTCGGTTCTTGGACTTTACTTATGCTTAACGGCGATCATATGAAACTGGTTCTGACAACAGGTTTGATTTTTTCCTGGTTCTTGGTTACGGCAGATATCGACTCCACAATAGAGCTCTACAACACAGGTAAAACAGGGAAAGCAGCGAAGAAGTCAGGTAAGTAGAGAAAGAATTGAGGTTTACTCTTATTCTTTATTGCTGTAGTAGCTTCCGAAGAATCCTGAGAAGAAGCTTGCGAATCCTACAGCTGTCAACGCCCAAGTGAGGTCGTTGGTAGGTATAGCCAGTGAAACACCGTAAGTAGCTGCAACACCAATCACCGTGCTGACAACACCGCTGATAAGCTCTTCCTGATAACTAAAATCCATAAACTATCTTCGTTTCCCTAAATTAAAAAGCGGATGCATCGTCAAAAGATCTAACCCTGGAACTTTGAACCTATACCTATAACCGCCATCAATACCCCTATTACGATCATAAAGTAGGGCGAGTTACTTTTTTCATCTAAGAGAAATGCATTTCCAGGCGACTCAGGATTAATGTTGCCGGTAACGGTTTCACCTGTCTCGTAGCCTTCAATTACTTGTGAGGCGTCTTCCTCGCTGTTAAACTCCTGTGCGATACCTGAAGGATAGAGATTGTCACTTGTGTGGCTCTCGCCGTTATATGTGTAGTTGAAAGATGCTTTAGGCTCATATTCGACTCCTCGTCTCTGAGAAACCCTGTCAACACCTGTAGATTCTATCGTTACATTGATTTGCTCAGCGTTCTGGAGAGCTGAATTCTGCTGCATTAGACTGTAACCGCCGTAAACCGCTAGACCTATACCTGCTATTAATATCAAGACTGTCTTTGTGGAGTCGGAAAGATCTAGAATATCCATAAAAAAACTAAATAGGCTGGTTTCTGTTAAAAGTTCTGGATTCCTTAGAACAAAAAAGGCAACTTTGGAAAATTAAGTTTAGGAGAATGTCTTATAGCAAACCTGCGGGTGAGATCTGGATCTCAGGCATCGGAGTCTTACGTAAATTGGTCGAAAAATGTCGAACAGTCAGCTCTCATTTAAAAATGATAACTTCCCGGTTCTGTTCATGAAAAAGACAGCTTTACTTTTCGGAGTATGTCTAATGGCGATATCCGCAACCGCATACACGAACTACACGGGTCCGGAAGACCGACCACACGTAATGGATTCGGATACCAATTTATCTTTGCCCAAAGCCATAACTCAGAACGGCACTGATTGGAAATCTAAAGTGAAAATAGTTGGACGGCTTTCCAACGCCAGTATCGGCAACAGCATCAACAGCAGTTTCTCAGGTAAAAAGACAGATTTCTCCGGCTACATCCGGGCGGCGACACCCTGCCATGTTATAGATCAAGAGACAGAGCGTACCGGTGAGAAAACTTACAGAATGAATCTCAAGACCGTGAATCCCGAAAGCTCACAGACTTGCGTACAGCAAGCAGTAACTCTGAAGTATAACGGCAGCTTTCAGGCTGACGAACCGTTTAAGCTTTCAATTAACCATGGCAACCAGTCAGTCAAAACCTTGGAACATCCCGATTACGTTGGACAGGATGAATGGAGTGGTCCAGCACCTGTTGAGCAGGAAAACGAAGGACCGATCGAAAGCTTGATCGACTGGATCTCAGATTTCTTCTCCGACGAGCCAGAAGTCAAAAGTATTGAAAGCGAAGATCTAGAGGGTATAAAAGTCGGAGACGGAGGCGGGGATATAGAGATAAAAAATTAGGAAGCTAAGACATTTTCTTCTCCTTAATTTGTTTTCACGAACGCATAACCCGTATATATTCAAATTGGGTATGAATTGGGAGTGTCTAATATAAGAGGGTTAAGAAAAATTCTTTCCCAAAGCCCGTTAAAATATCTCAATGTGCAGAAAATTTCGAATCTTCAATGAAAACGGTTAGAAAATGGAGAATTTCAAAAAGATGCTTTGGTGGCTTATCGGAGGCAGCAGAGGAGGAAAGAACAG
>JACOQA010000007.1 GCA_014297435.1 Candidatus Nanohaloarchaea archaeon | reverse complement strand
GATGATATGTTCTATAGTGCCGATTCCTTTAATCAAGATGTTTCTTCTTGGGGTGTTCCAAATATTGATTCTAAACCTGACGATTTCTGGAACAAAGCTGGTTTTGATGGTGATTGGTCGAAGGTTCCAGATAAGTGGAATCCTAATGATTCTCCTTATGCTGATTTTAGCTTTAGTCCTTCTGGGCCGACTGTTGGTGAGTCTGTGAGTTTTGACGGCAGTTTAAGCAGTGATAGTGATGGCAGTATCCAGTTGTTTGAGTGGGACTGGGATGGAGATGGAACCTATGAATCCGCCGGAGAAAATCCTTCCAACAGCTTTGGAAGCAGCGGAGATCAAACTGTTGAATTAAAAGTTAAAGATGATGACGGCAGTACTAACACCACCACTAAAACAGTCTCGGTTGGAGCCACCACTTTGAGTGTTGACTGGTCTAGTTACAGCAGCAGTACAAATGTTAATGGATTCAGAATTTATTATGGAGTAGGTAGTATCGATGAGTCCAATATGGTGGAAGTAGGTTCTTCTACAGACAGTAAACAAATTTCAGATAACAGTTGGAACAGTGGCGATAATATCTGTGTAGAAGTCAGACCATTCAACAGTAATGGTGAGGCCAGTAGTGACGAACAGTGCCTAGTTCAAAATTCAAACTAGGTCGTTGACCAAAAGTTCTCTGAACCATCTTAAGAACTTGAGTTCAGTATAGAATTATGTAATTCATCCGGAGTTCTTTGATACAAGTTTATACAAGTAGGTGGTCGCCAGAATCAAGAAAATTCCTTGTATGAACTTGTCTATAAGCGCTAGAGGGCCGAAACTCAACCTATAGTAAGCGTAGTATGCCACCAGCTGGTAGCCTGTGTAGGGAAGTGAGAGGCCTGCGATTGTTGCTCTTGTGAAACCGTGTTCCAAGCCCATCCTCGAGTCCAGTCTGTCGCCCAAAGCAAAGATTGCTGCACCTCCGAGAAAACCGGCTCCAGCCCACAGAAGAACACTAAAATTATTTATAATTCCTGCAGCGATATTAATTATACCTGTAAGTACTGCAAGCGCCAGCAGCGCCAACCCTAGAGAGTCATTTCCGAAGGCTTCAGCCATTCTGCCCATAATATAGTAACGGATTTTTTCTACTTTAGAAAACTTCCGGCCTTTCGCCAGATAAGTTTTAGATCAGGAGACCTACGGCAAAAGTCAGTACCCCTGCGAGGAGGAAAGCACCGATCCATGCCAAAACAGTTCTCCCCAGTTTTCTGCCGTCGACGCTTGAACCTCCCTCGACCAGACCTGAACCTATTACCGCCGCGATGATAGCCTCGTTAAACGATATTGGAACCCCGTAGAATATACCTATCTGTGCGAGAAACGCAGCGGAAAGAAGTGAAGCTATGGACCTCCTCGGCCCTATGTTCGAGTAGTCGTAAGAAACCGCCTTGATTATGCGAGGAGAGTAGATCCAGGAGCCCGCAAGGATCGCCAAACCCCCCAGCGTGAGGAGGAATAGCTGCGGAAGCTCGAGAGATGAAAGAGGGCCTACCGCCAGACCTACAGACCCGGCTCCCGCGGTGTAGGCCATGTAGCAACCGGAGACCACCAACAGGTACTTCAATTTGGAGGAGTCCTTGTTCGGAACGATTTCCCTGAGTGCCTTCGCAAGAACGTACGCTAGGCCTGCTGCGAAGAAGGGTACGAGGAGCCAGTAAAGCGCGGTGCCACTAAATACGCTCCATGAAACGGCGTTCCCGAACGAGAAGGCGCTTCCGATAACAGCTCCGACGACTGTAAAGGCGGTGGGCATCGGATAATCGGTGAGAAAGCTGACTATAACCAGAGCCGAGGCGACTATTAGAACGGTCGCGGCCTGGAGCACTGAAATGGAACCCATCAATATACCTGATCCTACAGTGTTCGCCACATTCCCTCCTTGAACGATTGAGCCCACAAGGGCAAATATACCTGCGAGAAGTGCTGCTCTAAGGACGTTCACTGCCCCCGAGGAGTTGACAGGCCCGAAAGCCGGGGCGACGCTCGAAGCACCTATAGAGATACCCATGAACACGGAGCCCAACAAAGCGAATATCGTCACCGGATCCATCAGCAGTCTTCCTCTTTAATCTCTTCCTGTAAATCCTGACGGATTTCTTTGTTAGGCGAGTTTACCTCCATCCTGTAACCTCCACTATTGGATCTCAGGCTCGCCGAAAAGTTATCTGAGTCAAAGTAGTACGGATTCAGAGGAGTGGAGAACCACGAGTAAACCGTTTTTTCTACCTCTCTTAAGACCCTGACTATCTCCGCGAGGAAAGGCCTTACGGCTTCCTCCGAAGCATTTTTCAGCTCTTTTTCAGGGTTTTCGGCCTTCACCGCCTTTTTACCGGCCTTCGCCGTGTTCGCTGAAGCGGACCGGAGGTCTCTCTGGAAACCCTGGCTTTTATCCTCAAAATCTTTCTCACCTACAGAAGCTTTCTCAACGGTCTTCTGCTTCATTTTAGAGCTATCATCCTTTTTCTTAGGACGCCATTCTTCAAAACGTTGCTTGAACAATCTTGCTGACGGCTTATGATCTCGGAAACCTTCTTTCCGAACTCTGTTATTTCGTCCCACGTCCCTTCCATCTCGACGCCGGAGTTCGTTGGTTTAGATTCAGGCACTCTACTAAGTTATACATCGGATTACAGAATATAAAGTCTACCCGTCTATATGGCCTCTTACCGCGTTCTTCACCCTCTGTGCTACCTCCTGTATCCCTTTGGACCCATCAACCTTCACGATCTGCTCCTCCAGCTTTTCAGGCAGCTGTCTGTATCTCATCACTACCTCCTGCTGGAAATCCATCTCCTCGAAGATATTACCGTCCTTACCTCTTTCTTCCACTCTTGCCATGCCAGTCTCCGCTTCTACATCTATCAGCACCGTCAGATCCGGTTTTATGGCTTCCCTGTTTAACTGCTTCTTCCACTCGAAGTCGACGCCCATGGCCGGCTGGTAGACAAGCGAAGAGTGGTAGTACCTGTCCGAAACCACCGTTTTACCTTTTTCGAGACGCGGGATAACTTCTTCCTCCAGATGAATCATCCTGTCAGCCGCGAAAGCCAGAGAAATCGCCTCCGCAGAGTGCTTATCTCCGGAGATCATCTCATCCACTTTTTGGCCTATGCTGTTCTCTGCCGGCTCTCGTGTCCAGTACGCATCGACCTCCTCGGCCAGCTTCTTCGACATGGTTGTCGTTCCAGCGCCGTCAGCGCCCTCGACAACAATAAACTTTCCGGGAAGTTCTCTTTCCTTCATAAACCCGATCTTGGGAACGGAAGGTTTTGAACCCATCGAAATTAAAACAATTCCAGAAAACTTTTCTAATATGTTTAATCAAGATCAACTGAAAAGTCTGGGTATAGCTACAGGCCTAATACTTCTAAACATCGGAATAATGTGGATGTTTGTATTCACCCCTCTTTCCGGGATTAACGACCTGGTATTCGGATTCAACTTCTTCGTAGGAGTCCTTGTGTATGGAGCGCTCTTGAGCGGAGGCTTATGGATCTCGAGATCCGGTATTAAGACAGAGAATATCAAAAAAGCTGTAGCAGGCACCGGACTAGTACAGCTAGGCTACGGTATCTTCGGGGCCGGAATACTTACCATGTTGGTTTCCCCTGGTTTGCAGGCAGCAGCGCTTGGAATAACAGCGGTTGCTTCTTCAGTTATAGCCTTGCTTTCAGGCCTATTGGTTTACGGAACCGGACATGACTTCTCCAGCTGGGGTAAGTACGCGAACTATATGTTTCTCGGAGTTTTAGGAATCTCTTTCCTAGGAAGTTTTAGCGGAACCGCAGTAATGATTGCTTTCGTACTCGCGCTACTGGGCTTCATAGTCTACCTGATTCACCAGATCTATGTTACGAAGACAAGACCGGGAACACCATTCCTCAACGCTATCGGCCTTTACACAGCTTTCATGGGTGTTTTCGTAGAAATTTTACAGCTCGTGGTGCAGATGTTGGCAGACGAATAGTCAAACAGGAGAAACCAATTTTTTCTTTTCACCCTCTTTCTGTTCGTCCCTATAAGGCAAAATAATTCCATCTACAAAGTCCCCGTCTCTCTCATATATGAAATGACCGCCACCAAACTCCTTAACGGTTGCATCCCATGCATAAAGTCCTAGACCGGAGCTATCTGAAGGATCAAAACTAGTTAGGTCGGTCATATTTTTCCCTCTAGGATATGAGCCGCCTTCACTGACGAACTCCATCCACAAGTATCCATCAGGGTCTTCTGCGCATTCAAACTGTTCCTCAAAATCTTCAATTTCATAGGTGCCAGCGCGTATCCTAAAGCTTCCGGATTCTTCGGCATGATCTTGGTGATTTTTGTCGAGTGTATGGCTAAGACCCCAAAGTTCGTTACCAGGAATATTCAAATCTGAAATTGCTTTCTCTAAATCTTCAGAACCTTCCCATTCATACTCAACATTTTCAGACGGAGGGATAAGTATATCCGCCGATACATAGCGGCTTCTCTCATCATTATAGTCGGTTTTCAACCTTTCGAGCGCTCTTCCCACTTTCCCAAGATGAATTGCTTTATCCAAAACCTTCTCAGCACACATACCTTCAGCTGAGAGCTTCGAAATATCGTAATCCATGCGTACGCTCTCAAGAAATTCAATTGCCGAATCCGGACCTACAGATGAATCAAAACTGTCTTTCCTGCCTTCAAGAAATTTATAAGCCTCTACAAAATCGCTCTGGACTTTGACCGCTTCCTCAATATCTTCCTCCTCCCTCACCAGTTTGAAAATGTTCGAGGAGAGATGGTTGACATCCTCATCTAAATCGTGGCTGACGAATCTGTGCCCGGATTGTTCCCACAATCTGCGATCTAGTTCTCCGGACTCGTCTTCTGCCATAAAGATCTTAGAATCCGTAAACAATAAATGGTTTTCATCTTTCGAAACTAACTTCATTCTCGGTGTCGGCTAATAAAATATGGATCATCAGAATCTTTCTGAGGCTGACCCTGAAGTCCATAAAGCCCTGAAGAACGAGATTGAAAGACAAGAAAGCGAATCTCTCGAGATGATAGCCTCAGAGAACTTCGTGCCTAAACAGGTTCTGCAGGCACAAGGTTCAGTACTCACAAACAAGTATGCAGAAGGCTATCCTGGAAAAAGATACTATGCTGGCTGCGAGCACCATGACAAGATAGAGAATCTAGCTCGTGAAAGAGCCTGTAAAATCTTTAATGCAGACCATGCTAACGTCCAGCCACACTCCGGTTCGCAGGCAAACTTCGCAGCCTATTTCTCTCAACTCGATGCAGGAGATAAGATTCTAGGACCTGTGCTCTCCCATGGCGGTCACTTGACCCATGGACACGGCGTCAACTTTTCAGGAGACCTGTTCGACTTCGAAACGTACGGAATCAACGAGGAGACGGAGAGGTTCGAGAAGAGGGACATCCTCGAGGCAGCTAGGGAGCACGACCCCGATCTAATTGTCTGCGGTTACTCTGCTTATCCAAGAGAAATAGACTTCGAGATGTTTAGAGAGGTAGCAGACGAGGTTAACGCACTGCTTATGTGCGACATCGCTCACATATCGGGGCTTGTGGCGACCGGAGAACATCCTAACCCTTTCCCGGAGTGCGATATTGTAACTACTACCACCCACAAGTCGATTAGAGGTGCAAGAGGCGGAATGATTCTGTGTAAAGAAGAGTATGCAGAGGATGTTGATTCGGCGGTTTTCCCTTACTCTCAGGGCGGACCTTTAATGCATCAGATCGCGGGAAAGGCAGTCTGCTTTAAAGAAGCTATGAAACCTGAATTTAAGGAATACTCGGAGCAGATTGTGAAGAATACTCAAGCCTTAGTGGAGGGACTTAGAAAAGAAGGTATTAGGATGGTTTCCGGCGGTTCAGACAACCATCTTGTTCTGGTTGATCTGAGAGAAGAGGAAATTACAGGAAAAGAGGCTGAGGAATTATTAGAGAAAGCAAATATTGTCGTCAACAAGAATGCCGTTCCTTACGACCCTGAACCACCCATGGTAACTTCAGGAATTAGAATAGGCACTCCTGCTCTAACCACCAGAGGCATGTCTGAAGAGGAGTTACGTGAAATAGGAGCGATGATTGGAAAACTAGTCAAAAATCCGGAAGACCGCGATCTAGCAGAACAAATCTCGGAGACTGTCTCCAAACTATTAGATGAGTTTCCACTCTATGAGGACTCTGAGGTTGAGTTTTAGCGATATATCTCACCGTAGTCCGGGTCTTGAGGATCTAGATCATCTATCTCATAGAAGTCGTCGTCCTCACATAAGGCTAAGCTTGCGACGCCGGCTTCGCAATTGAATACTGAGGAGTAGGGTCTTGACATGTATATTTCGCCCTCTCCCATCTCGATAGACTGGTCAAGAGTTATCTGTCCTCTAATGTCTTCATTTGTCGATAGTATTTCGTGACTCACTTTTTCAGAAATCAATCTCAAAATATTAAACTACTTTGAAACTATTAATCTATAGGGGAGTGGAAGTATAAATGGAAGAATATCTTGATTTAGTCGGACACGTTCTCGAAAACGGCAACTACAAGCCCAATAGAACCGGTGTCGATACTATCTCGCACTTCAGCTATTTCTACAAGATAGATCAGCAAGAAGGTTTTCCTTTGTTAACGACAAAAGATCTCTCGGGTTACAGATGGAACTCTCTGATCCACGAGCTTCTCTGGTACTTTTCCGGAGAAGAGCACATAAAGAACCTGAGAGAGGAGACAAAGATCTGGGATGCATGGGCTGACGAAGAAGGTCTGCTGGAAACAGCTTATGGTCGTTTCTGGAGAAGATTCCCTATACCGGAAAAAAATGATCAGCTAGAAGGTGAGGCATGGCCTTCTGAAGACAACAAATGGGTTAATGAAGAAGAGGACGGTCGATTAACCTTTGACCAAATAAAATACGTTATAGATCAGCTGAACGACAATCCAAAATCTCGAAGGATCGTTGTTAACGCGTGGCACCCTTCTAACGCAGCAAACTCAAAGCTTCCTCCGTGCCATTACAGCTTCGTGTTTAACGTTCAGAACGGAAAGCTGAATCTCCACCTAACACAGCGCTCAGGCGACATAGCCCTTGGAATACCCTTCAATATAGCGGCATATTCGCTGATAATGCGTATTATCGCAAAACAAACTGATCTCGAACTGGGAGAGTTCGCTCACACTATAGTTGACGCCCACATCTACTGTGGAAAGGGAGAAAGAGGCGAATGGTACAGAGAAAACCTGGAAAAACTAAGGGAAAAGATAGGCGAAGCCGAGAAAAAACAGGAATACCTAGAAATAAAGAACTGGATAGAGAATAATGCTCCAGAGCAGACAGAAGACAGAAAAGACCACGTTCCTGGCATGTTAGAGCAGCTCTCAAGGGAGCCACGGGAAAGACCTGAAATGAAAGTTCCAGACAAACCAATAGATGAGATGGAGTACGAAGACTTCAAACTCGAGGAATACAATCCACACCCAGGAATCAAGTTTGGAATCGCAGAATAATGAGCCAAGCCAGGGAAACAGAAACCGAAGTTATCATTGAAACCGCTAGAGAACGATACAGAACCGGTGAAGAGGTAGACCTGAATGAACTCAGCTCCAATCTAGGTCTTGAACCAGAGACTGTAGAAGACGTGCTTAGGTCAACAGACCGCCTGTACGAATCTTCCGACACAGTACAATTCTACAGCGGTAACAGCCTGAAAAGATACAGAGAAACCCTCAAACCAGTTATAGACGGCATCGACCCTGTTGCATTTAGGGGTCCGGAAATAGCGGAGAAGACTGATATCACCTACCAGGCTGCAAGCAAAATTCTGAGCGAAGTCTACGAAATAGTAGGGCTTGAGAGAACTAAGTCAGAAACAAACTTCGTCTACTTCCAAGATATGGAGGAACAAGAGGCAATTGAGTACAGTGGAGCAGGATCAGTAAGCTGGAGAATTAAAGAAGAGCTCACTCCTGACGACTCAGATATTAACAGAGTGCCGGAAGAGCAGCTGAGACAGAAAGTTGAAGAAGAACTGGATTTTGGTCAGAAAGCAGATCTTCTTAGAAGAGCCGGGGAAATAATGGAAAGGCTTGAGGAAAATTCCGAGGTAGAGTTCGATGTTGAAAACCGAGAATACATTTTCAGCTCGCTAAAAAAATGAAGAAGATTATAGTGGCGGCTATGACGGAAGAGAGGGTGATAGGTAGTGATGGAGACATTCCATGGCACTACCCGAAAGATTTGAAACATTTCAAAGAACTGACTATGGGTTCACCGGTTGTCATGGGAAGAAAGACTTTTTTCTCTCTTCCTGAACAGTATAGACCTTTGCCTGGGAGAAAGAACATAATTATTTCAAATTCTGACCCAGAACTACCTGAAAACGTATTTCTGGCGAAGGGTCTTGAAGAAGCCTGGGAGAAAGCTGGTGAAAAAAGCGATAAGGTCTTCATAATAGGAGGTTCAAGTATCTACCGTCAGACTTTAAACGAAGCCGATGAAATGGAGCTGACAATCATACATGAAAACTACGAGGGAGATAGATACTTTCCTGATTGGGATGAGAATGATTGGGTGAAGATCAGAGAAAAGGAAGAAGGAGACCTCTCATTTCTGACCTATAGGTCGTCCTCTAAGTCATAGTGTCTTTTTACCTCAACTATAACACGTCCAGGATATTCCTCATCTATGGAAGCTAATTCAAACGGCTCTCCCCTCATCAAAGATTCATGCTCTTCCTCATTAAGACCAAAGTGGTTTATTATAGACTGAACACATTTATGTTTATCTAAAAGCGTTTTATCCTGTTTATAATGCGAGAAGGCTCTATAAACCTCTTCGAAATCTTGACGAGACTCTTTTTCGTATCTGTAAGCGTCTTCTCTAGTAAAAATATCGTCTTCATCCACAGCCATCCATGGAGAGAAGGCAGCTAGAAATTCCTTCGGATTCACCAAGTTTACTACTCAGATCTCTGCTTAAAAACTGCTTGTGTAAGAGAGGATAATGATAAGCTTTCAATACGAATAACCAAGTGTGAAAGTAGAAAATCTAGAGCTACCGGAAAACATCAAAACAGACTATATAGAATCGGGAATAACCGAGCTCAATCCTCCTCAAAAGAAAGCTGTGGACGCCGGTCTGATGGATGCTGAGGACATGATAGTTGCTGCTCCGACAGCATCCGGAAAAACTTTCATAGCTGAACTGGCAATGGTCAACCAGGTCGTTAAAGGCGGCGGAAAAGCAGTTTACATAGTTCCGCTAAAAGCTCTAGCTTCAGAGAAATACGAGGACTTTTCCGAGCGTTACGAAGACTTGAACGTATCGATTTCTGTAGGCGATCTTGATGACGAAGGCGACTATCTAGAGAACACCGATATCGTTGTGACGACCTCTGAAAAGCTGGACTCGATGCTCAGACACAACCCTTCGTGGATCCACGAGATCAACTTGGTGGTTACTGACGAAATACATCTTCTGACCTCGGAGAATCGTGGACCTACCCTAGAAGTAACTTTGACTAGGCTAAGAGATCTGCTTGACTTCCAGATGCTTGGACTTTCGGCGACAATCTCAAACTCCAACGAGCTTGCAGAATGGCTTGATGCAGAACTAGTTGAATCAGATTACAGACCTGTAGAGCTTAAAGAAGGCATAATGGAGGGAAACACCGTAGATTTCTACCCTGACGACTACGAAAAACAGGACTCGGACGAGAAAGCGAATGAAGACCGGGATTCAGGAGCTTCCGCATTCAAGACCGGTACTGAACTTCAGGAGGAGGAAGAAAATGAGGTCGAGAGCGAAACGTTTTTCGTCGACGACCATCACGGAAGGAAAACTTTGAACCTCGTGGAAAATACGCTAGAGAAAGATAAACAGACAATAATATTCTGTTCATCAAGGAAAGGCGCTGAAAAGAGTTCAGATCGATGTGGAAACGTCGTTAGAGACGGTCTTTCAAGAGAAGAGAAAAAAGAACTAGAACGTTATGCCGACGACATATTGAACGTATTAGGATCTCCGACATCGCAGTGCAAAAGATTAGCGAAAAATGTCAGGAAAGGAGCTGCCTATCACCACGCTGGACTTGTTACCAGACAGCGTCAGTTGGTCGAGAAAGCTTTCAAGGAAGGATTGATCAGAACAGTTTCTGCGACTCCAACGCTCGCTGCAGGAGTTAACCTCCCCGCTTTCAGAGTTATAATGCGAGACTTAAAGCGGTACACGGGAAGAGGGATGGAGTTTATTCCTGTGCTTGAGTACGAGCAGATGTGCCTCCCCTACGACCAGAAAATTGTTCTACCTAACGGTCGGCGAAAGAAGATAGGTAAAATAGTTGAGAACAAAGAAGAGATAGAAGTTGTTTCACATAGCGATTCAGGACTTGAGGCAAAAAAGGTTGCTGACTATTTCGAAAGGCAAGCACAAATCACGGAGATAGAAACTGAGACAGGGAGCTTCCGTCTAACGGAGAACCACCCTGTTCTAGCTAAGAAAGAAAATGATTTTGAATGGCTGGAAGCCGGAAAACTGAGTGAAGGAGACAAGATCAAACTTGGGAACGGTCACCCGTCCGATAGAAAACCTTTCTTCTACGAACTAGTGCCCAATGAATGTTACGTCGAGGACGCCGGAAAGGTTCTGATCGAGTACAAAGAAGAATTCGATCTGAAAGATAAAGAGTTAGCGGAAAGGCTCGATTTAAGCGAATCTACTGTCTATCATTACAAGAACAATAGGAAAGCAGTTCCACTACATGGAATGCTGAAGGCTTGTAAAGAGCTAGGAAAATCAAAGGGAGAAATTGCAGCACATATAGACAACATAAAGAGCAGCTATGGCAACCGAATAGAAATTCCTGAAAAATTGACAGAAGATTTTCTTTGGCTCTTAGGCATTGTGTTGACCGACGGTAACTTGAACAGAACGGAAGACAAAAGAACCGGAAGCGTTTATACCAATATCCGAGTTTTCAACACTAACAAGGAAATCATAGAAAGAGCCAAATCCGCGTTCAACAACCTCGGACTTGAATGCTATGAAGAGGAAAGAGAACCTGGTAAGTACCGGTTAGAAGTAGGAAACACGTTACTCGCCGAATTAATGAAAGATGTCTTCGAGATACCTTACGGAAATAAATCTGAGAAAACAGAGGTCTCTGAGATAATCTTTGAACTACCTGAAAGGCTACAGGCTAGCTTTATAGAAGGTGTCTTTGACGGTGACGGCTCTTACTATGAGAATAAAGAAGAATACAAGCGCAGAATTCATTTTTCTAGTTCAAGCGAGAAGTTTGGTAAGGACTTACAAGAACTTCTAGCAGGATTGGGCGTCAAGTCCAGAGTAGACTCTAAATTTATCGAGGACTTAGAAATAGATGGACAGAAGTACGAAGTGAACAAGAAAAGCTACTTCCTCAAAATACGAAATAAAGACAGCATAAACAAGTTAGCGGAGAAAATAGATCCTGTTAAAGTCGATATAGAAACTGAAGAATACAGCAACTATCAAAACTCAAATGAACATAGAAAAAAAGCCGCAGAATACACAGAAATCCTTGATATAAGAAAGGGAAACAAAGAAAAAGTATACAACATAGAGGTAGAAGACAACCACAACTACGTGACCGGATCTAGGGCCATACTGCACAACTGCGGGAGAGCAGGTCGCCCAAAGTACGATGACTACGGAGAAGCTATATCCATCGCTAAAAACCCGGGCACAAAAGACAAAATACTTGAACGCTTTGTTCTCGGCGAACCGGAAAGAATACAGTCAAAACTTGCGGCAGAGCCAATCCTGCGTATGCACACAATGTCTCTTATCGCTTCCAACTACTGTAACTCGATGGAGGATGTCTACGAGTTTTACTCCAAAACTTTCTATGCTTACCAGTTCGGAGACTTTTCCGAGGTAAAATCCAAGGTTAAGTCCGTGGTAGAAGACTTGATAGAGTACGAGTTCTTAGATGAGGAGATCGATGCGACGCCTATCGGAAAACGTGTTTCTGAACTGTATATAGATCCGGATTCCGCCAACTTGATGCTTGAATCCTTGAAAAGGACTGAGGAGAAAGAGACAAAACCAGTTTCCTACCTGTTTATGCTTTCTAGGACCACGGAGATGCAGCCAAGACCTAGGATTAAGGATGATGAGCGTTCAGACATACAGCAGGCGTTTAATGATGCCGAGAAGTACATACTGGAGGATACACCTCTAGAATGGGATCCTGAGTACGACCACTTCCTGGAGTGTATGAAGAACTCTATGGTGATGCAGGGATGGATCTCGGAAGTTGATGAGGAGCAGTTGATGGATAAGTACGGTGTCGCACCCGGCGGTATCAGAGCAAAGATGAAGGATGCTGACTGGCTTCTCTACGCCGCAAAAGAAATGGCTCGGATGAAAGACTTGGGGAACGAGAAAGAGCTTGAAAAACTCCGTATCCGGCTGCAGCATGGAATCGAGAAAGAACTTCTTAACTTGGTTGAGTATGACCAGATCGGTCGTGTTAGGGCAAGAAAACTTCACGATCACGGAATAAGAGATAGGGAAGCAATAAGAGAGGTTTCATTCGAGAAGCTGAAGCGTTTGATCGGAGATAGAACTGCGAAGAAGTTGAAGAAACAGGTCGGAGAAGAAAACATTTTTGACCGAGAAAATATCATGGACTATTTCTAATATAAATGCTCAATATAACTTCTAAGGACGTAGACCCGATCTCGAAACTATGTTTAAGGATCTAAAGATATGTATAGGCTTCCTCCTCAGCTGAGCTCTCGTAGTTTTCAACTGCTCCAGCGCAAATCTCGAAAACCAAACTATCAAAACAGCTTCTTTCCGACGCAAATAACTCGCTCTTTCCAACCTCGAATCCCATTATTCTAATTCCTTCAGAATAATCCTGTCTCTTCTGTTCTACGCCATCAAGGAATTCGTTTAAATCATCTGAGTTATCAATTAGAGTTTCCATTTCAGAGTACAGTTTGTTTAAAGCGAAAATTTCAGGTTCTGAGCTCCTATATTTTTGCTCACGCACATTCTCTAGCTCCTGCTTTATATCTGCAAGAATATCCTCATTGGTGGCTGTTCTTACTATCTCTCTTCCTACTTCATATTGATCTGAGTGTTTGATGCTCACACCAGTCTTGAAGAGTTCCAAAATTTAAATTAGTGGAGCGTGCCTTCCCGAACGTCAAAATCATGGGCAAAAAGGGCATAACCTACCTTGACAGGTTTAAAACCTGTCTCTTCTGCTATCTGACGTATAGGTTCAATCATCTTGACATAATCTTCAGTTTCAAAGCTTTCCTTGCGTGAATCGAGGTGGTTTAGTCTCTCGAGCGATGCCCAGACTCTCGTATCAACCACTGCATGTTCGCTGCCGTCCAAAGCACCGATAACGCACGAGGCTGTAGGCGCCTTAAAACCTTTCAGACCGGTTAGGAGCTGCATCTTGGAGAAATCTCCTTCAACCTCGAGAACGTTCGAAGTTATCTCCTTACATCTTTCTTTCGGATTCTTCTTGACATGGTATGCGCTTCTGGTGCTCGACTCATACGCGATCTCGTAAAGCTGTTTTCTAGTTAGATATCCTTGAGACCTGTACTTTTCACCGAAGTTTTCTAGTCTTTCTGGAAGAACTCCTTGCGTTTCGGAATATATTTCCAGATATTTCTCTATGAACTGTTTATCCGCTTTCATACTTATTTGAGCTAATCAAAATCTCTTATTTTTTGACCTGATTTCGACACGAATTTAACTTTGGAATTGATAAAATTGGTATGAGCAAGGCTTCCATTATTCTGCCTAACCAGCTCTTTCCCGAGCCTGTTGAAGCCGGTAGAAAATACCTTGTTGAACACTCCCGATACTTTACGGACTTCAAGTTTCACAGGAAGAAACTGGTGCTTCACAGAGCATCTATGAAAGCATATTCTGAGCGCTTTGATGTAAATTATGTAGAGTTCGACCAAGACATAGCCAAGATTTTTGAGAAAGAGTCGGAAATCCGGATGTACGACCCTGTAGATCACAAAGTTAGGAATCAGCTCGAGGCTTTAGCTGAGAAACATGATTCCGAACTAGTCTTCGAACAAAACCCAGGATTCATGGCATCCATGGACTTTAACGAGGACTACTTCTCTACACACGAATACTTCCAGTTAAACTACTACAAAAGAATGCGGAAAAAGTACAATATTCTTGTTGACGAGGATGGCAAACCTGAAGGCGGGAAATGGAGCTTCGATCCGGAAAACAGGAAGAAAATGCCTCAAGACGTAGAAAAGCCGGAAATACCTCAGTTCTCATCCGAACATGTTGAAGAAGCTAAAGAATATGTTGAAGAGAACTTTGCAGACAATCCGGGAAAAATAGAGGGCTTTTTCTGGCCGGTCACGCGCGAACAGGCACTTGAAAATCTGGAAGACTTTCTAAAGAATAGATTAGAGAAGTTTGGAGACTACCAAGATGCTATAGACTCCGACCTAAAGTTCGGATTCCACTCGCTACTCTCTTCTTCGATCAATATCGGGCTGATAACACCTGAAGAAGTTGTGGAGAAAACACTCGAAGCGAATGAAGAACATAATTACCTTATGAATTCTCTGGAAGGGTTTCTGCGTCAGATCATCGGCTGGAGAGAATTTATCCGTGCGATGTACGAGCTGGAGCCGGAGATGAGAGA
>JACOQA010000006.1 GCA_014297435.1 Candidatus Nanohaloarchaea archaeon | reverse complement strand
GGTATGACGCAGGCCATCTTTCCTTCTTCATTCAGTGATGCGATCATGTGTTGGATGAATGCGTAGTCGGCGCGGTCTGCTCGGGCCATTCCCCAGTCGAAACGATTAAACTTATCGTCCTGACATGCGTCTTTCTGCCAGTCGGCGGAGAACGGAGGATTCGCAAGTACGTAGTCGAACTTCTCTAGTTTGCCGTCCTGAGTAAATTGTGGATTGGAAAGCGAGTCTTCTCGTGTAATTTCTCCATCCAGATCGTGGAGGAACAGGTTCATTCTTGCGATTGGTGCGATTCCGGGGTTGATTTCCTGTCCTTTCAGTAGTAGGTCTTTCTTTGGGTCTCCGATTTCTCTGTAGTGTTCAGCCATTTCTACTAGCATTCCTGCTGATCCTACTGTTGGGTCGTAGACTTTGATTGTTCCGTCGCCGTTCTCCGGGTTCAGTACGTCAGCCATTAACTGGACCATTTCCTGTGGTGTGAAGAACTGACCTCCATCTTTTCCTTCCGATTCTGCGAAGTCTCGGACGAGGTCCATGTAGGCTTCTCCGAGAATATCTGGCTTCACTCTCTCCAGAGACATGTTTTTGGTATCTAGGTGCTCCAGCATTCTGTGGAGTGTATCGTGGTCGATTCCGTCTGCATTCACAAAGTTAACTCTGAAGATATTTTCCAGTTTCTCGGGGTTTTCTGCTTCGAGAGCATCGAAGGCTTCGTTCAAAAATTGATCCACGTTTTCAGTCTGATTCTTAGCTTTCTCGTATCTGTAGTCTTCTGGGATCTGGAAGTCGTGGAAGGCCTCATCTCTTGCTAGTTCTTCGTCTCCTGTTTCTTCCAGCGCTTCTTCGTACCTGTCTTGGTATGTGTCGTCTATTGCTTTGTAGAAGACGACGGGGAGAATATAGGTTTTGTAGTCGGTTGGATCCACTCTGTCGCGGATAATGTCTGCGCATTTGAACAGGTGGTCTCTTAGTTCTTCTTCTGTAACTGCGTTCATTCTTTAACCTCTTCTAGTATATTTCTTGCCTGTTTCAAGTTGTCCGTTTCCTCTAAGTTTTCAATCAGTGAGTAGGACTTGTCTGTGACGATTGCTATTAGTTTAAAATCTGAACCATCTTTGGAGGTAACGTATTCTCTAATAGCTCTGTCTGTTTCCTTGAATACTGAATTGATTGATTCTATATCGCTTCGTTCTCCAGCCTGTGAAAGAACTTTGCTAATTATGCTCCATAGTTCTTCTTTGTGTGTTTCGAAGATCTCTTCGATCTCTTTCTTCGTCAAAGTTCTTATCTCGTTAAGCTCTTCGGGATCGTTCTTGTCCCTGATCAGAAAGTTTTCGAGATGTTCTCTGTAGAACGAAAGTATTTTTTCCCTATTAATCTTCAGAATGCCAGAATTAGTCTTAATGAGGTCTTTTTCTTCCAGTTTAGCAACATTTGAGGAAACAGAACCTTTGCTCAACGAACTTATCCTAACGATATCCTTCTGTCTTAAATCCTGTTGGTCGGTCAATACTCCAAGAACTTCAAGTTGACCCTGACCAGTGTTGTCTATTAGAATCCTCACACTATTGTTTTGTAGTATACACCTTTAACAATATTTTGTTTTAGGTAAACCATTTCTGATATTTGTTTGGCAGTGCTAACATTGGTTGTAAACCGTATTTCAACCGGTTTACGTAGTTTTTTGTTGAAATTTCTGTTAGAGAAGGAAGTAGTGCAGGGGACAGGATTTGAACCTGCGAACCGCTAACGGACAGGAGCCTAAATCCTGCGCCTTTGACCACTTGGCTACCCCCGCAAGTGTGTATAGAATTATAGGTTCCGCAAAGGTTTTTAATCAAGTGGCAGGAACATACTCGAAAACGATGGTTTTAAAGTATTTTGAGCAATCAATAAACTTTAAGGGGAGTGCATCTAGTTGGCAGATTTCGACGGATTCAATATTAACTGGGAAGGACTTTCAACGGTCAGAATAGAAGACGCAGGATTTACTGTGGCTGTTGACCCCGTAAAAGATTCCGAGTTCTCCGCCGACATAATACTTGTTACAGGGAACGACCCCGAACATTTTGATCCCGAAACAATAGACAAGGTTTCTAACGGCCGAACATGTGTGGTAGTTCCAAAGGAGATTGATAGAGGTCAGGTGCCGCTTGAAGATACTGAAAGTATTGGTTCTGGCGAAACAATCGATGTTTACGGAGTAGAGATTGAGGCTGTAGGTCCTTCAGACAGCTTTGGCTACCGTTTCAGGATGAGAGACAAAGATTTCTACATACCTGGTAAGCTCGAACTTGACGAATCCCTGATGGATATTGAGGGGTGTGTGGATATCGCTTTCCTACCTGTTAACGGCGAGATGCTTGATGTTGATGAAGCGGTTAAAGCAGCGGTAATGATCAAGCCCAGTACAGTAATTCCTTACCACCGCGACTCCGATGATAGAGAAGTCGATCTAAAGGCCTTCCAGGCGGAGGTCGAGGACAGAAATATCGGTTTCAGTAACCTTGGCTGAACTCTTCCAATCTTTGCTCAAGCTCGTTGATTACTTCAAAAAGATCCAGAGCCTCTTTATTAGCTTTAAGTCTAGACCTGAAAGCGTTAAAATCTTCTATGTAACATCTTTGCTCGAGTAGTTACCCATAATCATTTATCTCTCTCAATCCAAGCTCTGACTCCTTAACGCTGAGATCTGACTCGAGGGCTTCTACAAGTTCAGAGGCTTCAAAGTCGTTCTTGACAAGTCTTAGATCATTCCAGTAAAGTCCGGATTCCGTCTTATAATTCCCTCTGTAATCTAGAACTATAGCGGCATCTTCAAGACGAATACTGTCGCCATCTTTCAATCCTTCGAGCTTGTAAAGCGTATCTGCCACAATCTAAACTTGAAATCAAGTCTTTAAGAAAGAAGGTAAATTATAGGAATGAACCTATCTTGAGTAGCTGCTCAGCTACAAAGAACTTAACAGTGTTAACAACTCCCTGTGTCTCATAACGTATCTCATCGTTCTTCAAACGGTTGTTCAAAGCTTTGATAGGTTCTTTGGAATTAGTTATATTCTCTACATCAGAGCTGTCCGCCCAGACCTTAAGAGTTGTTTCGTTAAAACCGTTTTCCGAAGTCCTGTTTATCTTAACTCCATCCATCTCAACTCCAAAAGTCATGTTCTCATAGTTCAGGTTAATGGTCTGATCTCCTATCAGATCTGACATAAAGCTTGGTAGCTGGTCTGTGTTCGAGTTGTACTTATTTTTTAGCTCTTTGGTGTCGAAACTTGTGTCGCCAACCGTTATTCCTGCTGCTGATACAACCATAAGCCCGATCGCGAGGACTGGAAGTGTCTTCTTCATAGAGAAATCTTGGTGGAGGAGAGTTTAAACCGTTTATTTCACCGTTACAGATTTCGCCAGATTCCGGGGCTTATCCGGGTTATGACCTAGTTTGACAGCGGTTCTGTAAGCGAGAAGCTGGAAAGGTACTACCTCAAGTATCTCCCTGTTTTTGTCTTCCGGTATCTCAATAAAATGTTCAAAACCTTCTAATGACTCTCCAACTCCCGTTATACTTGCGCCACGGCTTTTTGCCTCCACAATATTCGAGATAACTTCTTCCATGCCCCTATCTTTAACAAAACCGACTACCGGAGTATCATCTTCAACTAATGCTAGAGTTCCGTGTTTGAACTCTCCGCCAGGAAACGCCTCAGCATGGATGTACGAGAGCTCTTTCAATTTTAACGCGGCTTCTCTCGCTACATCAACACCTCTGTAACGTCCTACGAAGTAGACATTATCTTTGTCCTTCAGTTCTTCAGATAGTTCTTCAATACTTTTTTTGTTGGTTTCAACTACTTCCTCTATTTTTTCAGCAGTTTCCGTCAGAGAATCTCGTCCTTCCTCAAGCTTATCCTCTAAAGTGTATTTCAGGAGCTTCATGACTGTTAGCTGTCCTGTAAAGGCTTTGGTTGAGGCGACACCTATCTCAGGTCCTGCATTTACGTAGAGGGATTTGTCAGAATGCCTGTCAAGAGTCGATCCAACCACGTTTACAATTCCTAAAACCCTTGAATCTATCTTTTCGAGGAATGAAAGCAGGTCTGCTGTTTCCCCGCTCTGGCTTAATGCAATCACAAGATCTTTTTCTGAGAACTCTTTGGAACGGTACTCGATTTCATGGGATTGCTCGTAAACTACTTCGATACCTGCTTCTCTGAAGTATTTGGCTGCAATTGATGCAGCGTAGCTTGAAGTCCCGCAACCTGTTAAAACAACTTTTCTGGAGTTTTCAATCAATTTTTTGGCTTCTTCCATGTCTTTCCTGTCCTGGAATGCAGCTCTCTTCACGGTTTTCGGCTGCTGTTCTATCTCCTTCAGCATGAAGTGGTCGTAACCGTTTTTCGAGGCCTGTTGAGCATCCCAATCAACTTTCTCTATTTCTCTTTCGACTTTCTCCCCTGATTTGTAGATATCAATTCCCTCATTAATTGTGGCGTAGTCGCCGTTCTGCATGAAGATAGCCTGATCGGTGTGTTGGATGAAAGCTGTCACATCCGAGCCTAGGAAATTTTCTCCATCCCCTACGCCTATTACAAGTGGAGAGCCTTTTCTTAATGCGATCATCTCACCTGATTCAAGTAAAGCGACTATTGCGTACTCTCCTTCCAGTTTTTCCTGAAGCATCTCACATATTTCTCGGGCTTCAAGTCCTTCCTTGAGTGCTTCCTCGATTAGGTGGGGTATAACTTCGGTATCTGTCTCGGAACGGAATTTATGATCTTCCAGCTCTTCTTTGAGTTGTTCGTGATTCTGTATTATTCCGTTGTGTACAACCGCGACCTTGTTCTTGCAGTCTGTGTGCGGATGAGCGTTTCTGTCGTTTACGCCGCCGTGTGTGGCCCAGCGTGTGTGACCTATCCCCGTGTTTCCTGAGGGCAGCTCTGTGATAGCTTCATCTACCTCGCCTTCAGCTTTCACAACTTCTATTTGTTCGGAGAGTGTGGCGATTCCTGCTGAGTCGTAGCCTCGGTACTCCAGTCTCTGAAGCCCTTCAAGTATCTTCTCTGAGGCGTTTTCACCATTGTAACCTACAATACCGCACATACAATCAACTAATCATTTTTCCGGGGTTATAAACAGACAGGTGAAACAATTTTCTGAACGGTAAGAACCTTAAATCCCGTTTTAGGCCGTTCCAACTTTTCATTTGGAGAAGTCCATAAAAAACTTATAATACCGGTACAAGATTTATTTTAATGGCTGATCTTCTAAAGAGCGGCAAAAGACTTGAAGCAAAGGATTTAAGCCCTGAGAAGCTCGACGCCCTGAAAGATCCAACCAGAAGAAAAATATTGAACCTGCTTTCTGAAGAACCATCTTATCCGGCTGAAATTGCCAAAGAACTTGATATAGGAAAACAGAAAACCTACTACCACTTCAAGAAGCTGAAAAACTCGGGAATAATCAAACAAGAACGACAGGAAAAAAGATCAGGAGGGATCGCAACATTCTACAAACTTTCATCAGACGCCTTCAGCATAGATTTCAGCAAAGAAGGAGAAAAACGGTTCTTTCCTGAAAAACCTGAACACATCAAGGAATTCTTCGATCCGCTTCTAAACGGTTCAAACCTTGAGGGCAAAGTCGTTGTAGGTTCGCCCGAGGAACATGGTCCTGATCAGGTTAAAGCAGCTGACGGCCATCTAGCCTTCGAAATCGGAAGAAAACTAGGTGCGTATACAGACTGGAAAGGAAGAAAAGTCAAGCTAGACACTGAGATAAAACGCGAATCAAGTTTTGACCAAAACCTATTGATACTGGGAGGAATACTAACCAATACCGTTGCCAAAAGGTTTAACGGCGATTTTCCTGTAGAATTCTCCGAAGAATTTCCGTACAGAGGTCTTGAAACTCCTGAAAACACCTACACCTCAGGGTCAATTGGGGTGGTGGCGAAAGCCGATAATCCTGCAGAACTGGAAAACTCTATCTTTCTGGTGGCTGGTGTTAGAGCTGAAGGAACTGAGGCGGCGGTAGAAGCCTTCAAAAACCTGGAAACCATTACAGAGGATTACAGGTCAGGGGAGTTCTACAGGGTCGTAGAAGGAAAAGACATGGACGGTGACGGAAAGATCGACAGCTACGAGGTAATAGAATGAGCTGGAAAGTATTCCAGAGAGACGTACTCGATGTACTCAGACAGTATGAAGGATATTTCGATTTCTTCGAAAGAGTCGGTTCTCTAAGCAACAACTCTAGACCGGATGCCTTTGCCAGGATAAGTAGAGAGGGAAAGAAAGAGGTCTGGGTTCTTGACGCAAAGAAGAAACCTGAAGTAGGCGAAGAAGACCTTGACAGAATGAAAAAGTATATTCAAAAGCTGAAGACAAACCCGATAGACACAGGTCTTGATGTGGAAGAAGTCTCCGACCACAAATACAGAGGAATATTCATCAACAGCTCAGGAAAACCGTCACTGAAAGACTTTGAAGCAGTAGAGTTCAAATCACTTCACCAGTTCCTGCAGTCGGAATTAGTTTATACAGATACTGATAGAGTGGTGAGGGATGTTGCGAAGATGGTTGAACGAAAGCAGCTTTCTCAGAGCCAGGCAAGACTTCTATTCAGGTCTTTGAAACCTTTTGAGAACCGTGTGAACGCTGCATTAGAGCCTTTGGAAAAACTGGAGAGGGATTATACAAAACTTGAGTTGAAAAGACCGCCTTTAAGCAGTTTTGATTTCAAACTTCCTGTCGACGCAGTAATGACTCACAAAGAGCGTGAAAGCGCCCTACTTTTCGACATTCCTTACTCCTGGGACGCAGTGAAAGGAGTTAAGGAGAAAGTTGAACAGGTAAGGGAGAGGCTTGAATCTATGGACAGAGAAGTTTTCTACGCTGCGGTAAGCACTTTCGAACCTGTCGAGTCCGGTTTTGTTCTACAACCTGAAGAGGTTGAAAAAGAGGTTATGGAAACTCTGGGGGTTGTATCGACCGAGACCATCGCTGAGCTATTCACACCTAAAGTGAGAACAGAAAAAGAGTACGGAGACAACAGGATAAAAATTAAGGATACAGAAGACCTAGGTTTCAGGCTTGAAGTTGTTTCTCACGACGATGTGACGCATAAAGTGTTTGCGGAGATACCTGAGGAAGCTGAGTCCCGTATGAGAGAGAAGCTTGTTAACTCGAGGAAAGACTTTGGAGGATTCAAGAACGGACGTTTTAGCCACGAACTAACCGTTACAGAAGATTTTGATATCTCATATCTGGATACAGAGGAGTCTTTCGAGGCGTACAGAGATACTGTAAGAAGTTTCTTCCAGTCCGCAGTTAACCCTGTTCTCAGCAAGGAAATAGAAAGGAAAGTTACCTGAAATCCGTGAAACGAACAAAGCCATGATTAGAGACTGTGCCGTTCTTCCATTTCTTCAGACGTGTGCCCAACTCTTCGTTAACCGGCGCCACCATGACCCCATCCTCCTTTAATTTTTCAAGGAACGGTTCGATAGATTCGACAGCACATGAAAAAAGAATACGGTCGAAATTTTCTTTCAAAGGTTCTAGTCCGGAGCCATGGAAGACATCGACGTTTTCACGGTCGGAAAGCTTTTCTTTCGAAGATTTGAATAGCTCCTCATTAAGTTCGATGCCTTTCACTTCTTTACCTAGTTCTGAAAGTATCGCTAGCTGGTAGCCCGAACCGGAACCTACCTCTACAACACTAGAATCTTCTTTGACTTCGAGTAGTTCTGTGTCGATCGCCACCATGTGAGGAGCGGATATAGTCGAATTCTCCGCGAGTGAGAAAGGACGATCTTCGTAAGCCCGATCCCTGAAATCGTCTGGCATGAACCTCTTTCTGTCTACGTTTCTGAAAGCTTGCTCTACCTCGGGAGATTGGATCTTTTCCATTTCAACCAGGTAGTCGACCATGCTTTCGTTCGAATCCATGTATTTATACTTCGAGTCCCTAATTTACCCCAGTTATGGATGTAGAGAAGTTCAAGGAAAGAAACCGTCTGGAAAAAGAGGTGGAAAAACTCGACAGAGACGTTGACTCTATAATTGTAGAAGGTTTCTCCGATAGAAGAGTGATGAGGATGCTGGGATTCGAAGGAAAGATCTTTGAATCAGCCGAAAGAACCCATGAAGACCTGGCGGAAGATGTAGAAAGAGGAAGCGATAGAGTTGCTATTCTAACTGATTTTGATTCCCACGGTAAAGAACAAAATCGTGAAATCAGACAGCATCTAACTGGTAAAGTCGATGTGTTGAGTTCGGCACGTAAAGAGTTCGGAAAACAACTTACATCTGGAGGAAGGATGGCGGTGGAGGATGCCGCACCTCTTTTTGAGGATAAAGAGGAGAAGTTTGTAGATGCAGCTCTCGACAGGATATTCTTCACCGGTTCAAACTGAGATCAAGTTTTTTTTAGAAGTCAGTAAGGCTTGACTGGTTATGTTTTAATGCGCGGGCGTCGATTCCTTTCTCTCTTTTCAGGTAAGAAGCAAACTCCTCGTCAAAACCGTGATGAGTGTAAACTTTTTCCGGATTAACCTTCTCAACTGTTTCCACCAGCTCATCAAAGTCGGCATGGTCGGACAAAACAAAGGTCTCGTCGTAACCTCCTCTATACCTGAATGAATCGGTGTTCGCCCATCCTGAGAAGCCTGCTTTCTTCACGCCATACTTGTCGACAATTTTTTTCATCCAGTCGGCTTGAGAACTTCTTGAAGGCGCAAAAAGTATCCCGTTTTCCTCCAAAACGTCTTTATTTTTGTCGTAAGGCTTGGCTCTAAATTCAAGGTCTGTATGTTTCTCAATTACTTCATTCATGTTTTTGATAGCGTCATGCGCAATAAGATCTCTACTAGTTGATTTCTGTACTATCTGCTGTATTTTCTGCGCTTTTCCCAGTGAGTATCCAAAAAGAACTAGAGGTCCATTACTGTCTGCAACCCAGTCCTTGATTCTTTTCTCTACTTCTTCTTGGGAGGGAAACCTGTAAGCGGGAGTTCCGTACGTAGTCTCCATAATCAGCTTTTCAGCTTCTACTGGCTCGAAACCGTTTAGGTAGAGTCTGTCTCTTGGTGAGAAGTCTCCTGTGTAAAGTATCTGGTTGTCTATCAGTGCGGAGGTGGATCCTATGATATGACCGGATTCAATAAGCTCTATTTTACTGTTTTCATACCTCTCCATTTCCACATCAAATCTTTCGGACATTATCTTTCGTGTAAGTTCGGAACAGACGAATCTGCCGTCTTCTTTGGCTGCGTGGTCCGCATGGGCATGAGATACAAAGTTAATATCTCCCTTAGCTGTTCTTGCGTCGGCTACAACCTTCTCGTTGGTTTCGATATGGATGCCATCTTTCTCATGAATCACGGTACTTTTATTTAGGCGAATTGAATGTTTTATACGAGTTTGTTGTTATGAAAGACGAGTTTATTTCGACAGAAAAATCGGTTGAGATCGCGAAACCTATATTTTACGGTTTCATCATACTTTCGGCGTTCAGTCTCTCGCTGAACCCCAGCTACGCTGGCACACTTCTAGGTGTCGCTGTTATGGCAGCGGTGAGTTTCGTCTCCGCAACAATCGCGGACATGCTTGAAGGAGACTGGAAAGAGCTGACAGAAGCGATCTCTTTGCTGACTTTGTTGGCGGCAGTGCTTGCTGCATCGTACGTTTCGACACTTCTAGCGTTCGCCAACTAAAAAATATCTACTTCCGTTAATTTTTTTCTTAGAATATTTGGGGTCGGAGGGATTTGAACCCGCAACCTTCCGCTATCTCCGAAAAAGGGTTAATCATTGGCTGAATGCCTCATCCCTCCAGAACTATTTCTGGAGGCGGACGCTCTCCCAAGTTGAGCTACGACCCCTACTTACTGTAAAAACTGTCTAACCTCAGCTTTAAATTATGTTAACCGTTTTCAATTCTTTCACCTATCTCTTCACTTAACGTTAGTGCCTATACATAATGTTCGATTGAAACCTTTCGATCTGTCAAACATTTTTCAACTGTCAATCTCTTTTGGTATATGAGGTGTCCAAGTTATGTCCTCGAACAGCTACGGCAACTGCATTTTCTGCGGTAAACGTGTCAAATCAAGTCACAGCTTCGTTACAACTGCTGATGGCTATATACACCGGAGCTGTCTCGGGGCATCGGGCATAAGCGCCTAAAAACTCTTTTAATTTTCTTCTTCAACTACTCTGACGATCAGCACTCTCCAACAGATTTATTACCAGATTCAGCTTATACCGAAGGTCTTTCTATCTACAGGAGCCTTCATCTAACTGATTTCAATTGGTTTTTCAATAGGGTTCCGTAGAATATGGCTTAGAAAAGATAAGCGGGTCGAAAAAGAGAAAGAACCTCAGTAATCCGACGGATCATCAATTATATCTTCGTAAACCCATCTATCGACAACACCTTTGATTTCCCACTTATGACCTGAAAGTTCTTGGCTGGCGTTTTCCCACGCCTTTCTATCCGCTGCCTCTGAATCTGCTATGCTCAAAAGATTCAAGGTTAATCTTTCCCACTGCGAATCGCAAAAAGGTCTGTACCCTTCATCTTTCAGAACCTTCCTAAAACTCTCGTGATCAGGACCTACTGACAAGATTAAATCATAGTTAACAGTTCTCTCCGCTCTGTAAGAATCGATGTTTTCAGGCTGCCAACTCGCATAGTCCGGAAGTTCTTCAAGGTATTCCTCCATGCTTAAGACTATTTCCGAACCGTCCTTCATCCTTTCGGGGTGCTGATCGTTCAGTTCAGAGATACTATCCAATCCTTCACTTTCTTCCTCTATACGATCAAGAGCTCTCCAAGAGTAACCTTTAGGCGCATCAACTTCATCGATTCTTGAAGCTCTGATCAGATCCTCTACCGTATGATTTCCTTTAATCATTACCATAGTTCCAGGTTTAACCTCTCGACCTGTTATCTGTAGAGCTGAAGGCTTTTAACCAATACTGTTTTGATAGAGATGCATTGTACAACGTTAAATCGGAGAGCAGAGAGAACTCAATGGATCTAAAAACTACAATGTTTTGGAAAGAATCAATTCTATGTCTCAGGACCACTTAAGCAAAAGTCCCCTTTTTCTGGCATCAAGGAAGATTCTCAGAAATAAAGGAATCTTTAAGCCATCTATCAACTAGGCAATCTGGTTCAGGTATTTCTCCTAAAGCGTCCGGCCACTCCCAGTTACGGTAACCGCTTGGATAGAACTCAACTTCTTCAAGAACCCTTTTGACCGGCATGATAAAGTCTCCGACATACGCTGTTTCAAGCTTGCTGTCGTCCAGCCTTTCGTCCTCTTTTTCAACAACGGGAACAGTCGGAACAGGTAAATCATCTTCAAAATCGGTTCTAGGATAATGTATTGACACATAAAGTAATGCATCTTGATCCCAGTCATCTCTCAGATCAGGAAGGTTGTCTCTCATGTAGATTCCTCCAGGAGTACTCTTGTGACCTCCAGCCGGTCTGTCACCTCTCGTGACTCTTAATGCAGCGCATTTAGCCTGAACCAAAGTATCTTTGAAAGGTCCCTCGGTTACAACTAGATCGACTTCCTTAGCTTGGTTAAGTTCTTCCCCTTCCAATTCATCTGATCTGTAAGCTCCCTGTCCATTCATTCTCTCCATATGCAAATTCTCAGCGAGGTAGTTTTCATGTGCTTCATTGATATCATGTGTAAAGGGTTCGAGGTTAGGTCTGTACCAGTCCTCTTTAACGTCTTCAGGATGTTCTATCAGAGGATCGTGTGCTGCTTCTGCCCACTCATTTACGTAGAAACGTGGATGATAGCTTCTAGGTTCTCCGCCTAGAGCTTTGAGAGCGGCGTATATCAGATTTTCAGAATCTTCAGAATTCCTGTTTACTAACAAAAATAGTTTCCCCCTGAGCTATAATTGTGATAAAAATACTAAAGTTTGTGGAGAAAAATAGCTAGGCTTCTCGCTTGATTTTGTAGGTTTCTTTCTCGTAAAATTCCTGAACGTTCTGAATGGTTCTTGCTAATGCCTCAAGCTCTCTTTCCTTTCCGCCTACAGGCAAACCATAGTCAAGATCTTCTACCTGGGAGACAGCTCTCTTCAGTTCTCCGAAGTTCTCGGCTAGATCTTTCTCATCGGCATCATATTTTACGTCCATTCCGTTGATGTCTGCTGTTATTTTTCCAAGTAGATCGGAGTCGATAATTCCGTCCTCGTCCTGGTACTTGGCTGCAATCTCATATAGTTCTCTCATTTCGTCTCCGGGAACTGAGCTATACTTCTCTTTGAATCCATCCCAGTCTATTCTTGAGTGTTTGGTTTCAAACGTTTTTTCTCTTTTTTCATCTTCTCTAACAGCCTTAGAATTCTCTTCAGGAGGTGAAAGGTAGATGCGATCTTCTACAAGGAATTTTAGTATTTCAGTTGCAACTGGTTTAGAGACTTCAGGGACCTCTGGTTCTCTAGAATCGTAGGCTTCTTTCGCCGTCTCTCTCATCTCTGGTCTGTCTCCGATATTTTTAGGGTCGAAATCTCGCAGGAGTCCATTCTCATTATGCATCTTATGGAAGTTCTCTCTTGTTTCTTTGAACCAACTCTTTATATCTTCCCTCAAGGATGAAAGATTGGAATCGTAATCGTTCTCATCTTCAATATCTATCATCTTGTTAGCAGGATGATTGTTGGTTGTGACATGATGCCTGAAGCTTTCTAGAAGCTCTGATCCTTTCCAATCAACTTTATTGTAGTTTCCTTCACGTACTTCTTGCATGTCATTTACCATCGCATCAACGACTCTCTCCCTCGAGAAGAGCGATGAAAGCTCTTCAGGCGTATTACCACCCCATAGAATCATCGCGGTCGATATCTCAAAATCTCTTTCAGGGTCTTCAATTGTTTCAGTTGTATATTCTAGAGCCCTGTTTGTGTTTCTAATTCTTTTTCTCTCCTCCTCAGTTATGTCGGCATGATGCTTTCTTGCTTCCTTTAGGTTCTCCGCTTTTTCCTCTCCCAGCATTTGCTCTACGACTTCAAGCCCAGACATGTGTTGTAACTTATGGGTAAAAGCTTATTAAGCGGTCGCCACGTTAGATAATCCTTTCCCTTTTAAAGGGCTCTGTACCATAAAGAAGGAATTATCAAGCTTTGAAATCGGAGAGCTTGTACAGGTCTTCGTTGTTAATTTCCGAGTAATTTTCAAATGTAAAACCAAAGATAGGACTCTCTGCAGGAACCTCTCCGAACACCTCTGTCCACTTCAGATTCCAGGTTCCGCTACGGTTCCAATCCGGTTCAAAGTGCTGGTCGAAAACATGCTTAGGAACCAACATCTGACCCACTTTCTCAACATACGCTTCACGTCCTTCATCGTTTACTACTTGGATCACTTCGCCCTCAAAATCCCTTTCATCGTCGAAAAATGTCTGACCAACGTAAAACTGGATAAATGATTTCTCCTCCATCTTTTGATAGTCATCCTTTCTGAAAGTGAAAGATCCTGTTCTGACACTGTCTTGGGCTTTCCGGAAGTAGTTACATGATTTTACCTGTACAGACCAGTTTTGGGCTTTCGGAGTAAAAGTAAGTCTTACATCCATGTGCCCCCGGTCAGCTTTCTCTGACTGATAATCGTCCGCAAAATGCTGTTCATAAGCGGTCGCTATTGCTTTGTTCATACTTGAAGCGTACTCTCTGTCGATTGTTTCCTGTCTTTCCACGTTTCTTACCTGTGTAGGATGCCAGTAACTGTTTTCGCGGTCAAGAACTTTGGATATATCTCCTGGAGTTCTGATTTCTGGTTCTTCGCCGTTTAGAAGTGCGTTGAATTCTTCTCCCCAATCCCCCATGTGTAGAGAAGTATAACTAAGAGTTAAATTAGGAGCGGATATTAAATTACTTATGTTCGAGTAGTTAATTAAAACGCACTATCTTTTAATTGTTTGGAAATAACTAGTACCAATATATGTCAGATAAAATCAATAAGGTGAGCGTCATAGGTTATAAGGGAGTAGAGGACTTGGAGTTAGAACCCGGCCGTTTTAACCTTATTACTGGCCGCAACAACACTGGAAAAACCTCTTTCCTGCAATCTTTGGAACTTCTATACCGCCCTACAAGAATATCGGGTTACAGTAGGAATATTGATTCTCTAATTAATAGAGACTATAATAAAGCTACTTTAACTGGACAAATTGATGATGAAACTGAAGAGATTATTTTAAAATATATTGATAAGAAAGAAGCCAAAGATAACTTAATGATGGCTTCTAAAAAATCTCTATTTCATAGAAATCAACTTGAAGTTAGATTAAATGACTTAAGAGATAATTTGGATGCTGATTATGAGTTTAAAGTAAAAGACGTTCTTGATTCTATAGAAGAAGCATTTGAAGATGTTATTCAAGAGAGGATAACAGAAATCCAAGAATCTAAGATACAGGATAATTTTTTGGTAGTCAAGGTAAATGATAGGTCGCATATTTTCTATAATATTGGAGCTTTACAACCTTTATTTAGAGATAGAGAAGAAATAAGAAAAGATATCCTTGATAACGAGAGATTAGATGAATATGAGGAGATCGTGAAGAACCATCTTATCAGAGATTTCGTGTTTCGACATCCTCACAATCGCAGCGGTTTTCTATCAAAACCCGCAACCCGAGAGAATCTCAAATTTATAAGATCTGCAAAATTTGACAGAGTAGGCTTAGAAAAGGACGAAGAGGATAACGCAGTTAAAATTGATGATATTGGAGACTATATTAAAGAGAATGGGATTTTGGACAATTTGAAAACCTTTGATTTGGATAGCTTAGTCTTCAAAGAGGATGGTCAAAAATATCAGATACCCTTTGAATTCATGGGAGATGGTTTCAAATCGATAGTGGGATTTCTTTGGCGGCTTATAGACGAAAAAGAAAATAAAGTTGTACTGGTCGAGGAGCCCGAAAATCACATGCATCCTGGTTATATCAGGGAATTGGTCTCTTTCTTAGTTAAAATATCCAAGGAGGAAGATATTCAATTATTTATCACGACCCATGATAATGACTTTATTAATGAATTCTTTGCTGATCACTTTAACGAAGAAGAGAAAGAATTTCTGAAAGAAGAATTAAGATTATTCCAGTTTAAGACAGGAGGATTTGTTGAAGAATTTGATTATGTTGGGGCTACTGAGCATCTGAAAGATCTCCAGATTGACCTAAGGGGTTTATGATGGGAATCATGATATTTTGTGAAGGCAAAAATGAATTGAAGTTCTTTGAGAAACTATGTGAGAAAGTCAATACAATTTCAACTCCTCAGACTTTCGATGGCCAATGTTTAAAACACAGTAGGCTTAAAAATCAACAATCTGACAAAATAAGGGATCTTGTTGGAAATCCTGATGTTGAAGTGCTAGTGAAAGCAGAAGGGGGAAAATCTAACTTGAAAAAAGTAGTACCGCATTTTGTGCCGACCCTAATGAATAGAGTTGAAAAGATAATTTTGATGGCTGATACAGACGTTAATCTAGAAGAATCCGTTTCTGATCACAAAACTAGTTTAATGGAATTTAACAACTCAATCAAGAATCGCATAGAACAAAGGCATAAGGGTTCAAAGGTGGAGATAAAAATTGGTGATGTAGTCAACGAGAACCAACATTTAATTATTAATGAAAACTATCTTTTAGATAGGAAAGGCCATAGGAAAGGGTTCTTTACTACGGTACTATGGAAAGGTAGTTTAGAGAGTGTTTCAGGTATTAATGAACAATACTCTAATGTAGATGAAGGTTTAGAATCTTTGTTAAGAAATGACGAAATTGTTAATCTCTTCAGTTCTCTTGTTTCTTAATTAAAAAATAATAGAAATGGGGTGTTGACCCCTTATTCAACATTTCGAGTACCCACAATCAGGGCACTTGTTGCAGCCTTCCTGCAGGACAAGCATGCCTCCGCATTCCGGGCATTCAGGGTTTCCGCCGTCCTGGACAATTTTTGCGGCGTCAGCTTTCTCTTCTTGCTCGGTCTTGGTCTGGGTCTTCGACTCTGTTTCTTCATCGAACGAGTCAACTGTCTGCTGCGACCCTCCATGTCCTTGGACGTGACGTTTCATCGCTTCCGCAATAGCGTCAGGCACGGAGTGAATCTGCTCTCCCTGGTCCCAGGAAATCTGCGGCGAACGGATATCGTCCAGCTGCTTGATGACTTCTTCCGCGTCGGCACCGGATCTAAGTGAAAGGCTGATTGTTCTTCCAAGTGCTTCGGTGAAGGACTGTGTGTAGCCTCCGCCTTTGCCAACCCTTGCGAATACTTCGATCGGTCCGTTGGTCTTCGAGTTGTTGATAGTCACAAACAGGTCGCCGTAAGCAGTCTCAATTTCTTGAGTGGTACCTGTCGCGATCTTAGGCCTTTCCTTGACCTTCTCGTTTGATCCCATCGAGGTGTGGCCGCCTTCCTCGCTTGATTCAGCTTCTACACCTTCCTGCGTAACTTCCTGTGAAAGATCTTCAGTGTCTTCGTCCTGGATCTGGAGACCTGTCTGACTGACTACTTCTTCGAACTCGTTGGATTCGAGAAGTTCTTTGGCTCCTCCGAACTCTTCGACGATCTCTGAGAGCATGTCGACCTTGTCCATATCGGTCAACGTGTTTTCTTTGTTGGTCTGCATGACCTGTGTGTCTCTTGTTCCGTCCCTGTAGACTGTCATGCCTTTGACACCTTTGTCATAAGCACGCATGTAAGCCTCTCTTACATCGTCCTTCGAGGCTTCGTTAGGGAAGTTGCAGGTCTTCGAGATTCCTGAGTGGTTGTGTTCCTGGAACGCTGCCTGGATATCGATGTGTTCCTCAGGTGTGACCTGGTCAGCGGTCGCAAAGATCTCTTTAACGTGTGCAGGAAGAACTTCGTCAGGAATACTTTCTACGCCTTCCCATTCGTTGTTCTCCATCTTCTCCTGCGCAGCTTCTTTGACCTTTTCTACATCTACATTGTTGGCTTCCAAGGCACGGATGAAGTAGTCGTCGAACTCTACGAGCATGTCCTCTCCCTGGATGTCCTTCGCAACGTTCTTGAAGTAAGCCAAGCTGTAGATCGGCTCACATCCTCCGGAAGTGTTCCCGATCATGGAAGTTGTTCCGGTAGGTGCGATCGTGGTTGTGTTGTGGTTTCTCATCTTAAGTCCGTCCTCGAAGTCTTCAGGATCGAGTCCTCCTGTGTAATCTCTGAACCATTCCTCATGTTCTGTTGGATTCGCCCACTTGGATTTCTCCCATTCAGGGAACTCTCCTCTTACATCCGCAAGTCTGTTGGATTCTTCGATCGAGTAACGTGTGATCAATCTCTGGATTTCCTTGGCTGCGGCAACAGACTCGTCAGAACCGTAACGGACTCCTAGCTGGACAAGCATCTGTGCGAAGCCCATCAAACCAAGTCCAACCTTTCTCAAGTCCGTAACTGTGTCCTCGATCTCTTCTAATGGGAAGTCTGACATGGTTACAACGTTATCGAGGAACCTCATTCCCGTTTTTGCGGTGTACTCGAAACGTTCCATGTCCATGGCTTCAGGGATGTAGTCCTGCATAGCCTGGTTAAGTCCTTCCTGTGTCGAGAGATCGTACTTGTCGCCGTTTCTCTGCTTCCACTCCGCAAATGTAAGAGCTTCTCCCTCTCCTTTGTCGTCCACAAGTACGGAAAGGTTGATGTGTCCGAGGTTGCATGCCTCATAGTTTTCAAGAGGTTGTTCTCCACAAGGGTTTGTGGCCTCGATTGTGTGCTCAGGATGCTTGTCTGTATCGAAGGAGTGCATGTCGTTGGCTTCGTCGTACATGAAGAGTCCTGGCTCTCCGTTTCTCCATGCGCCGTCAATCAAGGTTTCCCAGATAAATCTTGCGGGAAGTGTCATCTTGTCACCGACTTCTAGGTCAATATCGTACTGCTGTACTTCTTCTCCGAAAGTGGAGGCGAAGTCTCTCCAGAAGTTGTCGTCTTTACCTTGGTCTGAACCTGCTGCTTCAGGGTACCATTCTTCGTCCGAGTTGTAGAACTCGGCTGTCATCTCCTTTACCCTGTAAGGCTCTTCAGTTCTTGGATTGACTAGTGTGTACTCCTCGTCGTTCTTGACAGCTTCCATGAACTCCTCTGTGATTCCTACGGAGATGTTGAAGTTCGAAAGGTTTCCTTCCTTTCTCTTAGCTGTTACAAATCTGAGGATGTCAGGGTGGTCGACTTTCATGATTCCCATCTGGGCTCCTCTACGTTTTCCGCCCTGCTTGATCGTTCCGCACATGGTGTCGAACACCTGCTGGAAGCTCATAGGACCGGAGCTGACTCCTCCAGTACTTGAGACGATGTCTCCTTTTGGTCTCATGAGGTGGAACGGGTAACCCATGCCTCCTCCTGACTGGAAGATCTTGGCTGCGTCGTGAACTTTCGAGAAGATTGAGTCCATGTCGTCTTCCGGGTGGACTACGAAGCATGCGGAAAGCTGCTGGAGGTCTGCTCCTGCGTTCATCAGTGTAGGACTGTTAGGCATGAACGCCAGATTACTCATCAGGTCGAAGAACTCCTGCCAGCTCTCCTCGAAATCCACGTCATCGTATTCTTTATCGGGCTGCGCAACGTTCTTCGCTACTCTCTCGAAAAGTTCTTCCGGTTCCTCGATATTCTCTCCCTTCTCGTTTTTCAGGAGGTATCTGGATGGAAGAATTCTCTGATAGGCGTTTTCTGTGAGTCTCTCCTCGACAGTGTCGCCTGTTACTCTTTTTACTGGTAGCTTGAACGAAGTCTTCTGTTTTGTTTCAGTCATTAATTGTATGCACCTTTTGTGAGGATAATGTGATATGGAACAGGTGTCTGTGAAACTGAAAACTTTAGTCTTCGGTCTTCAACGCTTCTGCTTCTTTCATGAAGCTTTCTGCGTCGTCAAACGAGTCATATACAGAGGCAAACCGCATGTAAGCTACTTCATCTCTCTGCTTGAGTGACTGCTTTACTTCTTCTCCGATGCGTTTCGACTTTACTTTCTGTTCGCCTCGAACCGATTTCTTTACTTCTTCCATTATTTCTTCAACTTGGTCTTCGGTTACGGAGGTTTTTTCGGCTGCCTTCGAGACTCCGGAGCGGATTTTTTCTTCGTCAAAGTCTTCAATTTCTCCGTCACCTTTCTCGACTTTTATGTCGAGTTTTTCGGCTGTTTCGTAGGTTGTGAAGCGTCTACCGCATTCTTTGCATTCTCTTCTTCTGCGGACCTTTTCTGTGGTCTCGCGTGTGTCGATTACTTTGGTTGATTCGTGGTCGCAGTAGGCGCATTGCACCGGTATAGTTACCTCTGTTGTGAATTGTCATACTAGATGTTGTGGAGAACCTGTTCCCCTCCCCCACAACATGTCGTACGTTCTGTCGTTTGAATTCATGATCTTACCTTATAAACCCTGCCGTGTTGGAGACAAACGAATATTCACCTGAAAGTCCTAAATCATATGGTATATTATAGTTGTTATTCTGTAGGGATGTTATTGATGTCTGGAAAAGGTCCTCAAGCAGAAGAATACATGGAGAAAAAAGATTCTAAATTTCCTGAAGATGACGAAGGCGAACCAATACCGGTAAAAAGGAGAAGAGGGGGGTTCGAATTCGATTCTGTGCCCGAAACACCTGAAACTAAGCCTTCTAAAGACGAATCTATTGAGGAATCTCAAGAAGATTCTATAGAGAACTACAAAGACGAGTTAATGGAGCCTCTATACCAGACACTTTTCACCGGCGGTCTTGATGTAATGAGACTTTCCGCTGAATCAGAATTAGAGGAATACTCCAACCCTGTAATAGACTACAAACAGGGGTGTCTCAACGAACTAGGCTTGATGGAGGGGGATGAACTAACCAGCAAAGGACAATTGGTCTACGATAACTGGGCTTCAAAGATAGAGAAGCTAGGTTCAGAGAAACGTTGCAACGAGATCCTGGAGGATTTCAAGGACGAGGAGATGGTGGAGGTACTAAACGAAGCCCTTGATGAAAATTTAAGCCTTCATAAATATCTCAGGAAAAACGAAGCTTCGACAATCGGAAAGTTCAAACGTGAACATGATTCAGAAGCTGAGTTCTACGAGATGGCAAGCCTCTTCTTTGATGATGGACACAGGCTGGAAGAGATTCAATCTCACGAATATGGAGACGAGCTTGAGTCCCGACTGTCGAATGCCGGTCTTAGAGGGGTAATAGGTGAAGACGGTTTCAACTACGAGGGAGGACTTATTAGAGGAGGGGTTAGACTGGATCGTCTCAACCTCTAATGTTTTCACCAGAGTATAACAAAAGCATGTTTAAAGTTTGAATTCTAAATGTGGATAGACTGTTATGGCGATAGGCTGGAAAGCAGATATATACTCCGAAAATGTGGACGAAGAGGTCCAGAGAGAAGTAGGTGCCAAGTACCTCGAAACAGTAGGATGCCTGAGAAGTAAATGGGGTATTGAAATAGACGAGGTTTTAGATATAAAGGTTGGAATTGGGGAACTTCCGGAAGGAATTTATTTTAATGCAGAACTAAGCCATCCAGAAACCTATGCTGAAGAGATGTCAGAGAGATTTACTCCGGTAGATGGCGCAGAAGAACTAATTGATGAAAGTTATCCGGTGCCCATCACAGAGGTAGTGGAGTCGGCAGGACACCTGGTTTCCAGTATTCCCTATACCAAAGAAACTGAAACCTCTGTCGAGAAAGTCGCTGCAAACGAACTGTTTGGAGCCTTGGCGCTCGGCTACGAACATCCGGTTCTACTTGAAAACGACACAAGGATTATCGAAAGAAATCTTGAAGTCATAGACGATGTTTATTCGGAGTATTCTGGCGTAGATGAGATGTTGCCGGAGTTTATTGAACATAAGGAAAATATCGCAAGGCGGATTGAGAGTGGAGAGAGCTTAGAAAAGGTGGTAGAATACGAGAAAAGTAAGTTTGATGGCTGGAAGGAGGATATTCAAACACTCTCAGATATTGATGACTACTCTAAGGACGATTACTTCTTCGGAACATTTCCTGAAGCATTCCTGAAAGTTCATGTAAGGACTTCTGGCATCTATTCTCCGGACGGCGTTGAGCCCGACACAGATACATTAAGGGAACGGGTTGACTGGCTGAAAGATCTCACCGGACAAGAGCTTGAGGAGGAGAGAAGGAAGTCCAAAAGATACGCAAGCATGGAGGATCGTGGATATCTGGTCTCACGTAGGCTGGCAATAAGAGACATAGAGGGTGAGATCGATCTCCCAACCAGTGATTTAGTACAGATGGGTGTGGACGGAGTTGTCGATAGTATAGAGGATCTGGTTGAGGGCGAGGATAGACGGTTGAGAGAGCGCTTTTCGATTGAACAGATCGAATAGACTTTTTCTTCATGTGGGTTGAAAGTAGAGGATTCAGCACAACATATTTAATTGTCACTATATGATGACAACATAAGAACCTGTTATGGGACGATACCAAGACCACCTGAACAAACAACAGAGGCGTATGGAGGAAATAAGCGAATCCATTGCAGATTTTGATGGATCCTCAGAGGTTACAAGACCTCTAAAGCCCCAGAACAACCAAACCGAAGAAACCTACGAAGAAGAATCCGAAGACTATGGAGAACCAACAGTCGGCGAATATATGGACGACATGCTCTCAACAGTGGCAAAGGTTGGCTCTGAAACACTTGTCGACGCATACAACGGCAACGATGAAGCTCTAGAGCAGTTTGAAGGAACAGAACTGTACAGCGATGGCGAACTAACCAAAGATGCGAATAAGATAGTTGAAGAAGTAGAGTTCCTTGCCGACTCAGTCCAGAATACACCAGAAACTTATGGAACATCGAACCACACAATTACGGGTGGAAAAAGACTATCAGTAGGTCCAGACCACCCAGGATTCGTTGATGGAAAGTATGGAGCTGTCGACCAGATGTTCGAGAAACTAACAAACAACCGTCAGACAGCTGGAACCGGAAACTCCGCATGGACAACCGGCTTTCAGGAGTACATGGATTCGGATAAGACACAGTTAGAGATAGGTGAAGAAATCGGAGCATCACAGCCAACAGTATCGATTCGAATCGGAGACTGGAGAGATGAAGGTCTTGAGTCAGAGTTAGGTGAAGACCTCAAGAACTCATTGAAGATGCTTGGTTCACGCCTCGAACCTTAGAATTTTCTTTTACATCTATTTCTTTCAGACTTTTGAATCTTCGTTCTCCAACTTAAACTGTAATAAGATGAGTATTGTTCCTGATACCTCGGTTCTTGTAGACGGAAAGATGTCGAAACTTGCGGAAGAAGGTGAGATAGATGAAGAGGTAGTTATACCGGAGTTTGTTGTCGATGAGATCGAGAACCAGGCCAACAAAGGACTAGAAATAGGTCACATAGGGATCGAGGAAATAAGAAAGCTCAGAGAAATCGGCGAAGAGAAAGGCTTCAACGTAAACTTTACCGGAAGACGTCCCAACATGGAAGAGATTGAACTTGCGAAATCAGGAAGAATCGATGCGT
Organism: Candidatus Nanohaloarchaea archaeon; assembly: GCA_014297435.1. Classification (GTDB taxonomy): domain Archaea; phylum Nanohalarchaeota; class Nanosalinia; order Nanosalinales; family Nanosalinaceae; genus PL-Br10-U2g16. The sequence continues at coordinate 12,060 of JACOQA010000006.1, read as the reverse complement.
TAATCAGGGATGTCGCAGAAGAAATGGACGCCACACTTTACACAGGAGATATTGTACAGTCCAAAGTTGCCGAAGCTAAAGGAATTGAAGTCAGGCTTTTCGAGAAAGAAGCTGTAGAAACTTTCTCACTGAAAGAATTCTTTGACGATGAAACTATGTCCGTCCACCTGAAACAGGGAAGTATTCCTAAAGCGAAGAGAGGTATTCCCGGTGAATTCGGACTTGAAGAAATTAGAGACGAAGTCATGGAACGCGACGAGATAAACAAGTTGATAGAAGAAACTATTGAGACCGCAGAGTTCTCTGACGACGGATTAGTAGAACTAGAGAAGGAGGGTGCGACAGTTGTACAGATCGGACGTTATAGAATCGCGATTGCGAAACCTCCTTTCTCCGAAGCATCCGAAATTACCGCCGTAAGACCGGTGGCGGATGTGGGTCTTGAAGACTATGACCTCTCCGACAAACTGCTTGAAAGACTTGGGGAAAAGGCTGAAGGTGTTTTGATTGCGGGAGCTCCAGGTCACGGAAAGTCAACATTCGCACAGGCACTTACAGAATACTACGAGGAACAGGGCAACGTCATGAAAACAATGGAGAAGCCTCGAGACCTGGATGTTGGTCCAGATGTCACACAGTACGCTGAACTTGAGGAATCGATGGAAAATACAGGCGACTTCCTCCTCCTAGTAAGACCGGACTACACGGTCTATGACGAGGTAAGGAAGACTGATGACTTCGAGGTCTATTCAGATATGAGGATGGCTGGTGTTGGAATGCTTGGAGTTGTACATGCTCGAGAAGCTGTTGACGCAGTACAGAGATTGATCGGAAGAGTTGAGCTAGGAATGATCCCTCAGATTTGTGACACAGTTGTCCATATTGAAAACGCTGAGGTTTCAGACGTATACAAACTCGAACTAACGGTTAAAGTCCCTCAGGGCATGACTGAAGCTGACTTGGCGAGACCGGTTGTGCAGATTCTTGAACTCGAAAATAAGGAACCTGTCTACGAAATCTACACCTACGGGGAAGAAACCGTGGTTATACCGGTTGAGGACGAGGAGCAGATGTCCAGCGCCCAAAAGCTGGCGAAGAAACAGCTTGAACACGAGCTAAGAGGTAGGGTTGACGACCCAGAGATAGAGTTTATCTCCGACGATCACATCCGTTTATTGCTTGACGAGGATGAGATACCTCATGTAATCGGTTCAGGTGGAGAAAATATTGACCGACTAGAGGACGAGCTCGGACTCGATATTACTGTAGAACCTAAGAAGAAGACTTTGAAGAGCGGTGTACAGTTCTCAGTGGAAGAGAGAGGAAACTCGATGATTATCGATGTAGGAACCGATTACTCTGGTGATGATGTTGATGTCTATGATGGCGAGGAATTTCTGTTTACAGCCACAGTAGGCAAGAACGGTGAAGTTTCACTTACGAAAGATTCAGATCTTGCGGGCAGAATTCTAGGAGCTTACGAATCAGGCAGGCTTGAGGTCCGTTGTTAACTCAGGTATTTCTGTTTCAAGGCTAACCCTGTTCTGCCCGGATTGTTTTCTATCATTCTCTCCATCATTTCGGGGGGTAACGCCAGCACATCTGAGTATCTGTTTTTTGTGACAAAGTCTGAATCGTAAGTTATTATCACTGGATTATCATGTTCTGAGAGCGCTTCATAGATTGCATCGTCCTCGAGTTCGTGTCTCTCTAATTCTTTTTCCACTTCTAGCGGTTCCGCTCTCGGTTCCAAGAATTCCTTGAAAATACTATACCTAGTATCTATCGTATCTCCATCGCTCGCTTTTTGTGAGAACTTGCTTCCTTCAACAGCTTTATCTAAGGTGTCGGGGTACAAAATATCAAAGTATTCTGAAAGATTGTCGATAGTATTTATTGTGTATAAGGCACCTGTAGTCTTCTTTATACTTGAATCTTCTTCGTACCAGTATTCTTCAACATAGTCTGTTCCGAGTATTTCGTTAGTTTTCTGTTTTTGAGTTGGGTTTAGGGGAACGTCCGTAGACCGGGATCTATCGATTACTGGGTCAAGTAGGACATTTAAGTCGATACCTACCGTTTCAACAGGTTTGACATCCATCATTCTGTAAAAAAGTCGAGATACAGCTCTAGGTTCTTCATCATATCCGCTTTCCAGGTTAGAAAGTTCAAGAATCGTATCTCTTTTTCTTCTGTTCGTCTTCGACATTTAACATTCTGAATTAGGACTTGATTTTTAAGTAATATTTCGAAAAAAACTGCATGACCTATTTAAAAAAGCGTCTCTAATTCTGGTCTAAAATGAGTCTGGAGCAGATAATTCTTGCGGTAAACACTGCAGGAACCCTGGCAATCGGAATTATGACGTTCATAATCGTATTCACAACGTTCAAAGGACTTCAACAGGAAAAGCTCCAGGAGTTCTCCAAGAGATTTCTTCTAGTAATCTCATTCCTAATACTTTACACCTCTTACCTGACGTTCTACAACCAGTTCTTCCAAGGCAACGCTATGGCCCAGTACCCTATGTACATCATCCTAGCAGCAGTATTCATCTCACTGATCTACGCAGCCATGTCCTTCGAAGGCATCGCGAACCAGTTCGGTATAAGTCAGGAAAAGAAACTGGAGAAAATGGGTAACGAAGAAATAGGAAATAGATAAGAAGACTGTTTAACGGTGCTCTGTACTTTTCTCGTGCTTCTTCCTCACGATCGAGTTCAACTCATTCAGAGCTTCGTCGACTGCATCCAAAAGCTCCCAGTCTTCTTCGTTTACGGTTAAAAGTCCGTATTCGCAGTCAAGCTTCATGTCAAGCTCCCAACGATGCTTCTTCCCATCCTTCTCAGACTTCTTAATGTGGACATCGAGCTGTTCAGGTCTGTCAAGCTTTCTTCCGAGACTTCCCTGAAGCTGTCTCTTAATCGAGTTATGTACAGCTGCTTTTTCCTCGGGAAGCTCTAAACCGGAGAGGTTGACCATCATCGTCTTTCCGGGCGCGAAGCCCTCTACATAGTTGATAATATCCTTCAGCGTGACGATTCTTTCGGGGTAGCCGTTCTCAAGGAATATTATCTCACCTCTTCCCCTCTCCGACATCAGTTCAGCGGCATCCTTAAGGTTCATGTGGTCGGTTGCGGTTACAGGATCTTCCTTCATCAGCTGGTCGGCTGTGACTCCGGAAAACTGCTTCTTTTCGGTTCCGCCTGCCATCTTGACCTCGTCCGAGCCGTGTCTGTCGCCGGAGGTACCTCCCGCGTCCTGACGGTCCCTTGGAGCCATCATCCTTAGTATGTCAGAGCTTCTTACTATGCCTGAAAGCTTTCCGTCCTCATCCAAGACCGGAACTCTCGAGATATTGTTGTCAAGCATGAAGTGTCTAGCTTCCTCGATAGAGTCCTCCTCGAAAACTGTCTTGAGTTCGTGAGAAGCTACGTCAAGAGTGTTTGCTTTCTCCAGTACTTCTGCGTCCTTGAAGTACTTGATAAACTCATCGTCTCCTACTACTCCTTTCAGTTCGCCGTTTTCAAGGCATACCATTAATTTTCTGCCTGAGTTAATCCTTAGATCTGCCAGCTCTACAAGGGAGTCGTCCTCATCGAACTCGGGAGGCTGGTGCATTACTTTTTCGATCGATGTTCTTTCAGGGTTGAACTGGATGAACCTGATTAAATCCCTGTAACCGATAACTCCTTTGAATCCTCCCTGTGTATCTGTTACGGGGATTGCTCTTACCTCATTTTCCTCCATAGTGTTTTTGATCTGTGCGAGGTTTCTGTCGTTGGTTTCAACTAAAGGCTCTGTGTTCATAACTTGTTCGGCGTCTATCTCGTCTAGATTCATAATTTCACCTGTCAACAAGGAACTTGTCCGGGTTTTCGTCCATATCGATAAAGTTTGTGGCAGACTCTCTGATTTCTTTCGCTGAGCTTTTCCCGAAGGACATGACTTCTACTCTGCATCCCATGGCTTTGAGATGGTCGACAAGTACTGCGAAGTCCCCGTCGCCTGTTACGAGGACGATTGTATCAAGCTTCTTGGCTTGCTGGATCATGTCCACTGACATTCCAAGATCCCAGTCTCCTTTTTTCTGTCCTCCGTAGAACTCCTTGAGTTCTTTTATCTTTACTTCGTAGCCGATTCTTCTTAGTGCTTCGAAGAAGTCTCCTTCGTCGGGTGTGTCGGCTTTTATTACGTATGCTGAAGCCCTGATAAGATTTCTGTTCATTACTGCTGCGTCAAGCAGCTTGTCGAAGTCTACCTTTGATTCGTATAGGTTTTTTGCGCTGTAGTACATGTTTTGGACGTCTACGTAGACGCCTACTCTCTGATCATCGTGTATATCTGACATTTCAAACTTACCTCTTCAAAAAATCGTTTATGTTTCTGTGTAAAAACTCTAGCTCTTGAGAACCTTATAAGCCTAACCTTTGGGCAATATCCGCCTCTTCATCGAAGAAATCGACGGTTCCGACACCCATAAGCTGCCTGACCGCGTAATAGATTCCGACCGATGCCACGGCTTCGGGTGAAATCATCGAAGCTAGTAGGAAACCGATCGCTACGTTTTTCGACGAGCTTGAGAAAGCGATCGCCCTCGACTGCTTTATATTGAAACCCAGAAGTCTTGAGACAGGATAGCTGGCGAGGAAGCAGGTCATGAAGAAGACTGCGAAAACAGATGCTTTCCCAACGATCGATATAACTGAGATGAATGCGCCTGATTCAATCAACATCTGGGTCTGAATTCCTGTTATAAGCAGTATTAGGAACAGTGAGAGCTTTGAGAAGTGGACTCTTACCTCTTGGACATATTCGAAACTGGAAGTCTTCAATAGGTAGCCGGCGACCATAGGAATGTAAGCAATTGCCACATGAATTGGTGTGAAGTTGAATTGGATAGGCAGTAGGAGAGAAATTGATGGAATTAACAGGATGGATGATACCACCGCTGCACTTGAAACTTCTGAGGCTAAGTTGCCATCAGCGCTGGAAAGGTTAGACCATATTGATGGAGAACCTATTGAAGCTGCTGAAAGTCCTAGAGCTATCATTACAGGTCCAAATCCAAGCAGGTAGAAAGCGCCTCCGATTAACAAACCTGTAAGATAGACCGACGCTAAACCAGTCAAAACCTCCTTCTTCCTAGGATTGAAATGTTCTAGGTGCGTTCCCATCAGGAAGAAAAGTCCGGCTAGAAGACCCGCAAACAGGTAGTTTGATACTATAGCGCCTTCAATTAAGTATGAGATTATTGCGCTTCCGATTACAAGTACTGCAAGCTCTAGGTCGGCTTCAAGACCGTGAAGAGGCATAACCTTTGTTTTCGAAACCATGGTTTTTAAGTTGTCGAGCTAAATCCTGTAGAAAAACACAGAACTATTGATAAATTTGGAATTAAAACTCCCTTTTAATTAATGATGGTACAATATGAGTCCAGAAGACAATTATGAAGATGGAGAGGGTATTGAAGGAGAAAATCCTCTACAAGGACTTGAAATAGATGAGTTAGAGAACGCTATGGGTCTTCTTGGCGGCAATCCGGATAGAGTGGAGCTAACATATCGGCTCGTTAAAGAAGGCGGAAATCTAGAATGGGAGAGTGTAGAGGAATGTCTTGATGAAGAAGGTGTCGACACAGACACTAAAGGGTATCATGAATTACGAATTCTCGAGAAGGAGGATTACGTTCAGTTTGAGATGGGCGAATGTGCGGAACTCACCGAATATGGCAGTGAATTGTTCGGAGCCCTGTACGAAACATTAGATAAAATTACTTCTTAAAAAGGGGAAGGCTGCTATTTACGCAGCTCCCTCAACTTCTCTATATTTTCCTTGTAACTCGCACGGTTATCGCTCGGTGTCTCAAGAACCATAGGCTTATCTTCAAGCTCTTTCGAGTTAACTATGTTTGAGAACCCTTCTTCGCCGATATTTCCGTATCCGATATCTTCGTGGTTGTCTTTCTCGCTACCTATCTCGTCCTTTGAATCGTTAAGGTGCAGAACTTTAACCTTATCAATTCCTAGATCTTCCTCAACTTCCTGGAGAAAGTCTTTGAAACCTTCTTCGGATTTGAGGTCGTAACCTGCGGCGTGCGCATGGCAAGTATCCAAGCATACACCTATGTTGCCGTTATCGGTCTCGCTTCTTTCCATCATCTCTCTCAGGTCACCCATCGACTTTCCTAGAGTTGTTCCTTTACCTGCTGTGTTTTCGAGGAGCAGTGTAACGTTTTCAGGTATGTCAAGTTTGTCTATCCCTTCTGCAATCCTGTCAAGTCCGTTCTCTCTTCCTGAACCTGTGTGTGCGCCAGGATGGAAAACAACGTATTTTACACCTAGTTTTGATGCGGCATCGAGCTCTGACTGAAGACAGTTCAAAGATTTTTCGAAGAGATCGTCTTTAGGCGTTGCTAGGTTGACAAGATAGGTTGAGTGGATTACGTATGGTTTCTGATCTGCTTCTTTCATTGCTTCCTGGAACTTTTCGCCTTCTTCATCCGAGTATTCTGAGACACTCCATGTTCTTGGAGAACCTGCGAATATCTGTCCGCAGTTTCCTGTCTCATCCTCTTGTCTTTCGATAGCTTTTTCGACTCCTCCCGAAATTGAAACATGAGCGCCTATACGGAATGTCATGAAGAGTAGGTGTATATGTCAGCTTCAATAATCTTTCTGAATAGTCAAAATTCTTTGTATGTTCTTTCTATGATTTGGTCACTGATAGTATTGGAAATGGATCTCAATACCATTAAAGCTTGTCGACTTATAATTGGCGTATGACCAGAGCCACTCAGGGTGAAATCGTAGAACTGCTTGAAGATACGCAGAAAGAGCTTGAATACCGTGAACAACAGGTTGAGAACGGAGATGAATACCGACATCTACCGCGGAAGGAAGCGGTCCTGGAATATAGCGAGGACGGTATCGGAAATGAGAGAGCTATACATTCACAGGTTTCGGAGTACATACAGCAACATTCAGATGTTTCGGGAGATAGTTCTGATTATGAGCTTAATTTGGAAGATGTTGAACCTGAAGTAGGATTCGGATCAATTGTTAAGGTTGTGGCTGAGTCGCTTGAAAGTTATGGACGTGGAAATCCGGATGATTTACATGGTTTCGACACCGTGTTTGAGTCAGCGATAGAGCGTGAAACCGATCTTAAAGTGAGTTTCTTTACTTTTGAAGAGGTAGCGCAGGATTATCTAGATAACCTGTAAATAACTATCTCGGAAAAGAATAATTATGAGAATAGTTTCTTTAGCACCTTCGAACACCGAGATACTTTATAAGCTAGGTGTGGAGGATCAGGTCGTTGCGACCACTTCTCTCTGCAACTATCCTGAAGGAGTAAGTGAAAAGCCTAGTATAGGAGGATGGACTAACCCTGAAGTTGACAGGATAAATGATCTAGATCCGGACCTGATTATTGCGTCAGACGATCTTCAGGACGATGCAGTTAACCGGTTAGAGGAGGAAGGGTACAACGTTTTGCAGGTAAAGCCGCATACGCTGGAAGACGTTTACGAAAGCTTCTGGCAAATAGGTGAAGCCGTAGGAAAAACCGAAGAAGCAGAAAAACTGGTTGAAGAAATGAAGGAAGAACTTTCCAAGGTTTCCTTTGAGGGCTCTCCCCGGATATATTGTGAGGAGTGGATGGATCCTCCCATGGTATCCGGTAACTGGATGCCGGACTTAATCAGGAAATGTAATGGCGAATACTTTATCGAAGAAGGTAGAAGCAGGGAGTTCGATCTTGAAGAGTTGAAGGAATTTGATCCTGAGGTGATAATCTTGAATGTCTGTGGTGCCGGATCTAATCTTGATCCTTCAATTATAGATCGAAGAGATAGTTGGCAGGATATTTCTGCTGTGAAGAACGGTAATGTTTTCGTCGTGAATGATTCTCTACTGAATCGTCCTAGCTTTCGATTGGTTGAAGGAATGAGAAAGATTGAGGGGGAGGTTTAGGGAACTCCGAATCCTGGATCAGTGTCGGAGCTGAAAAAGTCAAACTCTTCTTCAACTATACTCTCTAAGTCTTCTCTGTATTTTTCTGGCATCCTGCCGTCTTCCAGCAGTTTGTCTACATCTTCGATTATTTTGCTCTGGACTTTTTGGGACTCCACTTCGTAGACTTCTTCGACCACGTCCTCCAGGCATCTTCCTTTGCTTAGTCCGTAGAGTGTGGGTACAGCATTGTATCCTTGTTGACCAGGGTGTCCAGGTATCTCGATCTCTAGATTTTCTATCTGGATTATGTGTTTGCCGTGCCACCTCTTGCTTTTCTCAAAACTGTAGCTAATCATATCGGTAAGATAGAGAACACTATTTACATCTTTTTTAGAACTACTAGGTAGTGGATTATGACGTTCTACAATCTTTATGTGTCGTGATCAGTGTACGGCTCACCGTAAAGATCGGATAGAAGGTTTACAGCTGCCTTCGAACCGTCCCCTATAGCGGTCGAGGTCTGGTATTCCCATGAATTAGCTAGACCTGCAGCATACAGTTTCTCAGCTGCTTTATTCGAATCATCGGTCTTAACATGCTTCTCCATCATGTAAGGTCCTTCAACACCTTTCTCGAACTCGACATCTACGTCAAGAAACTCAAGACTGCCTGCAGAAGCAACAACAACATACTCAGATTCATACTCCTCCTCGGCAGTCTTGACAACGAATCCATCCTTGGATCTCTCAACGCTTTCAACTTTTTCCTCCTTCAATTCTCCTCCGAAGTCCTCAAGCTTCTGTTTACCTGAGTTTAAAAGTTCCTGCCCGCTCACAGACTCGTGACCAATCAAGTTCTTGATATTTGATGTGTTGTGTACAAGTGATTCTCCTGTATCAAGTACTAGGGTGTCTTCTCCTGCTTTTGCCGTGAATACCGCGGTCTGAAGCCCGGCAATCCCTCCGCCTACAACGGTTACGGTTCTCATAACCCAAATTTAGGCTATAAGAATTTAATATCTTCAATATTTATTTGATGGACGAGTACAGCTTCCGAAAACAGGTCGAAACAGAACTTCTTCTGGAAGAGAATGAGATAGATGTTCCGGAAGAACTCAGACCGCATATTTCTAAAGAACTTGACTATCTGACAGCCAACCCTGACGGTCTAGATGTAATTAGAAAGGCTTACTCTGAGTTCAACGAGTTAGGTATGGAAAATTCTTCTGAAGACAGGTGGGATACTACAATCCTATCTCACTACGACAACTACTACAAAGAGTTCCAGCAGAAAGAGATACACAACACGGTGGACAAGCTCGGCAGGAGAGTAAAACCTGGGAAGGAAGGTGCTGTCAACAGTACTGTAGAAGGGAGTCTTCTCAAGAGCCTTCAGGAAATGGGTCTGGCATCCAATCGCACAAACAATACTACAGCGAGGATGGATTACGAGAAAGAAGACTATGCCGCAGTTCTCAGAGTCTTCCGTCATTTAGAGAACGAGTGGGACGAAGCTTAAAGCCGCAAGAACGAAACACAGGTAAGCCACTTCAGTTCTATCCGCAATTCTAAGAACTAGATCGATCGACGCATAACCTACTATGAATGAGACTGCGGAAGAGACAATCAGTGGAATGGTGATCGTGAAACCTTCGAACAGGTTTAGTACGATGTTTGCTGCGAGTATTGCTGGAACGCTTAACAAAAAAGAGAGCCTGAAAGCGGTTTGAGGGTCAAAATCCCTGTAAAGAAGACCGAAAACTGTTGAACCTGAACGAGAAACACCAGGAATGATCGAAAAGCCCTGCAAGATTCCTGCAAATATTGAGTCTTTCCAATTCGTGGAACCTTTTTGTCTCGAACTTCCGCCCGAGTAAAATCGTAGTAATCCTGTAAGCAGGAGGGCGACACCCATTAAACCGGAGAACAGTTCTGGCGAGTTGGCTGCAGATTTTAGACCTAGGAAGTAGAGCGGACCGCCGATAATACCGGTGACAAGTGTTGCCACAAAAACGAATTCAAGAAGTTTTCCGTCCTCCGAACCTCTATCGAAGCTTTTCTTCCTTATTGAACTGAAGAACTTTCTGATTAGGTTGAGGAATTCTTTCCTGAAGTAGAGTAGTGCGGCGAACATGGTTCCGGTGTGAAGCCATACAGCGGTGTTAACCGATTTTACAACTCCTGTGTTGCCTAGCTGTGTCAGTATTATGGATATGACGGCTTCGCTTGAGACAGGCAGCCACTCAAAAACTCCTTGAACTACTCCGAGAATGACTGCCAGTAGAAGCTCCATGACCCGGTTAAACGGTCGAGCTTATTTAAAGTTAAAGCCTCCGATTCCGTGTATAAGGTGAGTTAAACAAATGGCACAAAGATTTGAAGAGGCTAAGAAAAGAATCTTCGGCGACGTCTACGTCTGTAGGAAATGCAACGCAACTAACAGAACCGAGGACCCTGAATCCAGCTCATGCAGGAAGTGCGGTTACAGCAATCTAAGACCGAAGAACGCAGAGTTCGCAGGATAAAAAACCCATTTTCCACTTTACTTTGTTATGGAATGGTTACTGACCGCACTAAGTTCGGCGTTCTTCTTCTCAATACTCAACGTAGTAACAAAAAAACTAACGCAAGACATTTCCGGCTTGGCTTATAACTTCATCTTCTCGCTTTCGGCACTAATACTTCTTCTACCGTTCTCGACCTACTTTGGACTGAACACCAATCTAACATCGAGTATCGTCCCTTGGCTTGCTTTAGTCGGTTCGGGTATCGCAAACACGTTCGGAATAATCGCTTACAACAACTCGATCAAACAGGGAGAGATAAGCGAAGTAATACCTTTAACCAAGCTAACACCTATCTTTACTGCAGTACTCGGCTTCTCTATACTGGGCGAGGAGATGACTCCTTTGATGGTAACAGGAATTCTGGCCGTAACTTTGGGTAGTTACATAGTTTTACTTAGGAAGAACAAGTCTCTTGTTGGTCCTTTGAAACGTTTGTTTACTAACCGTGCAGCGCTTTTAGCCTCAATTTCCTCCGTGATCTACGCCTTCGCTTCTATAATGGACCGTTTTGGCACACAAGCTATCAGACCTGAAGTCTATGTCTCAGGTATCTTCCTGGTTATGTCGGCATGCTTCACCGTCTACCTCGGTACAACTAAAAGAGAGAAGCTGATAGAGGCAAAGAATGCTGTACGGGAAAAGCCCTCCAGTTTTTTCCTGGTTGGTTTGCTGGCAGCCGGAGCCTACCTATCGATCTTCATAGCTTACTCGATGGCAGCCGCATCCAAAGTAATCCCAGTACTTCAACTACAAGTTTTAGCTTCGGTTGCGGCAGGAGGATACCTGTTCAACGAGCAGAACATGCTGAGAAAAGTTGTCGGATCAGTGATCTTAGTTGTTGGAGTGGTGTTGATCGCTCTCTAAACCGCTCCATTTAAAGAACTTAACGATGTCAAAGATATACAGTGAGTTTTGGTGTGCCCCGTTGGCTCAGCGGTAGAGCGCGTCCTTGGTAAGGACGAGGTCCCGGGTTCAAATCTCGGACGGGGCTAGCTATTATCGATTCACTGCTTCCTGTTGAGTTTTTTTATCCTTCTTTTACTTGAAAATTGAAAATCACTTTGAAATCGTATTTTGACCTTCGAAACTGCCTTGCTAATGTGTCTCGCGGGTTCAGAACTGCATTCGTTAGTTTTTCCTGCCACAGCAGGATCTTTCCGATATATGTAGCAACGGGAAGGCAGATAAGAAGACTAATTATCAAGAAATTTCTTTTTATTCTCCTCACGGGATAATCTGTGATAACCAGCTTATGATATTTGCGAAAAACCCTTTGCTACTGCTTTTGGTACTGCAGTCAGAGTCAACTCCTTTTCCGTCACAGTAGTCTGGACAGGAATCGTCATTATCCTTACAAACCCTATCAGGTATATTGAGCGAGTAGATTTCTCCTCCTGATTTCAGGATTTGAATTGATTCTGCTTCGTAGGAGTATGGTATCCTCAGTAGCTTCCTTCTATAGTTTGAAGGCTGCCCTGTTTGGCTTGTTGTATTTTCCGTAGTCATATTAGGGTCAATATTATAGAGCACGGAATA
>JACOQA010000005.1 GCA_014297435.1 Candidatus Nanohaloarchaea archaeon | reverse complement strand
TGAGGCCTCTGGTGTATCGGTCGTCCGGAAGGGCGGTGCCGAGTAGCCACGCCTCACGAGCGTAAGAGCTGAAAGCATCTAAGCTTGAAAGCTCCCTCTAAAAGAGACCGTTTCCACTCCCGTAGAAGACGGGTTTGATAGAGTGGCGGTGTACGAGTCAAGGCAACGAGACTTTCAGCCGACCACTACTAATCGTGGGTTCCAACCAATCAATTGGTTGCCACCAGCTTGAGCTCTAACATTAGTGCTTGAGTGTTGGAACCGGTTGAACAGTGTGTCGAACCGAAAAAGAATATGAACTTCTCAACTTAATTTTTCTAAAAACCGACAGAGAGAAGCTAAGACTTTTAAAAATTCTTGTTAAATACGTAGTAAAGAAGAGCGGGGGCGGCCGTAGACGACGCAGGCGGTCCCGCAGGTTCAAGACTCCGCCCGTCCTTTTCGCCCCCAATACCCTTCTTGGATTTCTTCAATCCTCTGCCGTCTTTTCTATTTTACTAACTACCTTTGACAGCTCTGATATATCGAAATCTGATCTCGGTATTTCTATAGTCGTTTTATCTTCCTTCCTATCGACGTCTATACGAGCATCACCCCTCAGCTGTATAACTGCATTTTCAATAGGCGCATTCTCAACTTCTGCTTGATCGTCCCTATCCTCCATTAGGTCACTGTAAACCTCAAAGCTACTCTTCTTACCTGGCACACGCCTGTACTCTCCATAACCTGCTGCCTCAAAAAACTTCATCGCATCTCTTGCAGCATAACCAAGAGAATTAGAGCTAAGATCTTGATCAGAGTATTTTTCCAGTATAGTAGCAATTCTCGACTTGGGAACAGCACCATTACCCTTTGAAGCTACGTCAATTACTTCATCAATTATCTTAGAGTAAAGATCATCATCCTCTATACCCTTCCTATAAGCGTCATTTCTAGAGTCGGATTTTAGTATTTCTTTACCTCTTGTTGTTAACTCTAAGGGTGTGCTTCCATTGTTAATTAAACCGAATACTCTAGCTATACCTACAGCCTTTGAAAGTTCAGATGATCTAAAGTGCCCATCGCTAGTTATCTCCGACTGTTTATCGTAGCCTCTAGAAACTAGAGAACAAAGTCTTTGAACATCCCCCGGCGATACATTATAGTAGAGTTGTCCCATTCTAGGATTAGATTATAAACAAACTTTTTTATTAGTTGTTGAGATTGCCGCCCCACCACGCCGAAAGCCCTAACCAAAAAACAACTTCTATCTTTATTCGTGTGCCCTTTAAACAAAACTGAACACCTATTCCCTCTTGTTAAACCCTATTGAACGCATATTTAACGGAATTAAACGTTCGTTTCTGGAAACGCCATTTAAGGCTTCTCAGCCTTTTTCTCTCTCGGTGACTCGAAAATGAAACGACACACAACACTACTGGTCGCGGCACTGATGCTGGTTGGTTTTACAGCGCCCGCAGCCGCACAACAAACAAGTACAGACGCACAGATGGAGGCAAAGGCTTCCGCCAACACAGGAGTATTCGGTTCGATCATGAGCCAGTTGAACTCGATAAGTGACAGGCTCGCACAGATAGAGCAGAGACTTACCTCCGTAGAGAAGAAAGTTGATGCGAAGGCTAACGCAGACGTAGAGGTCGGACCTTCGAACAGAGATAAGGCGGAGAAAGGTAAGTCCGCAAAGGCTTCAGCAGGAGCCCAAGTTAATCATTCCGTAGACGTAGAAAACGGAACTAAGACAGTTAAGCATGAAGTAAAGAAGGATGGAGAGACTATCGTCGACTTTGTGAAGAACATCTTTGTAGGAGACAGTGAAGAAACCGAAGTACAGGCAGAGATTGAGGCAAGAGTTGAAGGTAATGTCTCAGCAAACCAGAACGTTTCAGTAATAGTTGAGAGAAACGGCACCGCTGTCGAAAATGCAGAGGTCAAGGTCAACGGAGAGGTAGTAGGCAAGACGGATGCAGAAGGACAGATCAAAGTTACAGTTCCCGAGTCTGAAGAGTTCGAAGTAGAAGTTGAGAAAAATGATTCAGAAACAGAGCTCAAGTTCAGGCTTGAAGCAGAAACCGAGTCAGAAAGTTCCGAAGATAGTAATGGTTCAAAAGCTGAGGTAAACGCAGAGACTTCGCTTAACGCCGAAGTGGGAGAAGATTCGGTTAGCTCCAAGTCGGATGTTTCGGCTGAAGTAGAACTGAGGTGACATAAAGTGAATAAGACAGAGTTTGTCTGCCGTAAATGCGGTGAGAAGCAGAGAATGGCTGTGCTTAAGACCAGGCACGGCTTGAAAGGTACAGCCAGCATGATCGAGAGGAATGCTGAGTGCTGTGACAACCCTAGTTACACGCACAAAAGCAAGTCGACCCGGGCAATCCGGGTCTAAAAACCAGTGATTTAAATTTGGAGAAAGAATCTTTGAGGTGAAAAATAATGAAGAAAAGTTTGATAATCGGATTTTCGCTGCTTGTAATGGTAGGAGGAGCTGCAGCGCAGTCCACAATAATGGATCCAGGTTCCACACCAGGAGATCTTTTCTACAGCTTCGACCGTTTCTCTGAATCACTTGAGTTAACGGTCGCATCACTTCCTGTTGTCGGAAGTTCCGAGCTCGAAGCCAAGATTAGGACGAACCACGCTGAGGAGAGACTAGCAGAAGCCAAAAAACTGATAGAACAGAACAGAACACAGAAAGCAGAAGACTTGATGGAGCAGTACAGCCAAGGTCTGAATAAGTCGATGGATGCCGCGGAGAAAGCTAACTCGACAGAGCTATCCTCTAAACTGGATAATGTTACGCGGAAACAGGTAGAAGTACTGCAGAGAGTCGAGCAAAATGCTCCGGAACAGTCGAAAAAAGGCTTGAGAAACGCCATAGAGAACAGTTTGAACAGAGCCAATAAGGTTGCGAAAGGACCTAGGAACGATATAGGAAGGCCTGAAAACCCCGGTAAGCCGGCAGAGAAGATTGAAAACCTGACAGAAAAGATCAGGGAAAAGTCGGAGAAAGCCGCAGGAAAGTTAGAAAACAAATCGGAAAGACTGGCGAACAGGACAGGGAAAGCGGTTGAAACAGCGAAAAACATCTCAGGACGACCGGTTAACAAGTCGAAAAGTATTGTTCATGAGAAAGCGAATAAAACCGAGAGACTGTTGAACAGGACGAAGAAAGCTGTTGAAAGGATGGAAAACAAGACCTCAGAAACTGAGAACCTAAGTAAAGAAGCTGAAGAAGTAAAGAAAAAAGCTGAGAAACTTACAAACGAGTTGAAGCAGTTGAAAGAAAGTTCCAAAACCTCTAAACAGGAGGATTCGGGTTCTTCCACGGGTTCAGAACTCAGGCTCCCTTAACTCTTAATTCTCTTTTTCTAAAAGAATTGTAATATGGTCGCACCGTTTCCTGAGGCACAGATAGCACCACTAATCTACATGTTCCTAGGTGCATCTCTGGCCTTGCTAGGCGTCTCAGGATGGTATATTAGGAAATTGAAGTTGAAGATCGGTCAGGAAACGCTGGAAGAAGGACCCGATCTCAAGATCGATAATATAGGGCTTTCAAGAAGAGCCGAGGAAACTCTTGAAACCGTTTTAGATGAGCCTGAGCTTCAAAGCGATCTTCCTTCTAAGCTGAATGTTTCTAAAGCCACTGTTTCTAATGCTGTAAACGAGCTTCATTCTAGAAGTCTTGTGAAGAAGAAAAAGAAGGCGAACACGTACCTGGTCGAACCACATATCGAGAATATTGAGGACGAGCAAAGATAGGTTTGAGTTAAAACTTTTCCGGCTCTATAACGTGTGTGGAGAAGGTGTGGTCGATCCCGCTGGCGCAGGTCTCAAATGAGAGCGTTGAGTGAGGAAAGTCCCGACCACATATTGTACGGAGCGGATGCCAAGATCCGTGTTCCGGGAGGAACAGACCTAAGCACAAGCTCACTTAATAGTGGGTGTAGTCATGGTCGTGGGCAGCAGAAACGACACGTCCCATCGATTATACGATGAATCCTTAGATGAGGTTTCGGTGGGGAGCGTTGAAACGTGGTCCGAACCGTGTGGCAAGCCCTGAAAAATCGGGTGCAGCGTGGAGCCCTTCAAAGGGTTCCGCCGGAGTTAAATTCGGTCGTAGAAACAGAATCGGGCTTACCGCCTTCTCCACCAGTTTTTCACTCAAAACATGAAACAACCTTTTTGAAGGTTTCAGCCCCCTACCTTTGTATGGCCAAAGACAATCAGGTGCAGATGCCTTCCAGCCAGGGAGGACTCGTACAGTACTACGAAGGCGACAACGGAATCGAGATCGATCCCAAGTCGGTTATAGCCTTCTCAGTAGGCATCGTAGTGCTTGAGATCGCACTGCACATGGGAATACTGGCTTAAAAAGTTCCGGAAAGAAGGAACTTTTAGAAAAACTCTATGGGCCCGTAGCTCAGCCCGGACAGAGCGCGAGACTTCTAATCTCGTTGTCGAGGGTTCAAATCCCTCCGGGTCCGAACCTATTTTGAAATCTAAATCTAACAAACTAAATGAGTCCCCCTTATGAAAGTTAAGTCTCCAAGTGAAGCGGATATTCTAATCCAGAAACTTCCCTCCGATATGGGAATCCACAGAAATCCTAGAAAGGGAACTTTGAAAGCCCCTAAAACATTACTAAAGGACTTCAGCTTCAAGAACAAGGTCATGATCGACGAGGTTTTTCCTGACGAGTTCGATCTTGAGGCGACACATAAAAGAATAGAGCATAACACGAGAGATCTACTAAACTATGGGAAACCTCTTCTTTCGATTGGAGGAGATCACTCAGTTTCCTTCCCTGTTATCAAAGCCTTGAAACAAGAGTTTCCGGATCTTCAGCTTATTTGGCTTGACTCACACCTTGATTTAAAGGAGAAAGTCAAAGGACATGTTTCTCATGATGTTGTTGTCCGTGAACTGCTTGAAAACGGTTTTTCGGAGGATGAAATATGGTTTGTTGGGATTACAAAGATTGATGGCGATGAGGAAGAGTTTCTAGAAGATCATGATCTGAGAGTGTTCGAGCAAGATGAACTTCAAAAGTTTCTAGGAGAGTTCGATTCCAGCGAACAATCTACTTATCTTTCCGTCGACATAGATGTCTTGAAACAGGGGCTAGCTCCAGGAACCGGCTACCCCGATGGAGAACTAAGTTTAGAAGAAGTTGAAAGGGTCATCGAAACCGTTGATCCAAATCACGCCGATTTGGTTGAAGTTGCACCACCCTTCGACAAAGAAAATAGAACAGTGCAAAACGCCAGAATAGTATTCGAAAAGCTTGGAAAGACGCTAGTCTAGATTCGACTCTCCGTAGTCGTTCTCAGGTTCGTACATTTCGTATCTAACAGCGCCTATCCATCCAGCGTAGTTAGCCGCCATATCTAAAGGATCTGGAGCCGAGTTCATTTCGAACTCCCTGTAGAGACCCGCCAGAGTAACTGTTGCGAAAGCCCAGCCAGCTTTTTCACCTAAAGAAGGATCTTCTCTAAACATTTCAGCAGCTTTCATCGAGGCACGGGAAATACTGAAGGAAACTACAGCATGGGCTGGCTTGTCCCACCCCTGCCTTTCTAACTCAGAATAATCGGCGGCTTGATACGCAAAGCCTGTTGCAGGACCTATTGCAATATCGGCTTGAGAATAAACCCCTTCAACCACCCTATCATACAGTTCTTCCGTATCCACGGAAAAACCTGAAATGTGAAAATACTTATTTGCTGTTTTTACCTGATTCTCTGCCTCAAGACCTCCAGAGCTTCAGAGGCCTGAGAACCTTCCACAACAAGGTGAGTGTCTTCACGACAGGATATCAAATGGTCTACGTTAATCCCTTCAGCGGCTAAAGAGGAAAGAATGAATTCAAGTACTCCCGGAGTTTCTTCAAGCTTTTCTGGGCTTTCAAGACTAATTAAAGCCATTCCACTACCTGAAAGAACTGATGTATGACCGTTTTTAGTCTCTGCGTTAATTATAGCATTTTTTGCTTCAGCTTTGACAACTTTTACACCGGTTTTTATTTCCAGATCTGTTTCCGAAAGAACTTCGACGACCTCTCCCCTTCTTTCCTCCCTTACTTCGGATACATGATCCTCATATCGGGAAAGCGCGGCTTTTACGGCTTCAAGGCTTTCAACGTCTTTCTCCTTACTGATTTTTCTGCCTAAAGCGCTGTAGTTTACCAAGCCTTCTGCAAGTGCTTCCTTGATGTATGGGCGTTTCGATACGTATAGTTCGACTTTGGCGGCTACCGACATAGAATTTGTTTCAAATACAACACTTTTGTAGTCTTTGTCGTAGTTCTGGACTTCACCTGTTTATAATTCGTTCTCATAGTTTCACTATATGAGAAGTACCGACAATTCTGGTGGATGTGAAAGACTTCTGTAAAAAATGGGAGACAGAGCTTGATGCCCTGAATCAGAAAATCAAAGAACTGGAAATCGAGAGCTCTTTTTCTTACGGCTTGAAGACCTAGAAACTGCTCCACACCTTAAATAAGATAACTCTACAAGCCGATACCATGAAGCAGATCAAAAAGACGTTGGCGGAAGAACTTTCCGAAACACTTGAAGCAGAAGTAGATGTCGATGATATTGAACTGCCTGAACCGGAGCATGGCGACTTCGCATATCCGGCGATGAAGGCAGCATCAGAGAAAGAAGTAAATCCTCGGCAGCTAGCTGAAGAGGCAGCGGAAGCTCTTGAAGAACTCGGTTTTGTTAGAAAGGTTGATGTGGCAGGACCAGGCTACCTCAACTTCTTTCTAGACAAAAAATACTACGCAGAAGAAATAGAACAGATCATAGAATCAGAAAAGATGGGTGTTGAGGAACGAGAGGGAAAGGTCTTAGTCGAGTTCTCCTCACCTAACCTCGCGAAACCTATGCACATCGGTCACCTCAGAAACAACGTTCTAGGAGATTCAATCCAGAGAATTATGCGTTTCCTAGGTTACGACGTAACTTCAGAGAACTATATCGGGGACTGGGGAACAAAACACGGCCAGACGATCTACGCATACAAGCTCTGGGGATCGGAAGAAGAGTTTGAGAAAAACCCGATGGAGCATATGTACAGCCTCTACGTCAAGCTGAACCAGGAAGCCGACGAGGAGACACAGGAGAAAGCCCGAGAATGGTCGAAAAAGATAGAGGAAGGTCATGATGAGGCTTTCTCGATCTGGGAAAAGTTTAGAGAAGCCACAATCGAGTACAACGAGAAAGAATACGAGAGAATGGGTATCAAGTTCGACCGCTGGACCGGAGAGTCCGTGGTTGCGGAGAGAGCCGACGAAATAATCGAAGAAGGACTCGAAAAAAGTATTTTCAAAAAGGACGATGACGGCAGTGTTTACGTCGAGTTTGATGATCTTCCTTCTACAGTCGTCAAAAGAAGTGATGGTTCCACACTTTACATTTCTCGTGATATCGCAAATATTGAGAAAAGGGAGAAGGAAGGTTTCGATCAGAACCTGTATATAGTTGCTTCAGAACAGGATCTACACTTCCAACAGCTTTTCGAAACAGCAGAGATGTTTGGATTCAATGAGATGCAGAACGAACACATCTCATACGGAATGCTTCATCTTGAAGAAGGCTCTATGTCCTCAAGCAAAGGGAACATTATCGAGCTTTCAGAGGTTATGGACAAAGCAGAGGAGGAGGCAGAGAAAAGGATAGAGGACAAAGATATCGATAATGCCGAAAAAGTAGGTTTAGGCGCTATAAAATACGCTAATCTTTCTGTTTCTCGACAGAAGGACATAGAATTCGACTGGGACTCCGTTCTTTCATTTGAGGGCGATTCCGGACCTTATCTTCAGTATTCTAACGTACGTGCGAAGAGCATTTTGAAACAAACGGAGAAGGAAGGCGAGTTGTTAGGAGAGATACATCAGGGAGAATATCGTTTGTTGAAGAAGTTGGCAGAGTTCCCTTCAAAAGTAGAAGCAGCGGGAGATCAAAGAGATCCTGCGAAGATCGCGAACTACCTCTCAACTCTTTCAGAGGAGTTCAATAGCTTCTACCATGACTGCCCCGTGTTGGGAGAGGACGAGAAAACTACGAAAAGACGGTTGAGAGTTGTCGAGCTTTTCGTAGATGTGACCGATCAAGGACTGAATCTTATGGGAATCGAGCCCCTAGACGAGATGTAGAGTTAGCAACCATTATTAACAGCCCTCCTTAATTTCAACTAGAGATGTCACTGGTCGACTCAATCAAAGAGGCTTTATCGGATGAGGAAGACTCTAGAGATTTAGCTTTTGAGAACACCGGGGAGCGGATAGACTTTACTTTAAGCGACCAGAAAGACGTAAAGATTACTTCAAACATTGAAAAGATGGCTGATGTCGATGTAAAGTACCCTCTGATCAAGCCTTTTGCTTATGCACATATAAAGTGGAATAAGGATAATAAAGAGCTTCTTTACAGAATTATAGAACCTGAACTTGAGGAGGCGGACAAGGAAGCACTTAACAAGATCAAAGACAATCTTTCGGAAAAAATTGATGTCTCTCTAAGCTCCTTAGACGGAAGAGAGAAGATTATCGACTACCTTCAGGATAAAATAAACGAGCTTCTTCTCGAACTAGGTATCAGTCTATCGGAGGAACAACACGACAAGATACTCTACTACATCTACAGAGACTTTGTTGGATTAGGAAAAGTAGAGCCTTTCATGCATGACCCTTACATAGAGGATCTTGGATGCGACGGAACAAATACTCCTATTTTCGCTGTCCACAGCGAGTTTGGATCGGTTAAGTCAGATATATCGTTTGACGATGGCGACAAGCTTGAAAACCTTGTTATTAAGTTAGCAGAGCGATGTGGTCGCTATGTTTCATACGCAAATCCTTTGCTTGACGGCGCCTTACCCGACGGCTCTCGTGTTAACGCCTCACTGACCGAGGACGTTACAGCACACGGTCCTACTTTCTCTATAAGGAAGTTCCAGGACACTCCTTTCTCAGCGATTGATATAATGGATCTTGGAACAGCAAATGCAGAGCTGATGGCTTACATGTGGATCTGCCAGCAGTACAACCAGTCAATACTTGTATGTGGAGGAACAGCGACCGGGAAGACTTCTTTCCTCAACTCTATCGTTTCATTCATTCCTCCAGAAGATAAGATCGTATCTATTGAAGATACGCGTGAGCTCCAACTACCTCACGAGAACTGGATTCCTTCAGTTACCCGTGAAATGTTTGGTACATCAAGCCAGGGAGACGTGGACATGGACCAGCTACTTAAAGAGTCATTCAGACAGAACCCTGACTACGTTGTGGTCGGAGAGGTCAGAGGAGAAGAAGCATCAGTTCTTTTCCAGGGTATGTCCTCTGGACACCCGTCGATAGGTACTATGCACGCATCCTCGCCAAACGCCGTTGTCAAAAGATTGATTACACCTCCAATTTCGCTTTCTCCAGCCTTAATTGAAGCTATCGATGTCATGGTTATAATGACACACGCAAAAGGTGTTGAAAAGTCGGCGAGAAGAGCCAAAGGCGTTCACGAGCTCCAGAAGGTTGTAGGTGAATCGGCTTCAGCAAGAACAAATGAAGCGTTTTCATGGACTGCGATTGACGACAGTTTCAACAAGAGAGGAGAGCCTTATCTTTTCGACCAGATCTCGAAGGACTTCGGAGTCTCCAAACAGAAGCTTAAAACCGAAATGGAACGTAGAACCAAGGTTCTCAAGTGGCTTCAGGATAAAGGAGTAAAGGACTTCCATACTGTTTCAGACATTATCGCCGAATACTACAAGAACAAAGACGAGATTCTGAAGATGGTTAACTCCGAGGAAGACGAATATACCCTAGACGACATTATAGAGGCTGAGGAGAAGGTCGATATATCTAGGGACAGGAAAGGTCTTGATGAGGCAATGGAGAAAGAGCAATCTCTGAAAGACAACTTCGAGACAGAGGTAGAGCAAGAAGCCAGCGAGAATAAAGAGAAAACAGAAAAAGGAGCGGAAAAGAACGAAAAAACTAAGATACATTCCAAAACACCTGTAGATCATAAGAAAAGATCTGAGAAAAATCCTGTTGCAGAACTAGAGCAGAAATTAAAGGCTGAAAGAGAAAAAATTAATGAAGTCCGCTTTGACGATGAGAAAGATGAAAATCCTTTCCAAGGCGAGGAAAAAACAGGAGACAACCCTTTCGAGGCTTAAAAAATGAGAAAGATCCAGACCGGAATCCACAACTTCGATAAACTTATAGGCGGAGGCGTGCCCGAAGGACAGATGATACTGATAAAAGGGGAGCCTGGAGCTGGAAAATCCAACCTCGGACTTGAATTTCTCTACAGAGGTGCCGTAAACGGACAAAATGGTTTGTTCGTATCTTTCCAGGAAACTGAAGACGATATACTTAGGGCAAATACGTTCGATTGGCGTTTCGACCAACAGGTAGAAGACAACAGCATAAACATCAGAAAAATGGACCCCTACCGGAGCGAACAAGTTCCTGACATGGTACGTGGGAGCGTCAAGGAAAATAACGCTTCACGCGTAGTTATAGATCCGATAACCGACCTTGACCTCTACATAGACTCAAGAAAAGACGTCAGGAAAAACTTGCTGTCGATCAAAAAGGAGTTGAGAAACCTTAATGCCACAACCTTGTTAGTTGCGGAAAAAGGAGAAGCTACGGAGATTGAAGAAGAGATAGCTGACGGGATTATTGAAATGGAGGTTCGGAGAAACAAGGGACGGATAGAGAGACAAATTTTTGTTAAAAAGCTTCGAGGTTCCGACTACAGTCACGGCGTCCACAAATACGTCTTCAAAAACGATGGAATCAAGGTTCAATGAGCCACGATCCGTTCAAATCAAATTTCTCGGATAGGCTTAAGCAGGCCTCTAAGACAGATAATATAAATGCCGCAGCCAATGCATTATTCGGACCGACTGTTGACAAGTACTCAGATAGTTTTCAGGACGTAAAACAGGACCTGAAAGAAGCAGACATGGATGTGCTGTTCAGGACTTACATGTCTAAAGCATTTCTTTTCAGCTGCTTCGCCGCGTTTGTAGGATTGCTGGGCGGTATAGTTTTCTCGATTTCTAGCGGCTTCAGTCTATTGACCGCCATTAGATTTATAGTAGGAGTGCCGTTGGCTTTGGCTTTAGCGATCTTCGGTTTCATGTATATCTATCCATCCCAGAAAGCTAAGTCAAGGAAACAGGATATCGATGACAACCTTCCTTTTGCGTTAAACCATTTAGGGGCAATTGCGACATCCGGAATTCCTCCAAAGTCGATGTTCGAACTCCTGACAACTTTTGATGAATACGGAGGTATTTCTGACGAGGCTGAGGAGATCTCTCGTCGGGTAAACGTTTTTGGGGAAGATCTTACAACCGCTCTAAAGGAAGTAGCTGAGAAATCACCTTCAGAGGACTGGAGCGAGGTGCTTTACGGCATAATTTCGACAGTTGAAACAGGAGGCGATCTTGAGTCCTACATCAACGAAAAAGCAGATGAAGCCTTGTTTGATTACAACATGGAACGGGAAAAAGAGATCGAAAAACTTTCAACCTATGCCTCGTTCTACACTGCCATACTTATCGCGGCACCCGTCTTCCTTGTAGTTGTGCTGGCAGTTATGAACCTTCTAGGCGGTTCTATTGCTGGTTTCGCTATCAGAGACTTGATGTGGCTTGGCGTACACATAATAATTCCGGCAATAAACTCTCTATTCGTGGCTTTCCTCGCACTAACGGTGGACTAAAATGAACAAAAAGAGAATGAAACTGAAGGCGAAGAACTTCTGGAGGCAGAACGAGAGGCTGATCCTCCTTATTTCCGTAGCCTTCATAGTTGGAGCTTCTTTGATGCTGTTCAACCTCCATCAGAACCAGCAGAACATGGTAAAATTCCAACTCGATAAATCTATGCCTATCGACAACGAGCAAGATGCTAGCTTTGAATTCAAAATTAACGAGCCTTCGCTTGCGAAAGGAACCACTATCTCTTTAACATTCAGTAACGTTTCTTCAGGAAACGGAGTGGAAGTCTATTTTAATGGAGAGAGCGTGGAGAGCGTAAATTCTAGAACCGCGCTCATCAAGCCTAGTTCTGAAAATATTCAGGTCAACAACACAGTTAGAATTACAAGACCGAGTATCGGTTTCCAGTCTCAAGCCCTTGTGGATGCCGAAGTTACCTCACAGACTAACTTCCAGCAGCTGATGTTCGTACTTTTTAACCTGTTCTCACTTCTACTGATGGCTGCACCAATAATGTATGTTAAGTACGAACAGTACATCGCCAGGAAGAAGATGGAGGAGAAGTTCCCCGAATTTCTGAGAGACGTCGTTGAAGGAACACGTGCAGGAATGTCCCTGCCTCAAGCAATTCAGAACACCGAGACCGGAAGCTACGGTCCACTAGACGAAAAAATTGAGAAGATGAACGCACAGCTTGACTGGGGCGTGCCTTTCCAAGATGTTCTCCAGAACTTTGCGGAAGAAACACATTCCGACGTGGTAAGAAGATCTGTGGACACAATTATACAGGCATACAGCTCCGGCGGAAATATTCAAGACGTACTAGAATCTGTTGGCGATAACATTAGAACTATCAAACAATTAAAGGAGGAAAGAGAATCACAGCTCTACGGAGAGATGGTTACCGGATATATCGTATTCTTCATATTCATAGGCATCCTTGTAGCCCTTACAAACTATCTTTTGCCTAACCTTGCTGACGCACAGCAATCTCTAGGAGGTTCAGGAGGTTTCTCAGTTCTTGGAGGCGGAGGAGGCGGAGCAAGCCTGCAGCAAAACATCAATCTTTACAACTCATGGTTCTCCAGGCTTGTCTACTTCCAAGCGATCTTTTCAGGATTGATTATCGGGAAACTTGCAGAGGGAGAGCTAAAAGCAGGTTTCAAACACATGGCTGTGCTTTTCGCGATAGGATACCTTGCGACAACATTCTTCCTCTAAAGATATGAAAACAATTTTAATTCACTAAACTTCTCTTCAGCTATATTTTCCACAAACAACTTTAGCCACTATCTCTATATCTACGTTATCTCCCGATCCCGAAGCAGAAGCAGAATAAGACGTCTTAGAAGGACGATTCTCCCAGTCTAGATCAATATTGCTCTTTTTCGCATTAGCCTCATAAAGGGGGCAATCTATATAGTTAGCGGTTGAGGTGCCCACGCTTTTATGAGCGCCCTGAGCAATCACAAATGCCTCCGAATCCTGACAACTTACTGTTGTTGAAGTAGAAGCTGATGTTCCATCAGAACTAGTACTACACGCCGAAGAACTACTGTAATGGGTCCCTGTAATTTGAAGAGACCCACTTGATTTACTATCTACATACCCTTTAGTAGCCGCATCATCGCTGTCTGACGGCGTGCCAACGTTATCTATCCGATTATTGTTCATGTTTAGTGTTCCTCCAGAGCTTATGCCCCCATCAGCTCTGAAGCTGTTGGACGTTGACGTTGTGCCTGAGTGTTCTACCCGGAGCCTCTCACTTCCTCCACTGCTTTCAACGATGAATATCGGGTTTCCGCTACTAGGGTTACTACCAGCTTCCAAATGCACACCCGTGGTTTCTGCATCTGGTGTGCTTCCGCCACCTAAGTAATAGCTTCCATCATCATTACCGATTTGAATATAATTCTGATTCTCAAGCTTTACGTTGTCCTCTAAATTAAGCTTATTATCAGAGCTGTCAAGAAGACTATTACCACTGAGATCAATACTGGAGCCTAAACCAATGTTACCAGAACTGTCTAAAATTGTATTGCCATTAAGGTCTATGTCTCCAGATTTAAGATCCAGTTGCATATTAACTGCATCCCACCCTAAGAGATTGCCTCCACCAGGAGTCTCTATCCATGAACCCGAGAATCCTAGTCCTCCAGCAAGTTTAACTTCTGTTACGTTAAAGATATCCTGCTCTGACATATTCAAATCTACATCAACAGGTGAAACTTGCGAAAGAGGGTGTCTTGGTTCATTGGTCGGTGCTGAAACTTGAAAAGCAAATAAAGCAAGAACAAATATCATGAATATTTGTCGAATCATGTAAGACCTATTTATGTTCTGGAAAATAAAGATTTCTCATACACAATAATTATCTCCAGATTTGTTCCCAATCTAAGTAAACGCTCTTTTTTAGTAAGTTCAGAGTGGCGTTTAACAGAACTTCTTATGTGGCAACATAAATTCTTATCCCCAGTTTCTGAAGGCTTTAAATAGAGGCAAAACTGATTCTAAAACTATGAGGAAAGGTATCTCTCCTATAGTCGCTTCGGTACTTTTACTAGCAGTGACAATGTCAACTGTTGTGGTCTTCTCATCTTGGGCTCCCGACCTAGCTGAAAACGTCACTGAGAAAACAGGCAACCAGACACTTAATACCCTAAACTGCGACAAAGCATCTGTAGATACAGTTTCAGCATACTACAATTCTTCAAGCACCGATTTAACAATTACAGCAAGAAATACGGGCGGAGTGCCGCTTAAAAATATTGTTATAGCGGCTTTCGACTCGAACAATGTTATAATTCAACAAGGAGAGGGTCTTAGCCTTTCAAACGGCGAAGTAAACGACACAAAGCTTGACAGCTTAAGCAGTAAACCTTCATACGTCAAAACATTTTCGACAACATGCACATCAGCAACCGACAGACTGGACGACATAAGTCAGTAGGAATATCGGCACTAGTATCATCCGTTCTCTTACTGGCTGTCGCAGTTTCGATTGCAGGAATTTACTCTTCCTGGGCGCCCGAACTCGCTCAAGACGCGACAAAAGAAGCCGCTGATCAGGCAAACAACCAGATAACTTGCCGAAACGCTGGTTTTAACATAAGATCAGTTAGCTATGATATTACAGGCAACTTAGCCGAGGTTGAAATCATAAACACGGGAACGATTAATCTCTACGATGATCTGACCTTGGTCGCATTAAACATGTCGGAGGTAACCGGACAGAAAACACTGAATGAACTGGAGGTAGGGGACGAATTAGTGACAGAGCTTCGTTCCGAGAAAATACCCGAAACCATAATTGCCTCGAGCTCGGAATGCCCCGAAAAAAGAGTTTCAACAGATTCGATAAACGTCAGCCAGTAGAGTTTTACGCTAGCCTTCTTTCATCGCCATTCTGGTCTATAAAGTGTATTGTTCCGCTTTCTATCCATAGTGTTCCCTTCGGAACCGTCGAACCTGTTGAGACTTGCTCGGCCTTGAACTTTCTTTCATCTCCGTTCTGATCTATCCAGTGGAGGGCTGTTCCCTCGACCCAAAGCGAGCCTTTCGTCCCTGAAACCGAACCAACTTTGGTTGTGCCATCGGTATGGAACTCGTGAGTTCCGTTCGCCCATCTCAAAGTCGAGGATTCAACCCAAAGACTTCCCGAAGGTGCTTCAGCGTTCTGAATCATTTTAACAGGTTGTGGGACACTCAATTGCTGAACATTAGCAGATATATCTACAAAGCTGTACTTCGAGCTTTGACAGCTGTAGTCTCCGTTTGAGTAGACTTGCTCGTAGTAAGATTCGGCATGTCCATCAATAGCGACATATTGACCCTTCTCAAGACTCACGTTATTCTCATAGATAGTCTTTGCCTTGTATACATCAGATGAAGACGTACTGCCGCTTATAACGGCATCTCCCCCAACATAGCCCTCATAATTTGCTGCAGGATCTTCACTACCATCAACATTACCTGTTAGCTTGATACTATAGACCCCATCCTCCGGAACCGTATAATTAATATCAATATTTCTAGGTGTTTCTGCGGGCGGCTCGTAATCAACGCTTGGGCAGAACGTGTTAGTTCCATCAGTACTCTTCGAATCACTGAAAGTCGCTCCAGAAAAACCATTAGTAGAAGATTTAGAGCCACTAACGGAGGAAACCCCGAGATTCCCACTTGATGTTCCTCCCGGAGTGAAACCAGTTATGTATAGATCCAGAACGTCCCCCGATTCCAGAAAGATCTGTTTCGGCTTATAGTTCCCAACATCACCCCTATCTCCATCCACATCTAAACTTGTTCCAAAGGGCGTATTGAGGTTTCCAACCCCTGAGACATATGCATCCACCTCATAAAAACCATCGGAAGGAATCTCATAGGTGCAGGATGTTGTAGCCGGATAGTCCGGGTACGTTGAGTCGCCGGCAATCTTCGAACAAGAGTAGAGCTGTGTTCTTGACTGGACAGCTGAAGCCATTAAAATAGCCATTATCACCAGAATCAGAAGTCTGGATCTCTGTTTATTGGTATGCATCCTCGCCCACCGGTACCTGAAGACTGTTCTGGACCTCCACCGATCCTGCTTTATCTATGCTGTTGCCTCCCATGTCGAGAGGTCCTGTCATTGTATCGCCGTTTTCATCAACCCAGTTATCTGAGGTAAGAAAGTTCGAAACCGGGTTACATGAACCATCCCCCATAATTAACTCAGAGTTTCCGCAACTTCCAATGCTGCTAATGTTTTCGAGCCCATTACCTCTTAGATCAAGCCTTCCTCCCGGAAACTCAATTTCTCCCGAGCTCTTGAAACGGACGAATGTGGGGGCGTTGCCGCTCCCCCTAATAGCATTTTGATCAAACACAGGTCCATGACTTATCTTTAGTTCAGAGATATTGAACAGATCTTGTTCCTCCATATCTAGGTCTACATCTATAGGAGATATCTGAGATAGAGGATGAGTCGGTCCGGAAGCTGGAGCTGAAACGACCGCAGCCAAAAACACAAATACTAAAATATAGGTAAATTTCTTGAACATATTAACATTCTGAAAACGCCCTGAATAAATATTCAGGGGTTAGATTCAGCTTTTCTGATAAGACCGTTTGCTTAACTCTCTAAGATAAGAGACAGAACAGAGCCAAATACGTAGTTCACAGGGATAGAACATATCTCAACCTTCAATAATAAATTTTTCTGTCACGAAGAAGTCTAGACCAGAGCTCTTAAAACATCTATAAGCCTCAGATGGCGTATTTACTATTGGCTCCCCTCTTTTGTTAAAAGAGGTATTTAGAACCATTGGAACACCCGTGTGAACCTCAAAAGATTTGATTACTTGGTAAAAGAATGGATTAACTTTTTTTCTTAATACCTGTATCCTCGAGGTGTCATTTTCGTGTACTACGGCAGGAACTTTATCCGGCTGAGAAGCGTCCTGAGTAAAAAGCATGTAACCTGTGTTACCGTGCTCAGTGAAATATTCAGAAGCCTTCTCGCTGATAACTGTGGGCGCAAAAGGTCTGAAGTTTTCCCTGTACTTTATCTTACGGTTTATCCTCTCACGGCTTTCGATCTTCCTGGGATCTGCAATTATACTTCTGTTGCCGAGCGCTCTAGGACCCCATTCCGCTCGTCCTCTGAATATACCGACAATCTCTCCATCACTTATTCTCTCCGAAACTTCCTCAACAAGCTTTTTTTTCTCTACCTTACGATATTCCGCGCCGATAGAATTTAGAACATTTTCTACTTCTTCGCTCGAATATTTTGGACCCAAATAAACACTTTCCATACTGTAATCGGTTCTGGTTCTCTCGAGTGCTGCACCCATAGCACCTCCGGCATCACCTGCTGCAGGCTGAACCCAAACATTTTCGAACGAGGTCTCCTCTGCAATTCTCTGGTTCGCTCTACAATTAAGCGCAATCCCCCCAGCCATACAGAGATTTGATTTACCGGTTATATCGTGTAGATGTTCTGCCTGTTTGAGAAGCACCTCCTCGATTTTTCTCTGCAAAGACGCAGCTATATCTCTATGTCTTGATTCAATAGACTGTCTTTCAGATCTAGGCTCACCTAGCAGAGATTTCAACTTATCAGACCACATTGTTTCAGAAACCCGGAAACCGAAATAATCCATGTTCAGACTATAAAAACCGTCTTCCTCGACTTCTATCAGTTCATTCATTTCACCCAGATAGTTTGGATTACCGTAAGCTGCAAGCCCCATTACCTTAGACTCTCCATTATTGACCCTGAATCCAAGAAATGATGTTATAGTGCTGTATAAAAGTCCGAGAGAATCAGGAAAAGTGATAGATTTGATAGGTTCTATACTATCTGCCTCTGCCTCAAACATTTGATTGGTGACATACTCGCCTGTAGAATCAGCCGTTAATACAGCGGCTTCGTCAAAAGGCGAAGGGTGAAAAGCAGAAGCTGCATGAGACCTGTGATGAGGCACAAACTCTATGTCCGCATCAGGAAAATTAGAACGTATCTTAGATTTAATCCTCAATTTAGTTTTGGTCCATGATACCATTGCCTTCCTGAAGCTCTTGAAACCTCTAGGGAACACTTCCGAAGAGGTCTCCAAAACGCGTGATAACTTCCTTACCGGCTTCTCGTAGAACACCACTTTATCGACGTCACTTGCCTCAACTTCTTGACTTCTTAAACAATAATCAACGGCATTCTGAGGAAAGCTTCTATCATGTTTCTCCCTGGAAAATCTCTCTTCCGAAACAGCAGCCACGACCTCCCCGTCTTTCACTAGACAGGCTGAAGAATCATGGTAGTAGCAGGAGATACCAAGAACGTTCATTAGTACATTTTCCCCGGTCTTGTTGATTCTTCATCTTTTTGCCATCCCTTATCCGAGTTTTCTGCTCTGAAGAGAGAGGAAAAACCCAATATAATCCAAAGAGGGAACGTAAATATTGCTGCATTAAGGTTTCGGATTTTTTGCTTGATCATTTAGAACACCGGATAGGCGAACACAGGTACGGCGGTCGAACCTCCCGTCGATATTAGAAGTCCAAGTATGATTAGCGCCAGTATTGTTGGTATTAACCAGTACTTCTTTGAACTGAATACGTATTCGAGTAATTCTTTGAGTGCTTTGAAAAGCTCCTTCATCGGTTCTTAATTAAATCTAGTATCTTCTGAAGTATATAGCTTTTTGCCGAGTTTTTCTCCAAGTAACTCATGTGCCTTTTCATTGTAGTGAGAATCGTTTCTGGAGATCCAGAATCCCGGAGAAACATCTCTAAGAGTTTCTGGAATCTCAATATATGTTACATTCTTAGATACAGCCCAATCCCGAAATATGTCTCTGCCCTCAGGTCTTACCTGAAACATTACTAGATTGAAACCTCTCTCTCTGGAGATATTGTGGAAAGTGTTAAGAATATTCTGAGCTTTGGATCCAGAGAATTCAAAGTCCTGAAGAAAGTTTTTCTTGATGTCATAAGGAGTTCTTGAAGTTGTTTCTTGGACCCTGTCGTATTTTCTATAAGAAATCACATCCTCAAGGTGAGTGTTCAAAACTACTGTCTGAGGATCAAATTTTGAAGCTTTCCGTCTAAATAGTTGGAGCGTCTCCTTGAGACCATAGGCTGGAACTCCCATGTTGGCAGCGGAAACATTCTTACCTAAGCTTTTTTCCAGTTCAATTTCCGCAACATCTGTAAATCTGTCGCTCTCGTTCACCCCCCAGCCAAAAGTCAGTGAATCGCCCAAAAACATGATCCTGCGGCTTTTAGATGAGTTGAGCGATCCTGTCTCATCCCTTATCCCTTCACTGTTTATTCTTACATTGTAGGTAGGTATCTCTGTTCCTACACCTTGGTCTACCTTACCTCTCCACCCATCTCTGAGTCCTAGAACTAGACCTTGTTTTTCCTCCGTAAGAAAGTTTCTTGGATGATCGATCTCACCATTTAGATCCGGAGACGGAGGAGCTTCGTTTTCGGCAACAATGAAAACTATCACGCCAACCTCCAACAGAACTAAAACAGTTAAGAGAGCTTTCCTGAGCGAATAATCAGTCTTCATGACCGTAAATTTCCTTAAATTTCTTCTCATTATTCTCAAGTATTTTATCCCTTCTTTTCTTCCCTGATGAAGTTAAGAGACCGTTTTCCTGAGTCCATTTATGATCCACTAACGCAAAATCCTTTATAGACTCATGTTTCTGCAACTCTTGGTTTACATGTTCTATATCCGAGCTTATCTGTTTTTGAATCTCGGATTGGGTCTTTCCAGCCTCTTTTGGCACAACCAAGGCAGATATAAACTTTCTCTCGTTTCCAACCACTAGAACCTGTTCAATATTATCTGAAATCGATTTAAGTCTCGATTCTATGTGAGAAGGTGCGACATTCTTGCCGGTATCAAGAATTATCAGATTATCCTTTCTCTCAATAAATTTCAGGTAATCATCATCCATCCTTTCAACCACGTCTCCTGTTCTAAACCAGCCATCCTCAGTGAATGCTTTCTCAGTCTCCTCCGGCTTTTTCAGATACTTTTCAAATACGTTGGGTCCTTTCACCAGCAATTCCCCTACCGGATTTTCAGACTGAGCACCTAAGTTGTTTTGATCAATTTTTATCTCAACATCCTTCAGAGGCTTGCCGAAAGTTTCCTGCCTAATGTCAGCCATAGGATTCGATGTTAAAACTGGAGATGTTTCAGAAAGACCATAGCCTTCAGATAGAGGAATGCCGGCACCATTGAAAAAGTGAGCTAGCTCAGCATCCAGTTTCGATCCACCACTCCAAAATATATCCATGTTACCGCCTAAAAACTCTCTGAAGTTGGAGTAGACAAGCTCATCAGCTTTTTCATGCTGTCTTTCAGTTTTTTGGTTAGTATCGCCCTTGCTGTAAGCAACCGCTACTTCGTAAGCCCATTCGAAAAGCTTCTCATCTACTTTGTCATCACAAAAGCTCTTCTTGAACCCTTCCAGCACTCTCTGAAAAATTCTGGGTACGCAGGCGCCCGCATCCGGCTCATAAACGTTCAAGTCTTCAATGAAGTTCGAAGGTTGAGTAACATAAGAAACAGTGGCTCCTACAGCGAAAGGATAGTAATGTCCTAGAAGCCTTTCGTATATATGAGCCATTGGAAGAACAGAAAAGGCGGTTTTGCCAGCTTCTAGAGGCGCATCTATCTCCTCGCCGTTCCACCTCTCAGACCACTGCTCAAGATTTGAGAGAATATTATTATGTGTTAAGACGACACCTTTAGGTTGACCAGTGGTGCCCGAAGTATAAACCACAGTAGCAGGATCCTTTCTTTTTATTTCAGGCATCTCAGCTGTACCTTTGGTTTTCAACTCTTTCAAGGTCGTGAAATCATCATTAGGTTCAAAAACAATAATTTCCTCAATTTCTTGATCTGCTTGCTCTATTTTCTTTGCTTTTTCGATGTCTTCACAGACTGCTACAGAGATTTCGGCTTCTCCTAGAACCTTCTCTATATATTGGATAGAAGATCCTGTATAAATTGGTACAACCACAGCCCCTGCTCGGAGAAGTGCAAAATCAGTTATAGCCCATTCCATCCGAGAACTTGAAAAGAGGGCGACTCTATCGCCTTTTCTGACACCGAGTTCTGCAAATGCTCTGGAAAACTCCTTTACAGTTCGACTGAAGTCCTCTCTGTCAACAGAGTAGTATTCACCATCCCTCTGCCCTATATCGAGCTCAGTCGGGCTTTTGAAACGTTGAGCTTCAAGATCATCATCTTCATACTCCTCTAGAATCTCCGGTATATTTTCGAATTCATCCATCATAAATATTCATTGATTGCGAGATAATTTAATAATTTAAGAACGAAATCGAATATCGGCTATAACAACTCTTAAGAGCAATTCCCAAGGTTTTCTGAGGATTGAAGATCAGCTACACTCTTTTGTACCAACATCTGTTTTTTTCTTGCTTAATATCTCTCATTTTCCTGTAATTCATCTTCAACCGATTCATTATCTTGGACGGATCAGAAAAGCTGCATACGAGTTCTTCGTCCACCTCAAATCCTGGGTGGTCTCTTCTCCCAAATTGATAAGTTTCATGGAAGACACGGTTTCTTGTATACGGTTTAGAAACTGAAATGTAATCACAAGTCATTAAATTTTCTTTTGGAAAGTAGAAATATCTGGTCTTACCTAAAACTACCTTATCATTCTTTACATGACATATGAATTTCAAACGTCTTCCTTTAGAAAGATCATAATCATCGCTAATTATCCCATAATATGAAGGAAGCTGATCTTCGGTTACAGCATTATTCTCAACTCTAGTGACCTTTAGATCCATCTCTTCCGTACCATCTATGGTGTAGCCTTTTGGTCTCTCCATGCTAGTCCGGTGCCTCTTCTCTCTTTCAGAAGGTTCATAGACGACTCTATCATTAGGTGGTCCGTCAGTCCCGATATTCTTCACGAAACCCTTATAATCCATCTCATAGACATCCTTTGCTTGAAGGATCCAGTCCAAATTAGGTTCATCTTCCGAAACTTCCACCAAAGCCGAGTCAGAGTATTCCCTGTTAATGGAGACGACGTTGACCCTCTCACCGTACTTTAAACCCGACTCGACCTTAGGCAGAAGAAGCCTTATCAAATCTCTACCCATTAATCTTACACTTATTAAAATAGTAGAACTAAGACTATTTTAACCTAGGTGTTAAAGATGGAAGAGGGAAACAAATTCAGATTAAGTATTGTTGAGATGTTCGGTATGGCAGATTATCCTGTCGAAAAACCACTGGATTTGGTGCCCTACCTACCGGATGGACTTGAAACAACTTTAGATCTCGAAGATGGAGAAGATTTGAGGGTCATGCGACTTCTCGAAAGATGCGATGAAGACGATTTTCCGGTAGAGAACAGTGAGGAGTTGGCGAACATGTTAGAGAAGAAAAAAGACTAAGATTTCCAACTACTGCCGTTCCAATACTTAACTTGCGCACTACTCCAAGAGCTCCCATTCCAGTACTTAATCGGTTTAGACTCCCATCCGCCCCCAGTGTAAACCTTTACTCCCGAAGCATATTTTATCTTGACCTTTGGCGATCCATAGTTAGAACCACGCGAATTTTGCTGGATATCACCTGAAGAATAATTAGAGCCTCCGCCACCACCGGTAAGTTCCACATATTTAAAATCATCCTGATCTCTGGCTGAGGCTGCTGAACCGCCACCTCCGCCATAGTAACCTCCACCACCAGCTCCACCAATAACACCTTCACCATACTCATCACGTGTATCAGTGTGCTTGTTTCTTGCCCCAAGACCTCCAGAACCTTTAGAACCATCATTTCCTGTCCAATCAGGCTCATTAAAACCTTCAGTCCAGGAATCATCTCTATAATTGCCGTTTGTGCCTATACCTCCAGCACCGCCCGAAGTCTGAGTGCCTCCTTGACCTGCCTGAAACCACCACTGCTCGGGATATACCTCCCCTACGCTGACTCTTCCATTAGATTCACCTTGCAAAGCTCCTCCATCCCCTCCCGAAATATTTACCTCATCAGGACCGCTAGAGGCTGCTCCCCCCGCACCTCCTCCGCCAGCTACGGCAATTCTGTCGTCGAGAGAGGTTCCCCCTCTTCTTACGTCTGCAGCATCACCGCTTGAGGGCGGGTTAACGGTGAAATCAGTTTTGTCTTTAGAGTTACCGCCCGAATAGGTGCTAGGGCTTCTTCCACCTTCAAAACGGATATATAATGTCTCTCCCGGGTTTACAGAATGCACAGACCTTATATAGCCTCCATTACCGCCGTTACCTCTTCCGTCTCCTCCTTCCTCCCCCCAACACTCAATTCTCACTTCGTTAATTCCGGATGGAACCGTCCAGGAGCTATTGGTCTGAAAAGTTATCTCGGGCAACTAAACCGCCTCTAACTCGTATCTACCCATATGTCATTTGTAGTGGGACTTGATGGTTGACTTGACTGGACATAAATATGATTGTTCTTTATCTTGTCTGCATCTAAACCGCTTCCCGCACCATCGTTAACTGAAATAGTTGGATGATCTTCGCCACTGTAGCTAACATTTATCTGGTTTCCTGCGGTAACGTTTGCTCCGCTCCACTGGAGTCTGCCTCCTGTTTCTGAACCGGAAGAGTTACTGCTCTTTATGTAAAGACCTGCCGATTTGTCCCAGTAAAGTAAACCGTCCTCATCATAGTCGCCTTTCTCATTATTTGCGAAACTTATGTTTGAAGCACTATTGATCTCTCCCTGGTTCATGTTTAGATTTGCGCTTTTGATACTGACAGGACCTCCCGGATTTACGTCAAAATGTTTTTTTGCGTTCGTAAATACTTCTAAGCCGTCAGAGGATTTTACATCAAATCCGGAGACAGGGACTGAAAGAGCGCTTATGCCTAAAACACCGTAACTCAGTTTCTTCAAGAACTGTCTTCGAGAAAAACCGCTCTCTGAAATATCCTCTCGAGTAGTATCATCTCTAGTTGAATTTAGCTTATCCTCTACTTTCATCTCAATAATTTCTTCGAGTTTACGGGCAGTTTCTTCATCATCAACGATATCTTCAATATCTTCCATTTCGTTCACCTAGCACTGGTTGCCAACACATATCTCTTTTTGGGATGTCAAGCTGCCTCCGCTCAGATTTATATTGTTTCCCTCGGTGTTTACGTTTTGACTCAAATCAATTCTATTTTTCACGTTATTCCATAGAATTAGGTTCGCGTTACCAGCAGTTTGGATTTTATTTCCGGAGAAAACCAAGCCAGAATAAAGATCCAGCTCTGTAACGTTGAAGATATCCTGATGCGACATATTAAGATCGGCGTCTACCGGATAAACCTGAGAAAGAGGATGTCTAGGCTCTGAAGCCGGGGCTGTTACAGCTGCCGCAGACAACAGCAAAATTAAAACCAAAAAGATTTTTTCAGACATAATAACTAGGTTCTCATCACTGATTAAAAACTATTCGAGAACTAGTTGTTCTCAGTCTCACTTTTCAGACCGAGAGTTCCATAACTTTCAGTGTATACTCTTATCTGATCTAGGTCTGCGTCATTCAGCGGAGCAAAGTTCAATGCTCCGATCCCGTTAGGAGTCTTCGTTCTCATGAAATCTCTCTGAACATCCTGCAAATCGAATACTGGAACCTTCACATTAGCGGATGGAGTATTGACCAGGGTTTCTGCTAAAGCGGTTGAGATGTTTGGATGTAAGTTGTCGTGGTACCACCAACTATTGACTGAACCGTTTCTAAACTGCTCCACAACCTCACGAGTCCTAAGCTCAAAACGTGTGTTTATCGGAAGCCCATTTATAACAGCGCTTTCGGAGTTTGTCGGTTCATTATGATCTTTCGTCCAAGTTGAAGCACCCTGCTGCCTGTAAAATATTTCGTACCTGTCCTCGAAGTTAGCATTATCCGTCCATGAAAGTTCTAAGGAGTCTATACCGGTCGATTTAGAAACTAGGTTAGTTGGGGCACTAGGCATAGTATATTCGTGGAGAATGTCCGATACTATGATCTTGTCAAATGCTACCCAGTCAGCTCCTCCTCCTTCATCTCGACCGATTCTAATCTTGTTGTCGGTTGAGAGATAGGAATCCGGAACAGGTATGTGGTATTCCATCCAGCCCTGACCGTCAAGCTCCCACATAAACTGCTTCAAGTTCTGCCAGGTTGATCCATCATACCACCAGACATCTCCTCTTTCACTATCAACATCGTTTGAGGCGGTTTGAACTCTGACACGGACATGGACGTCAGATTCCCCAGACATATCTCCCAAGTCTTTCTGTAGATTGCCTGAATCCCCGAACTCTACTGCATAACCGCCGCTCTGAGGACTTGTCTCTCCGTTCGAGAAGTCAGTGCTTAAGCTGCTAACCACCCCCCCTACACCGTAAGTTGAAGAGGTCCATGCAGAGTCATCTCCAGAGGAGAAATCATCCTCAAAGTAGACATTATTTTCATTACCATAATCTGCATATGAAAAGTCTGAATGCCAGTAATTACCTGAACCATCGTTATAGGACTGATAGTACCAGATACGGAACTGGTAACGTGCGTTCTTCTCGAACCAGGATTTGCTTGTGTCGACAGTTATGGATGAAACCGGGCTTAGATAGTTTGTATCCTTTTTCCAGTTGCCATATCCTGATCCGGCGTCTTTTCGGTAGTATAGATCCACGCCTTCGTAGTAATTAGTCTCATTATCCCAGGAGATCTCAACTGTGACAGCGTCAGGTCTATTTACCGTTACATTACCGGGCGGAACTGGTCGAGTGTAAACTTTTGACGAAGAGTTCCAAGACGAATTAGTGTGCTCTGTCTCCGATCTCACTCTGAAGCTGAATGTGGAGTCTATACCAACGTTGGCATCGTAATCCTTCGAACTTCCTCCTGAACTAGATGGAGTATAGCTTGAGCTGGACGTGTTTTGACTGACCAAAGTTGTTCCTCCTGACGGATCTACATAACCTGTACCATCCCTGTTTATCTGGACGTGATAGTTTCCGTTGTTAATGTTATCGTTCCAGGACAAGTCTATCTGATCGTTTGCAACCACAGAGGCAGAAACCCCTGATGGAGCTGGTAGAGGTGTTACCTCAGTAATAGTAGAGGACCAGTTTGACCACCACTTATTATTTCTAGATCCATGTCTGTACTGTCGGTAAAAACCTCCTACTCTTATCTCGTACTCTTCCCCATGCAGAAGCTTTGGATTATTCGACTCTGGTATCTTGTATGGTTTGCCGCCACCCCACTCGGTATTATCCCATGAGGATGAGCTTGACTTCCGCCACTCCTTGTCAAAGGTCATAGGATGTGACTGATTTGCTGTCCAATCAATAGTCATTGTGGGAGTTTGTTTGCCATCGACGGTTCCAGAAGCATTCTCACCTACAACCGTTACGCTCGAGGGCGCAGCAGGTTTCGTATACTCATGAAGCACATCTGAAACAATTACTCGATCAACGGCATAGTAATCGCCTCCATACATTCCGCCTTGTGTGGTTGTTCCTACCCTGATTCTACTGTCACTTGACAGATATGATGGAGGTACAAGAGCATGGAACTCGAACCAACCCTGTCTATTGTATTCCTGTCCTACATGTCGTAGGTTTCTCCATGAAGAGCCATCATACCACTTTACGCCGAAGTCCTCGGTGTTGCTGTCCAGGGAAGCTGTGGCGAAAGCACATCTAACCAAAACATCTGACCCGGAGGAGAGATCGCCAAGGTTTTTCTGAATCCATGTACCTTCATTCGAATTAACACCTTCACCGTAGAAGTAGTTACTTCCTGAATCAGCTCCGCTAATCGTTAAATCAGCTGGTCCGGAACCTGACTTTACACCGGTATCACCTGCCAAGTTGTTAGAATCCCAGTTCGAAAGATCTCCTGATTCAAAGTCATCCTCAAAATAAAGGTTATCCTGATTGCCGTAGTCAGCATAGACGTAAGGCGATTCCCATAGTGTGTTATTGCCGTCGCCATCCGTA
This sequence comes from Candidatus Nanohaloarchaea archaeon, assembly GCA_014297435.1. Lineage (GTDB taxonomy): Archaea > Nanohalarchaeota > Nanosalinia > Nanosalinales > Nanosalinaceae > PL-Br10-U2g16. The sequence goes on along the minus strand of JACOQA010000005.1, from coordinate 35,650 downwards.
TCCTGGTAAAGGTAGTGAGCCAGCCTGAACTGGTAACGGGCGTCTTCCTGCATGAAACCATCAGAAGACACGCTATAGGTCCTAGTCCTTCGAGTTCCTTTAGCTGACGCAGAGATTGTTTCAACATTTGACCATCCATTATACCCTGAACCTGTATCCTCACGGTACTCGATATCCGTCCTTCCATCCGTTCCTAAATCCGTGTTCGACGTCCAAGAAATTTCAACAGTATTCGCATCAGACCTGTTAACAGAAGGTTTTTTCGGAGCTGTCGGAGTTGTATAAACCGTCTCAGAGTAGGTCCAGCCAGAGCTCCCAGCCGAGTTTTCAGCTCTGACTCTGAAACGGAAACTGGAATCGATACCTACTTGAGAATTGTATGAGTTATCCGAATTTGGACCATAACTAGCAGAAGTAGTACCAGAACCGGGAGTTGTATTCCCTCCAGACGGGTTAACCCAACCATTACCATCCCTGTTAATCTGGACACGGTAATTGCCCTGATCGCCTCCCCAATCTGAAGGGGAAGACCACGAAGCAGCTATCTGATCATTAGAATTAACAGTAAGAGAAATACCTGAAGGCGATGAAGGCGCTGTCACCGTTGTGGCTGTAGCCTCATTCGAGTATGAAGAGTCACCGACTGAATTCGTCGCTCTAACAACGTAGTAATTTGTACCATTTAGGGGATTGTTATCTGTAAAGGAGGTGGACGAAGTAGTACCTATCTGAGAGTAGTTTCCACTTGAATTACCTCTATAAATCTTATAGCTTCCTGTCTCACCTCCCCAATCTCCAGGCGAAGACCACGATAAAGAAACTGAGCCATTATTGAAACTAGTTGAAAGACTGGATGGAGAGTTAGGCGGAGTAATCCATGTTAGAGATACAGATGCGGATCCTGTAGATCCTCCACGCTGGTTCTGTATTATATTGCCTGAACTATCGCAGTAATTTGATCCACCACCTCCTCCTCTCCCCCAGTATGTACTACTACCTGTATTGAAGTAGTATTGAGCGGCTCCTGAACCTCCGCCATAGTAACCTCCGCCACCCCCACCACCAAAGGCATCAGTCCCCTGACTTGATCCACTAGCTCCACTGCCTAGTGAACCCGAACTTCCATCGCTTTTACCATCTAACTCAATATGATATCCTGCTTTCCCTGCTGAACCTCCAGAGTTCTGAGTTCCACCACCCCCTCCAGAAGGTGATGAGCCATTAGCATCTTCGCCTTGTAAGGCTCCTCCAGCCCCACCACCTGATGTATAACCCGAAGTATCAGCGCCTGTAGAAGCTGAACCTCCGCCACCCCCACCTCCAGCCACAACAATCCTGTCGTATAATGAACTTCCACCAAGTCTTACATCTGCTGCGTTACCTCCGCCTGCACCATAGACATAACCCGGGTTATCAACATATTTACTTGATGATACATATGTGCTGCCAGCATTTCCTCCTCCCTCCGTCCTAATGTATAATGTCTCTCCTCCGTTTACAGGATACTCCACTTTAATTATGCCTCCATTTCCACCGCTTGCCGTCTTAGGAGCCGTAGCGCCATCAGTATTAGCACTGCTGGAGGATTCTCCTTGAGCGCCATATGCCTCTATTATTACCTTTCCTGCATCATTAGGAACTGTTGTACTGGTGTCATAACTGTAGGACTCATCCGGCATAAGAAGGTATCACCTCAGTCTTCTGAACCAACAGATATTTTGTTTATTTTCTAAAGTCAGGATTTTTTCGTAATCCATCTTGAGTCTATCAATAATCCTAGATTTATCGCAGTAGCTGCAAACAAGCTCCTCTTCCACCTCATATCCTGGATGGTTTTTAAGCCCAAAATCATAAGTTTTATGGAATACTTTTGTCTTTGTATAAGGTTTAGAAATAGAAATAAAGTCACAAGTCATTAAGTTCTCATTAGGGAAATAAATGTAGCGTATCTTACCTAAAACCACTTTATCTCCTTTAACCACAGTATTAAATATTATTACTTTCGGATTAGATAGATCCCAGTCCTTTTCTAACGCTTCATAATGCCTGTAAAGATCATCCTGCGCCATATCCTCCTCCCTTACCTTTCTTAGCTCAAGATCTACATTCTCTATCTGATCAATAGTGTATCCTTCTGGTCGTTGGGTCATAGCATCTCTATCCTTCTCATTCGGCTTATAAGGCGTTCTTCCGTCCCCCGGAGGTCCATCAGGACCTGAATTAGTTATAAAACCGTCATAATCAAGTTCGTATACATCTCTTGCTTGAAGAAGCCATTCCAGATTTTCATCATCCTCTGATACCTCAACAACCACAGAATCCTCTCCAACTTTATGGTTAACCGACAGAATTCTGACTCTTTCCTTGTATTTCGGCTTTCCGTCCACCATAGGCATTAGAAGCCTATTTAACTCGCTCATTTAGGCTAAATCCTCTCTAAACCACAAGTCGCCTTTGGAAGGATTTTGCGGATCTTGCCTAACTTTCTCTACATTGTTTAGATCTGATCCCTCTCCAATATTATCTAGAATGCTACTTAACGGACTTAAAGGCGATAAAGCTAGACCGAGCAAAGCTGTTCCCTGACCTAGAAACTTCAAAAATTTTCTACGGTTATATTTTTCATCTTTCACAGCATATCAGTCTGCATTAGTACAGTAGACCATCTGACCTACTCTGCTTGGAGGGTTTGAAGCACAGTCTCTCTTGTCCATAGTCGAGTTTTTGATTTGGTTCCCGTTCATGTTGAGGTTTCCTGTCATGTTATCCCCTGTCTCATTAACCCAGTTATCAGAAACGGATAAATCTGCAGACTTACATCCACCGTCCCCCTTAACCAGTTGTGAACCCGTACATCCAGATATACCACCTACGTTTACCAAGCGGTTCCCTTCAAGGCTGAGGTTGCCGTTCTTCAACTCTAGCTGTGTGTTAGCGAGGTCCCATCCTATAAGGTTCTGTCCGCCAGGAGTGTTTATCCAGTTGCCTGTAAAAGTTAGACCGGAGTAAAGATCTAGCTCCGTAACGTTGAAGATGTCCATTCTTGACATGTTGAAATCGACGTCAATAGGCTTTATCTCCGATAGATTATGGCTTTGCTCAGGTTGAGGGGCCGCGGCTATCGTTACGACCGAAACAACCATGACAAAAGCCAACAAAATTTTTGCTTTCATAAATCTATATATTATCACTCTGATTTAAACACTTGATGAAAAACTGCAAGCGTTAAAACTTGGAAAGCCGAAGTATAAAATGTGAAATTCGAAACCCTGGCTCTGTTTATGCTGCTGCTCGCAGGTTTTACAACCGCAGCCCCAACCTTTTCAATTGAAAAGAGCTGTGATTCGCAAGAAGTCAACCTTTTCTCATTGAAGGACAAAAAGGGCGGAAACATTGCAGAACCTGGACACTTTAAATATCAGGTCTGCGGAGAAGAGGTCTCAACTGCAAAGATTCGAGATAGCTGTAGAACAGGAGAGAGCTCAGTTATCTCATTGTTCCAAAGAAACGATTCTCACGCCTCCACTTTCGGCGAGTACCGATGGGATGTATGTGTTGACGGTTTCGAGACCTCGGTTAACAAAACATGTGAAACCCCTATATTCTCACTTCACTCTAAAACCGACTCGCATGTAGCCGAACCAGGGCATTTCAAATATCAGGTTTGCGAGGAAAAAGAAACTGTAGACAATATATCCCTAGAGGTCAGTACTGATGCAGAAACAGTCTACGTCGACGGAGAACAGACATCAGGCGGAAAATATAACACCTTAGAACTTTCTAATCCTTACATTTCCACAGAGTCGGGGCTTGGAATTATAGGCTACGGCGAACTCAGTTCAATGGAATACGTTGAAGGTAGCCCTGACACTCTTAGGGCTGTACAGACAAGAGGCAGTTTCCTCGTATCAAACACGGAGAGTTATTCGGAGATCGAGGATGAAGGTTCTGAAATCAACCAGAGAACCTTTATGGACCAAGTTGAAACCAACTTCGCTTTCAGTGTACCGAATGTGCCTCTCGTGAGAGTTACTTATGATTCGCCTTTCGATACGAAAGGATTTGATGACAGGCTTTCCGGCAGCCTAGGACTTTATGTTAGAAGACCTTACACAAATAGTTCTGAGCTGGAGATCGGAACCCGTTGAATAATAAATAAGTCCGGGAGTAATTTTTGGGTATGGCAGAGGAAGAGAACTTTTGGATAATCGAGCTCTACAATGACGATACTGCTAACGTTTCGATTATGAGTAAAGAGGAGGCAGAAGCTACAGCGAAGATCAACGATGACTTCGAGGAATGGCAGAAAGCTCCATGCTCCGAGTTCGACGAGGATGACATGATCGAGCGCGCCGAAGAACATGGATTCGAGCACGATCCATGGTAAACTAAAGTATCTGCTTTCTATAATCCGATTCGAGAGTATCTAATCTTTCTAGAAGATCTTTATCCATTTCTTGAAAAGCTTCTTCGTCCCCGCACGCATAGAGCTGTAAATCGTTTTTCATATTCTCAGGTCTAAACTCTATAATTATCTCTTCTGAGGGCTTGAAAGGATGTATCAAATCCTCAAGATCCGGTTCGTGCTTATAGAGATTAATTTCTCCTTCCGGCAACTCATATCTGGCTCCCGGATTTCTTTCAAATACAGTTTCTCTCCCTCTGGAAGCGTTTAAAGCCTGAAAAGCATAGTTTTCGATTAAAGAACGATAATAGCTTAAACTGATTGGCCGATCTCGGATTTGAACCGAGGACAACTGCATCTTCAGTGCAGCGCTCTCCCAGGCTGAGCTAATCGGCCTCCAAAGGGATTAAATAGTTTTACAGGCTTCTCTGCATCAAGACCGAGCCCATGGTCTTGACACTAAATTACTCTGAGAACATGAGCTTTAAGAAGTGACATCCTCCCCGACCTGAAGGACGGGGCTCCCTTGCCGTTTAGCGGTTCTCCTCCACTCTATGCTTCACAAACTTCGCACCGTGGAAGTTTGGAGAGGCAGTTTCATCGTTAGGGAGTTCGTGGGCTATGTCACAGTAGCCCCTACGTCAGCCAGAGGGCTTATCTCAGCCTTACCTAACGCCCGCTTGGAGATGTTCCAAGCACCGTTGTAGTCTGCGTCCATTTCTGTTCCAGAGCAACGAAATCTTCCTCGATACCTGCTTCCTTTTTCTCCGCACTTGTCTTTCTGGGCTTCTGACCTCCACCTAGGCACTCCTGGGTCCACACCTACCTCGGTAGCTTCCTCATGGTCGCGATTCTGGCAGCCACGATGTTCTACTTGAGACCTTACTTCGATCGTTTCCTGACATGTTCGAGATCCCACAGAGCTTCTCGAAGAAAACAGTTTTAGCCGCGGCTTTCTCAGGTGTCATACTCCACATAACTCTGGAAGCTTTCCATCACCCAACGATGCATCCTTTCTACCCCTTGATGGAGAAACCTTTGTACGACCTTATGAGCACTCTAGAGGTACGGATACTGGCTCTTGTCTGCTTCGGTTTAAGCATACCCACTTACATCTACAAAGCTTGGAAAAACCATTCTACTAGTTTAAAATAATTCAGTACCCCTACCTCTTATATGACGGAAGAAACACGCGATCATGTTTTACCAGGAACCAAAGAGAACCACGAAGGAGAAAGAACAGAAGGATACGACTTCCGTGGAGACTTTGATCTAGGAGAAATGCTTGAAAAATACGAGACAACAGGTTTCCAGGCCACACACCTCAAAGAAGCTATTGAGATAATAAAACAGATGAGAGAGGATGATGCGAAGATTTTTCTTACATTCACGTCAAATATTGTTTCATCCGGGCTTAGAGAGGCTGTAGCATACCTCGCACGCAAAGATTACGTCGATGTTATTATCACTTCCGCAGGTTCGCATACTGAAGATGTTATCAAGACAGCTCACGACTTCAAAATGGGCGACTGGGAAGCTGACGAAGCCAAGCTAAGGGAGAACGGTATCAACCGTTTAGGAAATATTTATGTTGAGTCTGATAACTATGTCTGGCTTGAAAGCTGGCTTAATGAAGAGTTCTTCCCAGAGTTTTTCGAGGAAAAGAAGATGCGGACTCCGAGCGAGTTTGCGGACGAGTTAGGTAAGAAAGTCGGCGAGGACGAAGATCTTGACGAATCCGACTCGTTTATCTATCATTCCTCAGACAACGATATTCCTGTTTACTGTCCTGCTTTGATTGATGCAGAGGTCGGCGATTTCATGTTCTATTACAGACAGGAGCAGGATCCGGAGATCGGTATCGAGATACTCGATGACTGGGACTCTTTGATCCACGAAGCTGTCGAAGCTGAGAAAACAGGTATTATAGCGGTCGGAGACGGAGTTCCGAAGCACCAGGCGATCATGTCCAACCTTTTCAAGGGAGGAGCCGACTACGCGACCTACATCTCTACAGGTATGGAAGGTGATGGAAGTCTTTCAGGCGCTCCGCCGAAAGAGGCTGTTTCCTGGGGCAAGATTGTCGAGGACGAGAAAAGAAACTATACACAGGTTGAAGCCGAAGCAACACTCGTATTCCCTCTACTAGTTGCGGAGGCGTTCAAGAAGTTTGAACCAGGAACAAGTTGAAGTTGATGGCTGTAAAAGTGTTCCACAGAGAGGTGTCGAATTATGGAATACGTAACAATTAATGAAGAGCAAGTACCTAAACTCGGTATCGGTACATGGCAAGCCGAAGGAGATGACTGCACAAAAGCAGTTGAAACCGCGTTAAATAACGGCTATAGACATGTGGATACCGCCCAGATCTATGAAAACGAGAAAAAAGTCGGAAAAGGGATCGAGGAATCAGATGTTGACAGAGAAGATATCTGGCTTACTACAAAGGTCTGGCGTGACAGATTAAACGAAAAAGATCTGAAAGATTCTGTGGACGAAAGTCTTGATAAATTAAGAACAGATTACGTAGATCTGCTTTTGATTCACTGACCTTTCGAGGAGATGGACCTTGAAGCAGTTCTTGAAGAGATGAATGAGCTTGTTGAAGAAGGCAAAGTCAAGAACATAGGTGTTTCAAACTTTACACCGGAACAGCTTGAAAGAGCTCAAGATTTGTCGGATACGAAGATCCTGACGAACCAAGTCGAATACCATCCTTTCCTTGATCAGGAAGAGCTTCTGGAGAAATGTAGAGAGATGGATGTTATGCTGACGGCTTATTCTCCTCTTGCAAGAGGAGAGGTCATGAAAAACGAGGTTCTTGAAGAGATAGGAGAGAAGTATGGGAAAAGTCCGGCACAAGTTTCGCTCAGATGGCTGATCCAGCAGGAAAACGTCTGTGCAATACCGAAAGCCACTTCAGAGGAACATATTAACCAGAACCTAGATGTTTTCGAATTCGAGTTAAGTGAAGAAGAAATTAACAGAATTAGAGAATTGAAGGGAGAGGATAGGAAGGTTGATCCGGACTTCGGTCCGTGGAACTAGAACCTTTCCTTTATCTCTTTCTTAATTGATTCAATAGGCGTTGCAAGCTCTTTGTCGTCCAGTTCTTCGATGTGAACCCATTCTACTTCTTCAGGTTCGCCTTCGATTTCGACGTGATACGGCTGAAGTCTATACTCGTCGCCTTCAAGTTCAAATACGGTTTTTAGACGTTTCTTGTACTTCATTTCGATGCATTCGCATCCTACGTGCTCTTCGATTACTCTTTCTGCGGTGTCAGCCGACAGCTCTCCCCGTTGACCTGTATCAGAGGGAATATTTAGTTTGCCGGTCTCCTCATCTTTGACCATCAGAAGGTTTTTGTCTTTGAGAACGAAGCTTCCAGAAACCTCTGTAGCTACCATACAGTATGTTTGTCGCGCTTGTTTATAACGAGTTGTACGGTTATGTTAAGGAAACCTGCCCGCTTTTAACACTCCAGCCAACAGGGTAACGTTATGAAACCGCACAATACTGAAGATTCCGAGAATTTAACGGAAGAAGCTCTTGAAGAAAGAGATACTGAATACGAGATAGATCCGATCTTTCCAGCCCGTTGGTCTCCACGCAGCATGAAACCTGTTGAACTTGACGAAGAAGATTTCATGCCCTTGTTTGAGGCAGCTCGATGGGCGCCTTCAAGCTACAACAACCAGTCCTGGCGTTTCATCTATGCCAAAAGAGGCACTGAAGAATGGGAAGAATTCCTGGATCTTTTAAGTGATTTCAACAGGTCCTGGGCGGAGAAAGGCTCTGTTCTAGTGGTTGTGGCTTCGAAGACAACTTTCGACCACAACGGAGAGGAATCAAGAACCCACAGCTTCGACACAGGTGCAGCATGGGAAAACCTGGCCTTAGAAGGAGCAAGAAGAGAGCTTGTGGTGCACGGAATGCAGGGATTCGACTATGAAGAAGCCCGTGAAAAGCTTGGTGTGCCTGAAGAATTCGAGATCGAGGCAATGGTCGCGATCGGTAAGAGAGCTCCAAGAGAAGAATTGAACGAGGAAATGAAAGAAAGAGAGCAGGTTTCCGGAAGAAAGCCTTTGGACGAAACTGTTTCTGAAGGAAGCTTTAAGTTCTAGAGGTTACGAAGCGTTTTCTGCTTCGAACCACTTACTTCTCTTTCAATACTTTCTTTCTCCCAACCAAGCGGCGACAGAACTGATTCAGCTGCCCGAAAAAGCTCCTCCCTGTAATAATCCGAATCATAAGTATCAAGTTCGAAATCAAGTCTTAAACGATCCAATGAGTTTGCTCTATCATCCCTGACAACGTAACTAACGTTTTGACCTGGCTTTACCTCAATACCATGTTTTTTAGCTCTCTTTATAGCAGCCACAGACCTGTTCTCAACACTGTAGGATTCAAGCTTCTTCGAAACACTTCTCTTTTTGACAAGTTGTTTTGGATCGACTTTCATAGATTCAAGCTCTTCAGATCTTTTTTCAACAACTTTCAGTACGTCTGCAGCATCCATTCTGCAGTCAAGAGCTTCTATCATCTCTTCCTGGGCGTTTTTTATGAACTTGGAAGTTGATCTCTGCTCCATCTCGATACCTGCGGTCTTGAATCCTCCGGATTTTTTCTTACCGAAGTAACGGTTTAGAGTGGCTATGTTGCCTTTTGAGGAGCTTCTTGGTACGAAAGCGCACCATTCAAACTTGTGTTCGGACTCCAGAAGAATACCGATCTCATCTGATATCTCTCCGCACAGATTTTGGAAATCCTTTGGTTCTTCACGTTTCTGAACCCAGATGCTGTCTATTATTCCATGTGCAACCGAGTAACCGTTCTCCTCAAACATGTTCTTTGTCCGGAGCATGATCTCTCTGTCAAAAGCCTGTATGGCTTGATGACATCTTATCGCACCGAAAGACGCGTGTTTGTGCCCCATGTATCCGAAGCAGGAGACCAGAAGCCATTTTATGGCATCGATTGAGCCTTGAACCTCTTTCTTCTTCCTACCCTCAAGCCCGTCCACTATTTCCTTCATTCTCTGTCTATCTTCAACTAGCGGCTTTAGAACCTCGGGTATGAAGCCTCTCCTGTTTTCACATATCGAGAAGTCTAGTTCAGGTACTTTCAAGTTGTTGCAGCAGTCGCAGCAGACAGTTTCCGGACTGATATTCTTCTCTATCATTATATTGGGGAAGAGTGAGGCGAAGTCAGCCTCATAGACATTTTCGTGTATGGAAGGTTCGGGGTTGAAGATGAAGCCACCTCTATCCGCTTTATGCAGCTTTGAGGCTTTCTTGGGTTTCTCGCCGCTCCACTTTTTCCACGGTTTTAGAACATCTTTTTCGATGTATGCTTTCCTTATTTCTATGCTTGTTAGGATTCTGCCGATGCTTCCCCATGCAAGTTCCTGGATCGGACGGTAGCTTCTTGACACCAGGTCCCAAAGACCTTGCAGTGTTGCTTCTCCGTACAGGAATGAGTTCGACTTGTCGATTAAAGCCCTGCCCGGAACGTTGTAGCGCGCACTCGAATGAACTGTTTTACCGTACGAGCTTACAGTGTTTTCCCCCGCCAACATTTCAAAACCATTCGACCTTCCAAGATCCATTTCTTTCTGCAAAAGTTTCAGCAACTTTCCTCTATCAACAATCAGTATATCAGGATCAGTAGAATCTAGCTTTGTTTCCAGCTCATTTACAGAAGTTTTAGTTCCGTTAACTTCGAGCTCGGACAACTGTTTGTTCGCCAGGTTTTTCCTCGGAAGCTCCAGCTCCATAACTTCAAGCTGTTCGTTTGGTACAGGTTCGATCTCTTTCTGCAGACAGTAACGGAACTGCGGCGAAAGCCCTACGTTGTATAATCGGAAACGTCCTCTCCTGTAACTTCGAGCTATAAAGTAGGCTGTTTTCTTCAGAGAGGGTTCAGAAGAACAGTCGATTCTCAGAACTTCCTGTTTTTCGTAAAAAGATGGATCCGGTTTCCAGAATTCGAAACAAGTAGATTTGACACCTTCTTTAGCTGCAACATCCTTCCTGAGTTTAACCAAGTCTTTCTTCGAGCCGTTTACATAGAAACGCGGTCTGTAATCTCTAATCTTTCTTTTTACCGGTTTTCCGTTTTGTTTGCTCCATTCTACAGGTTTTCCGGAACAGAAGTCGATATTGAAAACCATTTTACTCCAGCTCTTCGATCCTCTTTTCGAGTTCGGAGATTTTCTTCTGCTGACCTATCATTATCGAAATCAGTGCGGGAAATACCGGGTTTGATGCGTTCATGTAGTCGCCTGCCGAAGCAAAACTGTGGACATGCTCCCAAAGCGTGTCGAGATGCTTCCGGTTTTCCTTCCTCAAAGCTTTCCTGAAAGGTTTGAAACGGTTGATCAGTTCGTCTAAGTGGTTACGGTAGGTTGAGTTGGTTCTCCCCATTTTAGACAGTCTCGAGCTTGATTTCTTCGGTTTTTCTGCTATGCCAATAAGGTATAGTGGTCTGTAACTGCATTCCTTTCCTGTAAAAGTGCTGTTCACCTGTTTTTCGTCCTTCAGAAGTACTTTCCATCTCTATACGGTTTTTATATTCTAACATGAACCTCAGAGAGCCATCTACCAGAGAAACAAGTACTTTAAGATTGTATTTTTCCCTTACTCGTTTTATCTCGGTTAGTGTCTGTTTGAATAGTTCTTCAGACTCTTCCGAAGATATCTGGGCTTCCTCGTATAGAAGGTTGAGCGATGGAATAACCAGTATCTCTGTTTCTTCCGTTACGAACTCTTCGAGGCGTTGGCACAGCCAGTAGTGCTGTAAAGCTGTAAAGGCTCTTCCAATATACACTTTTTCCAGTATTTTCTCTCCTCCAGCCGCTGCCAGTCGATACGTGGATGCCTGGCTACCTGAGTCTATCCATACTGCCTCCCTTTCAAGCTTTTTTCCGAGAAGCGACTGGAAGTCAGGTTCTCCCGCCACCAGGTTAATTCCTTCGACTATTTCAGGACTGAATTCGACCAGCAGTTTTTCCATCAACCAATGGTTATGCGAAAAGGTTAAGTAGCGTGACCGGGACGGAGAGTGCCGGAAGTTCCGCTAGAAAACACTATGCAACTCTATAATCTCCGCGGCATCGTTCCTGTCCGTTGTGTTCCCGGCTCTCAAAAGCTGTACGTTTTCTTTCTGGAAAGGCGGCGGCAGAAAGCTTAGACCAACAAGTTTCCACCCCAGAAGAAACTGCGGATAAGGAACCAATACACAGCTGTAGCCTTCTTCCGCGTAAATCTTTCCAGCCATTCTTCCTACAGAAATTTTCTCCGGTCCCGCTGCGTTAATCACTTCGTTTTCGTGTCCTTCAGCCACTTCAACAAAAAGATCTATCAGGTTTTCGCGCAGTATGGGCTGAGTCTCTGTTTTGATGTCCGGGAAGATCCTTGTACGCGCAGTTTTCCTCATCATGTCCAGAAGCTTGTTTCCCTTACCGTAAACGGTCGAGGGCCTTACTATAGTATAGTCCATCCCTGATTCTTGAATTATCTCTTCTGCCTGTTTCTTGGTCTGCATGAAGCTGTGTTCGACCTCACCGGCGTTCAACGCACTGATGTAAACTATTTTCTCCGCATCGACAGCATCCACGATGTTCCTGGTTCCTTCGACGTGCACCTTTCTGTACTGTTCTTCTTCGAAGAAGCCGGGCGCTAAACCAATAGTATGGTAGACCACATCGAACTCTTCCTCTATATCAAACTCTTCCGTCACATCGTGTTCAACGTCTGCGTCTGAACGATCCAAGTACTTTACTTCGTGTTCTTGCTCGAGTTTTTCTCCTATTTTCTGCCCTATGAAGCCTTTGCCGGCTACCAGAATATTCATAGAACTTTATTATGCTCTATTGCTGATAAGGTCTTTGAAGTATTTCATCGACAAGCTGGACTGCTTCTTCCGAATCTCTTATACCGTGATGGCTTTCTTCAAGATCGATAACGTTCGCTCCATCCAGTAAAGGACTTTCGGGATTGCTTCTGTAGCTCGGATCATCACTGCCTCTCACAGTGTATACCTCCACATCTTCAACCGTAGAGTCGAAACGGTCAAGATACTCAGACTCAGAATCTAGGAAACCGACTCCAAGTCTTGAACCGTCAAACGGCGAACCTAGAAGAACCGCGTTTTCAGGCAAGTTATCCGTATCTTCAAAGTATTCGTGTACCGCCAGACCTCCTAGAGAATGCGCTACTGCATCGTAATCCTCGATACCCGTAAACTCCTGGACCTGTTCAACGAACTCTCCATAAGTTTTCGCCATCTCCCAAGGTCGGTTAGAATCAAAGCTGACAGCCCAGTGACTTACATCATCAGACACTTTCCCAATATGGTCTTCCCATGCAAAACAGTTCTCCTGTAATCCGTGGGCGTAAATCCTTAGTTTATCTGCGTCTTCCTTGTGTGAGTAAATTCCTTCCAAGTCGGTTTCAAAAGGAAGCTCCGGATCCCCGTTAAAATCCTTCATTTGCGCGGTTGCAACGTTTAATGCGGCAGTATTAAGTCTTATCATGTCAGCGAAGGGATTAGCCATCTCGAAGAATTTGTGAAAGTTGGAACTTGAATTTTGCGATTAAAGTGTTTTTATGGGCGCCTATTTTTATCTTTCCAACACCCTCTCTGACTCTTCCTCCATTAAGTCCAATAAGTCCCTCCCTGCATCATACCTTTTCTCTTCCCTCAGAATCAAAAGCCCCTCCTAAACATACCTCTCTCATAGCTCGGAACTATCTAAACACCAACAAATCCTGTCCGCTCTACAATTCGACAGGATAAATCCTGGCATGTAGTAACTCTTTATCCTTAGAAAGCCTTATTAACAGTTCAGAAACTCTTGAAAACAGAAAAATCGCGGCTGAAAACTTCTGAAACCGGTCAAATTTTTCTCTCAAAACACCGGAAATACGAAGTAGTATATGCAAAAACCGTTCTCAGGTGTTTTCACCCAAAACAAACCGAAAAGCGAACACCAAAACATTAAAACTAGTAACAAAACTCATTTTTCAATATCTATGTCTAAAGGCAACTATTCTCCAACGGAGGTTGATACACCACGATGACAAACTCTAACGCCTCACACATATGTAAAATGCTTTTCGCAACTCTAACACTACTTTTCCTAACAGGATTCTCGGCTGCAACCGCAAGTTCACTTTCTCTTGATAGTTCGCTGGTTGCTCCAGGAGATTCAATAAGCGGCACATTTGATGTAGATGATCAGAACACAGATGTTCAGATAGCACTTGATGTAGACCAAGATGGACAGTATGATAGTGCCACAGATACGACAACCACTGTTTCTTCTGGCGATATAAATTCAGATACGGGAGTTACCTTCACCAGTCTGAATGTCCCCAGTGGTGCTTCGGTGGGCGCCGCTGACGTGGTAGTAATTCAGCAAGGCTCAGCTTTGAGTGACGGAGATGACCTTTCAAGCCCTGATTCTTCTACAACAGCAACTATTGACAATCAAGCACCGACTCTGGATAGCGCAACCAGAAATTCGGATACAAAGATTGATCTCGTTGTCAGCGACAATAATGATGTCGATGAAGGCTCAATCGTAAAGGAAGATTTGCAGCTGAGTACAGGTTCAATCTCAAGTATAGATGTAACGGACTCAGGTTCTAATGCCGAGGTGACTATAACTTTGACAGGGCCTGTAGACGCCTCATCAGTCGATGTAAGCCTTCAATCAAATGATGGAATTAAAGATGTTGCAGGCAACACGCTCTCAGACGGCGATGAAAATACAGTTACCGCCAATAATATGGACGGAGTTGCTCCAACTATTGAAACTTTCCAATTCAAGAACAGCGATCCAACCAATGGTGGATCTCTTACACTTCAGGTTGCAGCAGATGAAGAATTGAACACTGGACAGATTTCAGCCAGCATCTCAGGTGCTGAAACTGGTACAGTATCCTCTTGGAGTTCAGCAAGCGGCGAATATACATATGAGGCAACTTATTCTGCTTCAGCAGATGGGGATTATACAGCAACCCTGAACACAGCAGAAGATATTGCTGGAAATGATGGAGCAGAATCTGAAGAAGCAACAGTAACTCGCGACACAACTGCTCCTACAATAGAGAATCCAAGTCCTTCTGATGGAGCGATTGTCACTGATAATCAGGCAACTTACACCGTAGATGTGACGGAACCTACTTCCGGAGTCGATGAAAGTTCTATTTCAGTGACGCTGGAAGACGGTGAAGGAACAAATCATATCGGCGCATCTGGTACAGGGCTTTCAACTCTAAGCTGGGACAGCAGTGCAGGAACATTAACTATCAATCCAGCAAATGGAGAGGACTCGTTTGAGATGTCTGATGGACAGGCACAGGTAACAGTTGACGCCACTGACAACGCAGGTAATGAAAACACCGAGTATTCATCCAGTTTCACAGTTGACACGACCCCTCCGGAGATTACAAGTCCGGAAGTTGTAATCACAAGCGATCAGAACGATAACGGGATTTTGAACCCTGGCGACGAGTTCGAGGTTTCAGCTTTCACTGTAGAAGACGAGACAAGTTCGGTAAGCTCGGTTTCAGCCGATTTAAAAGGTCTAAACGTCCAAGGAGACAGTACGGAGCTGAAGTCTGGAGATGGAAACAGTTACAGCAAAACCTTTACCGTAGCAGATGGATCTACAGATGAAGAAATTAGCTTCCAGGTAACAGCTGAAGACGGTCAGACAAACCCTGATTCGGCGGATGTCAACGGATCAGTTTCGGTTGACAACAATCTTCCAACTGTCTCAGCTAGTTCAGCAACAGCTAAGGTAGATGGAGAGATCGATGTAGCATTCAGCAGCTCAACCGACTCCGCTGAAGTAGACAGTTTCAACGTTTACAGGAAAACCTCCAGTGGAGAGTACTCAAGTGTTGGAACTAAGAGTTCGGCAGGAACCTTCACAGACACAGAAACAACTCACAACACTCAGTACACTTACAAGGTAGAAGTTGTCGACGATGCAGGAAATGCAGTTAACTCAAGCACGGTTTCGGCAACTGCAGACAGCGAAGCACCCTCAATCGAATATGGGGACATCAAGTACGTTACTGATGATTCGCCCACTCCACTCGTCGGATTAAGGACTACGCTTGGCTCAATTGACGCAGACTCGATTGAAGTGACTGTTAATGATTCAAACACCGAAGACGGCCCGGAGCTTGATTCAGTCACTCCAAACAGCAATTATGTAGATGTGATTTCTAATGAGCGCGTCTATGCAGCGGATATCAATCTAAAGGGTTTAACTGAAGAATCCAGCGAAATAAATCTGACTGAAGGCGATGTCAATATCTCAGTCACTGTGGCCGACAGTCTCGGCAACAGCAGGACATCCAGCAAGGAATTCACTGTCGACACTGTGAATCCTTCAGTAACTGCAGTTAAGGTGCTTGACAGGGACAGGAACGGCCGGATAGATGCGGCTAACATCACGTTCAGTGAAGCAGTTGACGACAGCGTGATTACTCCCTATACCTTGTATTTCGCTAAAGGAGGAACTGAGTATCATGGTCATGGATCAGATGGTCAGGGAGTAGAAGTAGCGACAGGCGCCACAGAGGATGATAACAAGATTCAGATCCGTCTATCTTCCGAAAAACAGTTTCCTTTAACAACAATCCCTGATGGCAGCGGTTTATACCATAGTGAGGCGGGCGATGTTGAGGATCTTGCAGGAAACTCTCTGCCCTCCAGAACTAAGGATCCCATAGAAACGATAGATGCGGCAGACCCCGTAATCAAGTACAGTGGTGGCACTAACATGGTTTCGTTCCCAAGTAAGGTCGGGATTTACAGCCTTGACGAACTAGTCAGCAACTCCGGCAGCATCGAATCTATCTGGAGGTACAGTAATGGAGAATGGGAGAGCTACAAACCGGGAAGAAACAACGGTCAGAACGATTTCAACATGGTCGAAGGAGGACATGGATACATCCTTGAAGCATCCGAGGACGGGAAGATTGTCGCGAATGTAGATCAGGGAGACAGGGATGCGATGAGTCCTTCAGGAGTTTCTATTGAGAAAGGTCGGTGGAATCTCGTAGGGCATTACGAGGAAATAACTGAAGAACCCCTCTCCGATGTAGGTCTTGATCCGAATACAGCAAGCAATAACGTAAACCAAATCGTTGAGAAAGATGGTTCAGGCAGCTTCAAATCAGTAGCTGAAGTAAATCCAGGCGATGGTTACTGGGTTTCAGCATCTGCTGATAAGCTCTATGAACCAAGCTTCTCCGACCCTGGCTTTTAGAGGTGTTTGAGTGATGAATAGAAAGCTTAAGTCCTCTCTCATCTCCCTCTTCTTCCTTTTTGCTGTGGCGTCAGCTGTAGCAGTTCCGCAGCCTCCTCATGAGGTCTATGGTACTTTGACTGATTCAGGTGAGCAGGTGGAAGGAGTGGAAGTTTATGCGATTTCGGCGGATGAAGTGATAGTCACGGATACAACCAGTTCTGACGGTTACTACGAGTTGAAGGTTCCATCCAAGGAGTACAGCTCCTTTGATATCGTGGTTAATGGCTCTGTACATGAGTCAGGTATTTCTGTAGAAAGTAGTGCTATTGAGGAGTACAGCTTCTCCGGCAGCTATAGTGAAGATACCGAAGAGAAATCCGGTGATTCAAGCGGAGATGGAGCGCCTGTTCAGGCGCCAGGCCCTCGACAGATTGAGGCCTCTCCTGTGAATGGGAGTTCGAGGGCAGTGATTGAGAACGTCCAGCAAAATCAGGATGTTCAGGTAACAGTTCCTGAAACGCCTGATGACGGATCAAATCCTGTTGAACAGATCAGTTTCACTTCAAGCACTTCATCAGACAGCGTTTCTGTAGCAGTAGACGATCTCGGAACCAACAAACCTGAAACTGTTTCCGAAGATGCCGGTTCAGATGTCTACAGCTACCAGCAGATTGATGTTGAGGGAGTTGAAGACGAGGACATTACAGAGTCAAATGTCAGGTTCAAGGTCCAGAAAAGATACCTTGACGAAAGGGATAGAAGCCCCGAAGATGTAGTGATGAAACGCTACAACGATCAGAACTGGCAGGAACTGGACACAAGAATTGATGAAGAACTTGACAACAGTTACAGGTTTGAGGGAAGTTCGACAGGTTTCTCCTACTACGCAATCGCACTTCAGGAACAGGAGAATGAGACACAGGGAGAACCAAACATTCATACATCCTTACTGAATGTTCAGCCTTCAGAGGGAACTCCCCCGTTCGATGTAACAATCGATGTAACAGTTGAGAACACCGGAGGCGCTGAAGGAAGCCAAGAAGTCGAAGTAACGCTTGGAGACGGAGTCATCAAATCCGAGACCGTCAGCCTTGGAGCTGGAGAGGAAAGAACCCTCAGCTACAACTACACAGTAGAACGGTCTGGAAGCCTATCCTTCTCAGCAGGCAACCAGTCAACAACAGTCGAATCCTCTCAGAAAGGAACATCGATGCTTCCTGTAGCAGTCACACTACTCATCGTAGCAATCTTAGGAGCAGTTGTTTACACTCAGAGAGAAACCATTCAAGACAGGGTTGAAGACTTCAGAGAGTAAAAAAATCTCAACCATATTCTCCCTTTCTTCATTCTATTTTCAGGTGAACCCAAAAAAAAAAAAACGGAGCTTTCAAGTGAAGAAAAAGAAGCTGTAGAAAGTATAGCTGAGAACAATAGAGAAGCTCCTGATCGAGATTTTATAGTTCGGCTGCGAAAGTTTCTGAATGATCTAAGGTAGTTCGTATCTATCAGAATTTTTTACTATTATTAACCAGTTTCTGTAAATCCATGGTATAGGCTTTAGTCTGTTCTGGAATGATGAAGATATTCAGAATGCTTCGGATGATTTCAGCTATCAGATTGCACGGGAGTTGGAGTCTGCTTTAGAAGACAAGGAAAGACAGATTAAATGGCGCAAGAATATGTCCCAGCTTTCCACTCGTTTCCATAAAGTTTTCAACTTAGATGGTTTGACTGTAGCAGAAGTCCGGTTTTCTTCTATGAGTGCTGAATACAGAGCTTTGTGTATAGTTATTCCTGATGAAGAAGTTGTAGTGTATCACTCTTTGGTTCCGAAGAAAGGCAGTGCCCAGAAGAGACAGTTAGAACTTTTGGAAGAAAATGCTGATAGAATAGAAGAATCTATTCGGAAGAGTATTTCTTAAGCTTATCTTTGAAGTTCTCCAGATCTCTTTCAAACCTCTCCTTAAGTTCGCTGTCGGAAAGGTTGTTTACTTTTTCAGCAGGATCATCTTTCTCAACTGTTTCAGGCATAAGTTTGTGGTGAATGTTCACACTTAATATCTTTATGGTTGAGAACAAGACCTATTCTACGGAAAACTCTGATAGGCTTCGAGAGCAACGAAGCCAGGTATAATCTCGAAAAACTCTCTATATCATTTCTTCCAACTTGTACAGGAACTTGGTGTATGGTATGAACTCTACCCGTGTTTCTTCTATCTCTACTGTTTTTTCGAGTGAGAGGTTGACGACTACTGCTTTTTCTGGACTATATTTTTTGATGAAGCTCCGCAGCGACTTCGTAACCTTTGGTTCCCCAAGGTCTTTGTACTTTACTTCTACAGGCAGTTCTACCTTGTTTCCCGCGGAGAGAACAAAATCTACCTCCGCCTGCGATTTGGTTCTCCAGTACCTTACATCAAGACCAGTGAACTGCGTATCGTGCTTCAAGAAGTTATGAATGAAGCCTTCAAACAGCTCCCCGAACTCTGAAGACGTATTCAAGTGTCCGAACCTCTGTATGCTATAGTTCCTCAATCCAGGATCAGAGAAATAGACTATAGGCGACTTAGTAATCTCCTTTTTCTTATTGGTGTAGAAAGGATTTGTCTGCTCAACTATGAAGGTCTTGTTCAGGTAATCAAGGTAGTTTCTAACAGTCGTTGATTTTACTCCGACATCTCTTGCAAGTTTTGAATTGCTGACCGGATCGCCCATCTGATCGGCAAGGACAGAGACCAGTTTGGAGTAAGCATCCACTTTCCTGACATTCAAGAAGCTCGAAACATCTCTCTCCAGGTAACTGGAAAATATCTCATCGATAACTCTGCGTTTCTCGCTTTCTTTCGATTCAGTTACTACACGAGGATAACCACCGTAATTCAAGTATTTCTCCAGTAAACGATCTACCTCGTCCTTGTTAACTTCGAAGTATTTCTCAAGTCTGTCCTCATACTCGTAATCTGTTTCGTAGTTGACAAACTCTTTGAAGGAGACTGGCGGTAGTTCGAAGACTCTTTTCCGTCCTGCCAGCGATTCGTGGATATTCTCCTTCAGTTCCAGGCTTCCTGAACCTGAAACTACAAACTTGTATGGCAGTTCTCTGTCGTAAATCCCTTTCAGGAATAGTCCTGCGTTTTCTTTTCTCTGGATCTCGTCAAGGAATACATAGCCTTTCTCTTCTCCGAACTCCAGTTCCATTCTATCGATTAAATCCTGCTGTGACTCGAAATGTGTCCGGTCTTCCTGTATATCCATACTGAGGTAGAGCGTGTTCTCACCGTTTTCCTTCAGTTCTTCTTTAAGCTGTTGCATCAAGGTGGTTTTACCGACCTGTCTCGCACCTACGATCAGCGAGATTTCATCTTTTTCCAGATGGTCTTCAACCTTTTCCAGCATCTCCCTTTTGATAAACTCAGTCATAACGGGTATTTACTGAAGAAGACTTAAACACCTAATGGTAAAATAGCAGGGTAAAAAGCACACTACGGTGTAAGATTAGTAGGGTTAAACACTTACTGCAGTAGTCAAAAAGCAGGGTAAATTGCGTTCTCTCAACTGAACGCAAATCGGTGTTTGCGTGTTATGAGTTGAACGAAAAGCACTCTAGAAGCAACTTCAAAAAACCTATAAGATATTTATTCGAGTTTTTTGAGTAGTTCTTTGTCTTCTTCGGCGATTTCCCATAGTTCTTCAAGTCGTTCTATGTCTTACTGAACTTCCTCGACTTTCTGTTTTAGTTCTTTGTTCACTCGAACTCATCTGCTTTTATCCAAGTAGCTACTTGATCTATATATTCAAATTTGACTTCTCATTTTAAGTCTTCCTCTATACTCTCGAATCCCTTTATCTCTTTAGATAGAAAAAAATATCTCAGTTCTGTGCCTGTAGTCTACCTTGTCTGTTGTGAATGTCGCCTCTTGGCATTTTATCGTGTCTCCAGAGGCGTCCGGCTCAGCACACCAAATTTCACCCAGCCTATGTCATATGCGGCGAATCGCCCAGGGCAGGGCTCGAACCTGCGACCACTGCGTGTCTGTCCCGTAAGGGGTAACAGCGCAGCGCTCTACCTACTGAGCTACCTGGGCAACTATACTTGACTGTCAACGTTGAGTTTTTTAAACCATATGTTATCTATAATTGCCAAATAATGCATTTTCAAGGGCGTGAACCAGATCGTCTTCTATGGTTCTTATAGCCTCATCTCTACCGTCTTCTTTCGTGGAATAGTTTCCTAGCGGACTTTGTTTTCGTGTTTCTACAAGCGATTTCACGTTTCTTGCCCAGCCCTCAGGATCTACAGATTCTTTTAGACTTGTGTATTCTGTTACCCGGTCCATGTTGTCGTATACATCCATGAACTCTTCGGCTTCCACGATTTCCGGCATAGGGTCGAGCACCCACCGATCTAGAAAGCCTATATCCAGCTGCCTAATCTCTTCTTCGTTGTAGTCAAAAACTTTGTCGCCTTCGACCTTCTCAAACTCCTGAACGTATCGACGGTCTATTACTTTGTCAACTCCGTCAAAGTATTTTTCAGCTATAGTGCTTCCTCTTTCGAGGTTGCTGACTATCTCTAGATGGTTTTCCCAGTCCATGAGTTCTGAGATCCTGTCTAAACTTTATATTGTTGTCAAGTTGTGTTGACTTACTTCGGAGTTGTCGCGCTGATATAAACCCGGCAACACCATTACTGGATCAAAGGTGAAGAAAAAGTGAAGGAGTGTATATTTTGCGGCAAGGAAATTGAGGGGGATGAGGTCTGTAACGGCACTTTCTGCAGCCACAGGGAGTGCTTAGCGGCTTAATCCTCCTGGAACTCTTCTTTTACCTCAAGCCCCAGACCTTCTAACTGGTTGTCTCTCGGTTCTGCCGGAGCACCTGTCAAGTGATCCTTCCCTGTCTTGCTCTTCGGGAACGGAATAACCTCTCTAATGTTTGGCTCTCCCTGCAGAATCATCAGGATTCTTTCAAGACCGAATGCGAGTCCTCTGTGAGGTGGTGCACCGTACTTGAATGCTTCGAGGAACCATCCGAATCTTTCCTCAACCTCCTCATCCTCTAACCCGATCAGGTCGAAGACTTTTCTCTGTAGATCAAGGTCGTGGATACGTTTGGATCCGCCTCCGATCTCAAAACCGTTTAGCACAAGGTCGTATGCGTCGGCTTCAAGCTCGAGAAGTTCTTCCTCCGTTACTTCGTCAAAGTCCATGTTCTCGACTTTCTCTCGGTCCTGCGGCATCGTGAACGGGTGGTGTTCGTAGTCGAAGTTTCCGTCCTCGTAGCCGAATAATGGGAAGTCGACAACCCATAGCATGTCGTATTCGTCGCCAGCCACCCCGTATTTCTCACCGAGATGTCTTCTAAGAGAACCGAGTGCTTCGTTCGCGGTTCTTCTCTCGTCTGCAACGATGAAGATGACATCGCCTTCTTCAGCGTCAAGCTCTTCCTTGAAGTGGTCGAGGTATTCGTCCTCGATGTACTTTCCGACAGGTGAGTTGTAGCCGTCTTCCTCTAATTTGATCCAGACAAGGCCTCCAACACCTTCCTCAGTTACGACTTCTTCGAATTCATCCATACCTCTGTTTGAGATGTCGTCGGCTTTTCCTTCAAGCTTGAATCCTTTGACAACTCCGCCTTCTTCTACAGTGTTCGAGAAGACGTTGAAGCCGGAGTCTTTTACCGTGGAGGAGAACTCATGTAGCTCCATCCCGTATCTTCTGTCAGGTCTGTCTGTCCCGTACTTGTCCATAGCTTCCTGCCAGGAGATTCTGTCGACAGGAGTCTCAAGTTCTACGTTGAACGCTTCCTCGGCTGCGTTCGACACAGTTTTTTCCATTAACGAAAGGAAGTCTTCTTGATCCATGAAGGAGACTTCTATGTCGATCTGTGTGAACTCTGGCTGTCTATCCTTCCTTGTGTCCTCGTCTCTGAAGCATTTAGCCAGCTGGTAGTATCTTTCGACGCCTCCAACCATTAACAGCTGCTTGAACAGCTGCGGCGACTGAGGTAGTGCGTAGAAGTTTCCTGGCTCGTTTCTTGACGGTACGATGAAGTCTCTTGCTCCTTCAGGCGAAGACTTGGTGAGTTCCGGTGTTTCGATTTCAAGGAATTCATTCGTGTTTAAGGTGTTTCTTACGGACTGTACGAACTGATGTCTTTTCTGCAGGGTGTCTGAGACGCTTTGTCTTCTCATGTCGAGGTAGCGGTGCTCCATTCTGATCTCTTCGCTTATCTCGTCAGTCTTCTCCTCGTCTAGAGAGAAAGGAGGTACTTCGGAGTCGCTGACAACTTCAAAGCTTTCTACACTAACCTCAACATCTCCCGTTTCCAGTTCTTCGTTTCTCATTTCTTCAGGTCTTTCTCTGACCTCTCCTTCGATCTTGATGACGTATTCTCTTCCTAGATCCGCTGCGTCCTCAAAGTTATCTGTTATATCTTCTTCCATAACGGTCTGGATCAATCCATTCCTATCCCTTAGATCTACGAATCGTTTTCCTCCGTGGTTCCTGATCCTGTGGATCCATCCTGCTATCTCTGCTTTTTCTCCAACATCTTCTTTTCTGAGTTCTCCGCAGCGGTGCGTCCTCTTCATAAAGAAAGATTTCTGGAAACAATTTTGAAATACCTACGGTAGAAAAGATATTGAGAAGGAAAAGTTGGTGCTTATTTCAGCGCCTAAGAGATTTTAGTCGAGGAAGTTCTCGTTCTCGATCTTCTGAGGCAGGTAATCGTTCGCAACGAACTCTAGAGAGTTAGCTGCTAGAGCCTGCTGCTCGACCCTGACTCCTTTGTCAAGCATTTTCTGGAACTGTTTCTGCCACTGCTCCGTCTGCATCCACTCATAGTCCATAACGTCGTGGATACGCTTGTAGTCCTTTGTCGGTCCGCCGCCATCTTCCGGCTTTCCTTTCAGGTCTTCTGTAACGTGTTCAAGACCATATTCCTCGATGTCCTCCATGGTCATACCGATAAGCTTGGCGTCTGGAGTTGCCAAACGGTCTGACTGGAACGCCAGAGACATGGATCCGGATTTGAGTACGGAGTAGATGTAGTATCCCCATGGGTCGCCGTCGGTAAAGACGTAGACCGGTAGATCCAGTCTGTTGTGCATGATGTTGATGAGTCTTCTTGCTCCTCTAGCCGGCTGACCCCCTGTTCCAAGGATTATAGCGTTTTGCTCCTTGTGGAAGTCTTCTTCGACCAGTCTGTTGACCATCGCTGCAGTCTCAACTACGAGAAGGAAGTCTGCTTCACATTCCTCGAACTCGTAGTGGTCTACGATCGATGGGATTGAGAGTCCGGATGTTCCCATGTTCATGCAGTCGATGCTGTCTCCTGAGTCGTTGATTACGACAGGTCCGAAAAGTGTTCCTTTCGGCTCAGCGAACAGGTGTAGATCTTCTCTGATTGCACCTGTAGCTGTTTCGATGTCGACTACAACGTTGTTGGACTCGTCCTGATCCTCGAACGTGTTTTCGTCCAGCCCAGGAACTGAGTGCTTCAGCTGGTAGTAGACCTCTCTGATTGAAGCAGTTCTTCCGCTTTCAACCAGTTCCTTCGTCTTGTTCGCTACCAGTGTTGTCTGCATGAATTTTCTGGCGTGCGAAATGTTGAGGAACTTTCTTTCGGAGTAGGATTCTCCTAGTTCAAGCCTCTCTTCGTCCTCGTCGTAGTGAACGTTTGACCTTGAGCGAACCTTTGTTTCTATTGTGAGGTTGTCGCTGTCTGGATCTCCTAGCTGTCTTTTCAGGGTTTTACCCAGGTGTTTTAACCTGTCAAGTGTTCCTTCGTCGTTCTCTAAGTCTTTCTTTGGCATTTGTTAATCACCTAAAGCTGCTCCGGGTTGTAATCGGCTTCAACCATTTTCTGTATCCGGTTTTCTAGATCGTCAACATCGCCTTCTTCAGCAAGTTCTGCGATCGCTGGAGCCATCTCCTTCGCATAGCTTGTAAGCTTCCTCTTCTTCTTCTCCTGAATCTCTTTCCTTTCTTTTCTTCCGATGTAACGTCCGAGCTTTCTTCCTGCTTCCTGTAGTGCGAGCTTCATCTCCTTCCTGATAGGGTCGTAGTTGGCGATAGCTTCCTTACCCTCAGATGTGAACGGCACCCATACAGAAGCGATGTGTACAAGGATATAGACAGGTCCTTGAGGTCGATTCCCAGTCTGTGAAACATTATAACGGTTCCAGGAAACCTCCTCGATCGCCTTGGTTGTAACACAAGCAGATTTCTTGTAGAGTAGAGGAACTTTGTTAGCATACCTCAGCTCCTCGTAACTTCCTTCGTCCTCGATATCTCCACCGTATGCAATACCGACTTCGACCTGGAAAGGATTTCCTTTGTAAACCGTAGGTTTTCTAGTAATAGCTGTACTGAACTCAGGATTCAGCTCTTTCTTCAAACCTTTCAACACAAGATCTTCTCCAATTGGGGATAGACAGTCTGTTGGCGGGCTCTGAAGCTTTACGTTTTCCGCGGCTTTCAGAAGCTGTTCGACCTCATCCTTGCTCAAAGTGTTAGGTCTTCTGCCTTCGTCAATTTCCGCCTCCTCACATATGTTTTCGGCGCTTGTTCTCCCGACACGGGTGAACTCATTCTGCAGGAAGGAAGAAACCGTTCTTGCATCCGAGTTATCAACCATCCTAAGAACCACGCCAAGTTCGACTCCGTGAAGATGTGGCTTAATCTCCTTAGGCTTTTCCGGCAATTCTTTGGAAACACGAGGGTATTCAATCTTGTTTCCGTCCGGTTCACGCAGAACAACTCTTGCGTAAGGGTTCATGATCGCTGTATGCTTCAGGTAGTTCCTGATCGAGTGATGACCTTTCGTATACTTGGCTTCGATCTGCATCTCGATCGTGGTACCGTGATCGAAGTAGTAGTCCTGGTCTCCCGGGAACTCATCGCTGTCAGAATCAATTACTTCGTCCTCAATTATTTCCGGTTCGTTCTTCTCCGTATCGATTCTTACGACAAACTTGTGGCAAGGCTCTCCTTCTTGCTTCGAGTAAACGGTTACAGGCTCTCCTGTTGTCAGCTGAGCGTACATAGCTGATGCGGAGATTCCGATTCCCTGCTGACCTCTTGACTGCTGAAGCTTGTGGAACTTCGATCCGTAGAGAAGCTTACCGAATACTTTAGGTATTGTTTCGCGGTCAAGTCCGATTGCGTTGTCCCTGATTTCCACACGGCATTTCTTATCATCGTATTCATCGATCAAGACCTGTATCTCAGGCAGGATTTCGTCTTCCTCACATGCGTCCAGTGAGTTGTCGACAGCCTCCTTTACAACCGTGATAATTGATTTCTGTGCGTTTTCAAATCCTAGGAGGTGCTTGTTTTTCTCGAAGAATTCCGCCACGGAAATCTCGCGGTGGTCTCCTCCGGTTTCCTCCATTGACTGTTCGTCTAGGCCGTTTGGCATAGTATCATTTTTCTCCAAGTTGTTTTGTTTATCTTTTGATCTTAGACTGGTTCTTCTCCAAGTAGTTGTAGGCGGAGCTATGGCTTCTTCCGTTCAGAAGCTGGTTTATTACCTCAGAAACGATCTGAATGTTCTGGGCGACACCGATAATACCTACTGTTTTTCCGTAAACCGATATTTCTACGTTTCCTTCTTTTTCTAGGTGTCTTCTTGTCTCTCCGTCTCGCCCGATTACTCTTCCCTTCAATCTTTCCTGAGAGTTCTGTGTCTCCGCGTAATCCTTTATATCCATTAAATGTAGAATCTTATCTTTCTCAACAAGTTTCAAGGCTTTGTCAGGGTTAAATCCTCTTCCTATAGCCTTTACTACGTTAACCGCATCCATTTCATCAAGAGCTTCGCCATCTATAGTTGCAAGATTATCTCTTACCTCAATATCGCAAGAAGTCATGTCTTCTATATCTTCCTTCGTTTCTCCGCCCTCTCCTATCAGAATAGCGACTCTTTCCTCAGGTATACGAACCTCTCTCATCCTTATAATGGTTGGCGTCTCCAACCTTTTTATAGGTTAAACTCGGGATTCAGGGCTTCTCAGTTTGAAATAATCCGTTTCCAGTCTTTCCGAGGATCGATATCAGCTCCTTGTTTCGAGAAAAAGTTCGCGACATTCTCGATATCCCGTTTCAACAGTTCCTCAGCCTCAGGATGTGTGAAATGGACTCCTTGTGAGAAATCTATCCAGTAACTGTTACCCTCTCTGTCGACAAGAATGTTGTATTCGGAGAGGTCGCCGTGCACCAGGCTAGCTTCGTTCCAGAGTTCTTCGATCCGGTCCAGCATCTGTTTGTAACCCTCTTCTGGGTTTTCTATCTCAACATCCTTGAGCTTTGGGTAAGGCGAAAAGTCTTCCCCAAGAAACTCCATCGCCAAGATGTTTTTCTCTACTGAAATCGGCTCCGGAACATTAGTGATCTTTTCAGCCTTTTTCAGGTTCCTGAACTCTTTCTTCGTCCACTCGTATATGATAGATCTTCTGTCGTCCTTGACGTTTCTGAAACGTTTGTCTCCTCTCAGATAATCCTTCATATTTCTGAAGCCGCCAGCCTGCGCCATGTAAATCTTCAATAATATTCTGTCGCCTTCAGGCGTATCTGCAAGAAAAACAGCCGACTCCTTTCCAGCCTCAATAGTTCCGTAAACCTTGTCAACAACATTTCTATCCGCGAGTTTAAGCAAAGCCTTAGACGTGGAATGGTCAAATACGTTCTGGAAGGCTTTCTTAGCCTCCGAGGAGTCGAACATCTGCCTTGATTCTTCTCTCCAGCGCTCCTCGAAGTCACGTGGATCTTCAGCCATAAGCGAAAAATGTGGTATAGATTGTTAAAAGAATAGATTTAGAGGAATTCGGAAATTTCATCTAGATGGTCGTGGTCTTCAAGCCAATCAGTCTCTGCCTGAGAGTAGCTCTGCACGATATCTCCTTTCTCATCGCCTTGAACCTTCCAAGGCTCAACAAGTACAACTGTATCTCTTTTGACCCATACAGCTCTTTTTCTGCTGCCAGGAATCCTGCAAATTCTTTCTTCGCCGTCAGTACAGTATACGCGGTATTTTCCGCCGCCTTCCTTTCTCAAGACGATTCCAAGTACTTCTTTTCCTTCCGGTTCACGTACACGTCCAACTCCTTCTTCCTCGTCTTCGGGCATACAGAAACAGTGGGAACGCAGTTTTTTAAACCAAGTCTTCAGAAAAAATCAGTCTATCCTGACCGAAATCACATTCCTGTAAACTTCCTGACCATCTTCTTCCCCAATTAATTCATAGCTTCTCTTAATCTCAGGATCGTGTTTTGCCCTTAGTGAATCAAGCAGTTCCTTCGCAATCTTTTCTGTTGAAAGGTAGAAATCGAAGCCGTGATCCATTCTGTTGATGTTTGAAAGGAAGTGTTTCCTATCCTCGTTAGTTGTCTCTGCCGCAACATCCGCCATCTGGTTGGATAAGCGATTGAGATCAGCATCACCTCTCAGCTGCATCTTAACCTTGTAGAAACCTCCTTCAAACTGCGAACACGTCGGACACTGATGCTTCTCCGTTCTTAGTTCGGTATCGTAATGATCCTGGATCTCACCTTTGAAGGCGTGGACTCGTACAAACATTTTGTCGTCTTCTTCCCAGTACTGAAGCTCCATATCGATTTCTTCCTGAGAGAATTCTTCGAAACGAGCCGCCAACTGATCCTCGAGAGTGTACTCCTCAATCCACTCCCCGTTTTTCCTCATCCTGCCACATGTAGAGCAAATGTGGAGAGTAACGACATCAGGGACTTCAAGAAGGTCATTCTTGTCCGGATAACAGTCAGGACAAAGTTTCTGTTTCTCACCGTAAAGGTTCTCTGTCTTTTTCCCGCATCGAGGGCAGAATTTTGTAAGTTCCATACATTTGATTGGTCAGCAAATCCTTTTATGCCGAAACCATTAGTTTTATATAATTACTACCATATAACAACAACGTGACTTCGAGGGCTAGAGGCGTAAAGTTCAGGTCAGGAATGATTCTAGGCGGAAATTCTCACGAAGTAGAGATTCCAAGTTTTAGAGAGGAAGCTGTCCAACAGTTCTACGGAGATTTCAAGAATTTTAAGGAAGCATCAACAGGACACGAGACAGCACAAGAAATAACTGATTTCGTAAACCAAAGATTAGAATACGATAATCCGGCAGAAAGATATAACCCTCAAACAGGAGAACAGCTTGGAGACAGAGTTCCGCTCGAGCACTCAATAAAATATGAGGTAGGACGGTGTAAAGAAAAGGCGGCAGCAGCACAGATGCTAATGCAGCTCGAAGAGCTCGAATCGACATATGTAAAGGGGCTCTATCCCTTCTTCGATGAAGATGAAGGTGTAACGAAGCAAGGCAAACATGCATGGCTTAAAGTCCAAACCCAGGAGGGCGAATATTTTGCTGATCCAACAAACGGACACTTCGAACCCTACGATGATTTCGTAGATGGCTACAAGGGTCTCGGTTGCCAAGAGATAGATCAAGAAGTATATATACCCGAAGGTCATGAAGATGCGCTAGAAAAATTTATCTAACTTTAAACTTCGAACTCGAGTTTGTCGCCTTCACCTATTTCAAGTCGTTCAAATGACTCAAGTAGATATCTGTACTTATTTTCCGGAGAGTAAAGCTTCCAGGTTCTTGGATCAAACTTCCATGGTTCTGCCTTCTGCTTTTCGATAACTTTCTTTTCGGAATCAAGGAAGTAAAGGTGGAGAGGTTTCGAAAGAAGCATCATATCTACTTTAGCTCCCGTGTTTCGGTTAAATACGAAGAGCATTCTACCGGAGCTTCTGAGGCTAAGACCCCAGCTTTTCGAGATAAAGGACTCTGCGACCTCAACATCAAACTTTTCCCTATCTGATTTAACCTCGGTTTTTCTCACATCGAAAGGATTGGCTGATGTTTTTATTCAAGCCCCGCCCTTCCAGAACATATGAAGGTCGCCTGGTTCGACACCGAGGAATGGGAAAAAGAATATCTATCCGGCAAAAATCCGAATCTAGAGATAGAGTTCTTCAAAGAGTCGCTTAACGAAAATAATGTGGAAAAAGCAGCTGGTTTTGATGCTGTTGCAGTCTTTGTTCCATCCGAAATTAACGCATCTGTTTTGGAAGACTTAGACGCCGATCTTGTGTGCTGTCGCTCGACCGGTTTCGACCATGTCGACCTAGAAAAAGCTTCTGAAGAAGATATAGATGTCTGTAACGTGCCTGCTTACGGCGGCACCACAGTTGCGGAGCACGCCTTCGGATTGATTCTTTCGCTTTCAAGAAAGATACCTGAAGCAGTGGAAAAGGTTGAGGAAGGCGAATTTGATCATTCCGGGCTTAGAGGTTTTGATCTTAAAGGAAAAACACTAGGAGTTGTAGGAACAGGGACTATAGGTCAGAACGTTATCCGCATAGCGAATGGCTTCGATATGGATGTTATCGCCTCAGATCCTTATCCAAAGGATGGTCTTGAGGAAGAACTAGGATTCATGTATGTCAGCACAGAAGATTTACTGAAAAAAGCTGACGTAGTTACACTTCACTGCCCTTTAACCGATGATAACCACCACCTTCTATCAAGAGAAGAGTTTGAGTTGATGGACGGTTCTTTACTTGTAAACACGGCTAGAGGGGGGCTTGTTGACACAGAGGCTTTGATCGAGGCACTTGAGAAAGATAATATCCAAGTCGCAGGCTTGGACGTGCTTGAGGAAGAATGTTACGTCGAGGATGACATAGAGGTCATGGGCGATCTAGAGGAAGAGTGCGATCCTAAACTGATCCTAGAAGACCATATTCTAATGAATAGAGATGACGTGATAATCACACCTCATAACGCTTTCAACAGTATTGAGGCGATGCAGAGAATCGCAGACACGACAATAGAAAATGTCGAAAACCGTGAAAACACGGTTAACTAACTATTCTTCTTTCGAGAACTTCCACATTACTACTATTATCGCCATTAAGGCTGTAGCCGCCATCACCGGAATCGTAATGTAATCATAATGGAAAGTGTACTTTGTTTTACACGATACTTCAAAGATTGAACAGCCTGCCTCGCTGAACTGAACCAGTCTCTGATCCAGAGCGTGGTAAATACTGACCGGAAGTCCAAGAGTTGCCAGCGGAAGCACGTGGTCCTTCATCCTGATGTCTTCAAGGAAGAACTTTACAGCTAAGAATACTGTAAATCCTAAGAGGAAGAACTTGTTCCAGTATGATGCTGCAAGGAAGAATGCTGCGATTCCGAAGTCACGGAAGCTTTCCTTCTTGAAACCAAAGATTTCCTGTCTTTCAATATAGTTTGAAATTAGGAAAAGTCCGGACACTACTGCAATCGGGTAAATAAACGCTCTCTGCACCCAGCATAGCATGCAAGGCGTCCAACCTAGTATCTGCGACATGTAAAGGCTTCCAGAACTCGCTGTAAGAGATAAGAGAAAGACTAGTTCGTTTCCAAAACAATTTAGGACATTTTCGGTTTTTTCAAGGAGTCCGAAAATCTCAGGTCTTTTTCCAAGTATCTTAGTGTAGCCGTATAGTCCTAAAGAAGCTAATAGTGTTAAGTCGAGTAAAAGCGTTAGGTTGGCAAGGATTTCAACTGCTGAGACCATAAGCTAAGATTTAATGTAGTGTTTGAAAAAGTTGTAGGTCAGAACCTGCGTTTGAGTTTGGAGAAAAGTCTTGTGCTGTGTGTACCACCGTGTTTGAGTATTCCTTTTTCATCTATGTAGGTTGGAGAGCTGCAGCAGTTCATCTCTCTTTCAAGCATCATGCCGCACCCTCTTATTGCGTGAGAGAGACCTAGTATCTGTCTTTCAACTTTAGAACCGCAGTTTTTGCATTCGAACTCCACCCCTTTCTCACACCCCTGTTTTAGTGTGGTAGAGATGGTCTATAGAAAAAGATTCCAGTCTTGGACAAGGTTGAGAATTATTTTAAAGACGACCTTATAACGCCCGCACAGGAGGAAAGTTTAACTTCACACATCCCAACAGGATTTAACCTGTTAATAGATATATGTGAGACAAGATTAAAGTTCCTTGTTCTTTTTCGGTCTGTGACCTCCTTCAGCAGACGCCACTATCTTCATTTTTCTCGTTCCTAAAATATTCTGAAGCTCTTTTGGAAGCGTGGCCTCAAACTCTTTAGGAGTTTCTAACTCCTCAGTAATCTCCTTGTAGTCAATTTTATCCATTAGCTCTCTGTTTTCTTCAGCATACTTCTCTGACCTTGAAATCATTTCAGGATCAGGTTTCTCTTCTTCAGGAAGTTCCTCTATCATATTTCCTCTATCTATCTCTATGGCTAACCTGATAATCTGAGATAGTTCTCCATTAACTCTCTTGACTACTTCTTCTCTCGGCTCTGTAACATCTTTTTCTTCCTTTATCTTGTGGAATAGTTTTCTGAAAGTCTTGTCTTCAGGATCTCTCGAAATTTCCTCAGCGACTTCTTCGAGCGTTGGATCTCGAAGCTCAGCATACCTAATGCGAAGTTGATCCACAGCGTTTTCGATCTCATTCTGTAGCTGATTGAACTCTTCTATCTTGCTTTGATCGTAGGATGGAGGAAAGTAGAAATTTTTCTGACCTATCTTTTTCTCTATCAGATCGCCGTCCCTGACGATTTCTTTGAGATGATCTCTGACATTTCTCTTGGAAATATCTACTTTTCCTGCGATTTTACTGACATCCAGAGGGAAACCTCCTCCCTCTATCTGTTCGGAAACGGCTTCTATTATCTTTTCACGGTCTGCTGTTGCGATTTTCAAAGCACCTTGTAAATTCTTTCAACAGGATTTGATCTTGGGTATAGGGCGTCACAGTCTTCCTGTGATCAATATGGAACAAGAGTCTAACACTGAAAGAATCGGTGCCAAGGTTGATAAAACAACTGCTGAAACTCTGAAAGGATTCTGTGAGGCAAGAGGAGAGAACTACAGTGGATTTATCAGAAGGGCTGTAAAACGGGAACTCGCCCGACACTCATACCTCTCAGACGAAGAAAAGAAAGCGTTAGGGGTGAAACAGGATGGTTAAACCTGAAGAGGAACTGCGTCAACTCCTCAACAGGAAAGAGGTCAGATTGGAACTGACCGAAAGCGAACTCCAACTCGCAGAGAAAATAGCAAGGGAGGGCCTGTAACCCTCTCCACAGGTGGTTATGTTGTACACGTTAGATGATGCAGATTCTCTGTTAAAAAGGTATCAAAACCGAAACGGTGAGAAAGAGCTACAGGTACTTCCTGTCCGGGTGGAGAAATCAGTGGTTAGCAACCTTGAGGAAGTTGCTGATAGAACACCTTTAGTTGAGAACAGGTCTTCCCTCGTCAGAGCCATCCTAAAAGGTTTCGTAGAGGAGGCCGATTCAAAATGAAGAAGTCGAAATTCAGAGAGCTAAAGCAGGAGAAGGCCAAAAAAGCGTTCGACAACGGCGACAGGCAGTTCGGATCCAACCTCAAATCCACGTCTCTACAGGAACTCAAGGATAGGCAACACGTGGACGCTATGAAAGGTCGATACGAAAGCAAGGACGAAGTACTGGAAGAACTTCACAGGAAAGCTCAATCAGTATTCCTGCCCTCTGAAGACACTTCTCAAAGAGAGATAGCTCACGACCTCTCAGAATGGATGGTGGAACACGCAGGATACAGAGCAGTGAAATCTCAAGACAGGATATGAGAGAAGCAGTCAGAAACCTCTACTCGACCTATCTCAGAAGAGAGACAATCGATCAGATCAAGGCAATTAATCCAGTACCAAGAGAGGATACAGGGCCTTCAGAAAACGAAATCCCTGTCAAGAACGGCGTAATTTTGCTTTAAGGTGATGTTATGAAACTTAGACCAATTCAGAAAGACGACTACATAGTTCACAAAATCCCACACAACTACAACAAGAACGCTGATTGTCCAAAGTTCAAGGACTTCCTTGAGAAAAGCGTTCCTGATCCGAAGGAGAGGGAAAAACTACAGGAATATGTCGGCTACGGCCTAATGAAGTGGACGAAGAAACACGAAAAGGCGTTACTTCTTCTCGGCCCATCCAACACAGGAAAGACAGTCTTTCTCAGAACTATAGAGGAGTTGTTCGGGGAAGAAGCGATAGCCAATTTTAGCTTACAGGAAATCTGCGATGAGAAGTACAACAAGGCAGAACTCAAAGACAAGTATGTGAACATTAGGCACGATCTCTCTGACAAGGATGTACAGGATGTTCAGTTCTTCAAGGAGATCGTCAGCGGTAACTCAATCAAGGCAAGAGAAATCTACGAATCACCAATAAAGTTCCGACCTATGGCGAAGTTAATGTTTTCAGCAAATCACTTCCCGACTCCTCAAAAGGATAAGGTCGGAAACGAATACCTGAACCGATGGCTCGTAGCCAAGTTCCCCTATTCCTTCCCTGAGAAAGAACAGGACAAGAATCTGAAGCAGAAGCTCACGACAGAAGACGAATTAGAAGGAATACTAAAATGGGCTGTCGAAGGAGCCAAACGTCTCCAGAAAAAGGGGCGCTTCACGAACGACAGGAATCCTGAGGAGAAAAGAACCTGTCTCTACAGTGGAGGTAACTCGATCAATCAGTTCATACGGGAGAAGATAGAGTTCAGGTACAACGCAGACGACAAGATGAAGGATTTCAGAGAGTTTTCCTACGACATTTATCAGGAATACAAGAAATACTGCGACAGGAACAACCTTGAAGAACACGGACAACGGGCTCTCGTAGAGGAACTCAAGAACATTAACTGCGTCAGAAAATACAAACCTATGAAAGACGGCAAACGCAGAAGAGGATTCAAAGGGCTAAGACTCAAAGACAATTGATACGGTTGATACAGGCAAACAGGAAAACCTTTCCTTTACTCTTCCTTCTTTCTACTCCAACAGTACACAGATACCTGTAACAACTGTGACAACCACATAGAAATATGTAATTCATATATAACAGATTATATACTTCTCTCACCACAGTAACTCAGAAAATGACCTTATTCTCATAGTCGTTTCTCGACTCGTATCGGCGACTATGTATTCAACTCTATAACGCCGTTATACAGAGACAGGTATGTGGTTTCACACCGAAAGTAGCTCTTGGAGAAGACAGATTTCAAAGGTCGCCAAAACCGACTGTCTCTATTACCGATATTGCTGAAACGACTGTTTTCGGGCAGTAAAAACCTTCTGACGACAAGTTTCGTATTCCCTACAAAACCCGAAGTAATAAAAGCCACAACCGCCGCAGAGACCCGTAATGAGTCAAAATAATGTCAGAACACTATCTCGCCAAGAACTACGAAAGCTATGGATGAATCCCGAAGATGAAAGAATACATATGCTCTTCAAAACCACCGCCAAACTTGGATTAAGAAACAGCGAAGCAGTCACGCTACAGAAGAAAAACTTGGATCTCGAAAACCAAACAGTAGAAGTCAAAAACAGCAAAAACGACAAAAGCAGAACAGTGCCCATACCCGACAACTTACTCGAAGAACTACGAATCTACACACAGCAACTCTCACCACAGGAATATCTGTTTCCAAGTAAGCGATCCGACAGCCACCTAACACCAAGAGCCTTTCAGAAGAAAGTCCGAAAACACTCATTAGAGGCGGGTCTATACCCCACAGGCATTACAGAAGAAGATGTCAAAGAAATGCCATACGAAGAACGAATAATGCCACACAGCCTACGACACAGCTACGCCACTATAAGACTGAACGAAGGACAAGAGATGTCGAAAGTCAAACGCCTACTCGGTCACGAAAGCATACAAACCACCGTAGATCAATATTACCACCTAAAAATAGACGACCTGAAAGACGCCGTGAACGAAATAGAGATTTAACCTGTCAACTTACAACCACTAACAGCCCAATCCTCGCTTCTGACCTGATACAATCTTTGAATCTCCCCTTGAGACAGAGAACGATTATAAACACGGGCTTCATCTATTTTTCCTCCAAATGCATTATTTCCTCC
>JACOQA010000004.1 GCA_014297435.1 Candidatus Nanohaloarchaea archaeon | reverse complement strand
ATATTGAAGTGTCGGTTAATTTTATAGCTTTCTACAACCCAACCACCACTATGCCAGAACTAAACTTAAACCATATCTACCGTGTCTACACACTTCTACTACTGAAAACAGATTCGCGGCACGGCTACGAGGTAATCGATAAAATCGAGGAAATGACGGGCGAAGAACCAAGCACATCACATATCTACCCATTCCTATCACAACTCGAAGAAAACGGATACATCAAATCAGAGAAAGGCAGCAGAGGCAAGAAAACATACTCTCTAACAGACGAAGGCGAAAACTTCATATCAGAACAACTAAACTCGTTTGGAGAAATACTTCACGCAGCAATAAAGGACGAGATCGAAGAATGCAGCCACTGCGACTGCCAAATTTACGATAACGGCTACGAAGAAGACGGCAAAATATATTGTTGTGAACACTGCGCTTCCGGAAAAAATTAAGATAGAATCCTACGAATTAAGTTACTTTTTCGGGAATTTACTGAAAATGGGAACAACGCCCTTTTAATACCTCTAGTTTTGAAATCTAAACAAAAGATGGGCTTGATACCTGACACAGAGCTTGATCTAGACTATTACGATAAGATTCTAGGCGGTATATTTCTCAGCCTCACTGGAGGAACTGTCGCTGGTTACTCAACGGGTATACCTCTGGCTTATGGAGTCGGTGCCGGAGGAATAGTCGCCTTAATATTGATGTATGATGGTATGTTCAGGAATGGTCCTCTCGGATAGGTGAATAACTTGGAAATTATACTGCTTCTAGGAGTTATCGCTGCTGCATTCGTCGGAGTAAACATAGGAGGTTCCTCGACAGGAGTTGCTTTTGGTCCTTCTGTCGGCAGCAAACTTGTTTCGAAACCTGGCGCGGCAGCGCTAATGACATTCTTTGCTTTAATAGGCGGTTGGACTGTTGGAAGAAACGTTATAGAAACCATGGGCGGCAAAATTGTTCCTGCGTCCCAATTCTCGCTTACTGCATCGGTAATTATACTTTTCTTTATAGGTCTGAGTTTACTGATTTCAAATCTTTCCGGTGTCCCGGCATCTACGTCGATGACGGCTGTCGGCGCTATCGCAGGACTCGGAATAGCAACCGGCTCTCTTAACTGGGAGGTAATGGGAAGAATACTTTCGTGGTGGCTTGTAGCTCCTGCCTTTGCATTTCTGGCTGGAGGGATAATAGGACGTTATATCTATGTTCACCTCGATGATTTCTTTAAGATCAAGCAGAGCCACGGCAGTCTGATAGAGCTCAATTTATCTGAAGGAAAAATTGGTTTGGGTCCTGGAACAACGAAGAAGGAGGTTTTCAGTAGTCTACTCGTTCTATCTATTGCTTGTTACATGGCTTTCTCGGCCGGCGCCTCTAACGTTGCGAACGCTGTAGCCCCACTTGTCGGCAGCAAGGTAATCCAGATGAACGCAGGTATTATTCTAGCTGTCGCAGCTATGAGTCTAGGAGGCTTCACAATAGCGAGAAAAACCTTGGATACTGTAGGCGACGGCATAACAGATCTGCCTCTATTGGCTGCACTAGTTGTTTCGGTGGTTTCCGCCTCGATAATCTCCTTCCTATCGTTTATGGGTATTCCGGCAAGTCTTGCGATTAACGCCACAATGTGCATAACGGGATTAGGCTGGGGAAGAGCATCAAGAACCCTCAAAGCCAAAGAAGTCGTTATGGGGGGAGAGAAACCTCCTCTAAAGACCTCAGCATTAAACGAGGTCGAGAAAAAGAAGATCGGTGAAGAAGACCAGAATGACTTACCGGACGACAGACTCTTTAAACCTGAGATAATCGGTCATGTAGTCACTTTCTGGATACTTACTCCTCTAATTTCAGCAGGTCTCTCCTACATAGTGTTCTCAATTATTTAGAGTCAAGAATAAGTTCATCCTTGCTCTTCAAACGCCAATCGAAACTATCTTCCTTGGAAAGACCGATTATAGATGCCAAAGTCTTTGGCAGCTCAATAAAGAGGTTAGAATCTTT
Organism: Candidatus Nanohaloarchaea archaeon; assembly: GCA_014297435.1. Classification (GTDB taxonomy): domain Archaea; phylum Nanohalarchaeota; class Nanosalinia; order Nanosalinales; family Nanosalinaceae; genus PL-Br10-U2g16. The sequence goes on along the minus strand of JACOQA010000004.1, from coordinate 138,178 downwards.
CTCGCTTGTAATATGGCTGGAAGAGCTTTCGCCTTTGCGATCCTGGAAGGTGTAAGCCGAAATATTATCTGTATCCAGTTGTTTCTCAACTTCTCGTTTTTCGGTAAACCAGATCTCGGCTTTTATCCCTTCGAATTCACGGAGCCAGTCGAGCTGTGTATGCCTTAAGCCGTCTTCTCCACTCTTCACTTCTACGAACTTGTAATCGCCTTTGTCGCTGAACACGAGGAAGTCGGGTACGCCTGTCCTGAAAATGTTGTCTATACGCTTTCCTGCATCCTCCAAGATATTCTGGCTTATCAGGTCGCAAAGCTTCGGATACTTTTGCTCAAGATCCTCCAGCATTCCTGGGGTGGTCCTTACTACATGTTTCCAGTTTGATTCGAGTATTTCCTGGGCGTATTCTTCGCTTGCGGTCAAGCTAGCCTCTTTTTCGAAAGGTATCATGGAAAAGATTAAGGCGGGTAATTGACTTATTGGTTAGTTGTCGTGAGTACAGACAAAAAGTATTTAAGTGTTACCGTAGAGTAACAAAATATGATGAACCTAATGAATCATCCCGACAACATGGCTACTAATCTGAAAGAATCTGTCGATTATGACTTTGCAGCACATAGACAGGACAGACTAGGCAAAAGATCTAGCGCACACACTGGACGTGGACATGTAGGCGCCGCAAGAACAATCAACGACATAATGGCCGACATGGAGAGAGGCGATGAGAAAACCGTTGTCACAAAATCACTAGGCGGCTCAGGCGCAGATCTCGACAAACAAGCGCTGAAAGGAAGCACAGAAATGACCACAGGAGACGACGGTCTAACGGTACACCGACTTAACTCTCAGGATGGATACAGCATCGGGTTTGCCAACGACGCAGATATAGAAGACGTTGACGATGTGGCAGAAGATGCAGACCTCCTAGCTATCTATGATGGTAGAGGGGCATCTGCGGAGTGGAGCAATAACGGAGACTCCTGGCCGGATGATAATGGATTCCTGGAGGATTCGAGAACTTACGACATCCCCAACGTCGTTGTGGAGGTTGAGAGAAACGATCACACAAGAGACCTTAACGCAGAGGAACCAACAGAGTATGCAGACAGGGTCGACGGAATGCTTGGAATACTGGGTTACGATGACAGCGCGGTAAGACACGACGTAACCTATGGCAACGACTTTGTATGGGCATCAGAAGGAGAACTCCAGTAAATTCTTCTCCTTTTTCTTCTTTACCTTTTCTGATCAAAGTTCTGTGTATTTAACGTTACTGAGCCAATTGATTGTCATAGGCGTTCCGTGTCTTTGTGAGAGATGCTGGAAACTGCCTGCTCATGAAAGTTCTTTTGAACTTTCTAAGGGCTTGGGAACGGTTGAATTCCCGGCTCCTAATGAGCTTCATTTTAACTAGAAAAATTCTATACAAAGCTTAACTCATCTCTATCTTTTTTGGATTCAAGCACTTCCTCGGCCACATCGGAAATATCTGCATCCGCTCTGTACTTTCTGACCTCTGATTCTGTTATCTCCGAGTTCTCGGTGTTAGCGATGACCGCGGTAACTATCTCCTGCTCGTCAAGACCCTCGCCGTAGAGCCATGCAACAAGTTCCTCGTCATCGATTTCATCAAGTACTTCATAGCCCTTGGTATCATTTCTTAGCCCATCCCCTGTTGGAATACTCTGTCTCATCACGTAATCTCTTCCGTCCCGGAAAAAGTCTACGCGCTCGTATCTGAAACGTGCTTCTTGACCTTCTGCCTCTTCAACACGTTCCTCCTGTTGGGAGACTGCTGCGGGGGAAGGCGTGTCGATATCTTCAATCTTTTCCAGGTTGCCTCTTATAGTCGGGGAGGTCCTGTTGTAGGGGCTTCTGTCCGCAACTTTGTCCGCTATTTCTTCAGGAGTCATCCATTCATCGTAAAAGCCTTCGAGAGCAATTCTCATCTCTTCATCGGAAAAGCCTCGGTGGTATGGGTTTCCGGATTCCTCTAAACCTTCCTCGGTCTGAAGAATGTCTTCAGCAGTCTCTTGAGGTAGTGCAAACTTGAGTGCTTCCTCTGCACCAACCCCTGCTTGAGAAGCGATTTCCAACCTGTTGGATTCGTATTCGTTTAGATTATATTTCTCTGTATACTCAGAGAAAGGTTTTTCTGGGATTGAAGCATCGTTGGCAGTATCCGAAGCAGTTTCTGAACGACTGAATCGAGATATAAAGCTGTTTAGAGCTGTTTTTTGCTCCAAAATCCCTATTTTTAGCACAATGGTGTAACGATGGTGCCAATCTTTAAGTATTATTTTAGGATATCAGATCCGTCATGGATATTCCACGGAAAGGATTTATCGAGTTAGAGATTCAGGATGTATTACTGAAGTAAGAAATGAAGTCATATCAAAAATTCCAGAGGGTATAACAGGATAGACCAAAAATTAAGGGAATAAACCGTGGAGGGCGACGTTTTTCTATATCTCAGTTAACTGCTCCATCAAATCTAAGACCCGTCTTTTCTCTTCAGGACCGAGAGGACTAGCCCATTTCTGAATATTTCTAAGACCGTAACCGGTTTCAGTTTCTTCCGCGTAAACACTGAATTCGTAACAGTCCTCGTCTTCCGCGAGCACCTCGAAGTCGATCCTTGAATCTTTCTTCTGGTTGAATCTTACATCCTTGATGCTGGTTCGCTCACCTCTTTCTAGCAAAAAAGCGGTGTCCGTCAGGTCGTCAGCAAAAACGTTCCATGCCTGGCTGACAGCTTACGCCTCAACTAGATAGGATGATCTAAGCTGTTCCTCTTTCTCGGGATCGACGGCAACTAGATAATCCTCCATTACTCCTGCTCCTTCTCAAACATCTCAGGAAGCTTTTCGACCACGTGTTCTACAGCTTTCTCATCTGTAGGAACTGTAAATCGTTTTTTGTACTGAGCTTCTTCATCGCTGTAGTAGCCGGTAGCGATTTGGATAAAGCTGTTTTCCTCACCGTCGTCCTGTATTGCTTTATTTCTAGATACTTCGATGAATTTTTCTCCTGGAAAGTTTCCATAATCTCTGCGTTCTTTCTCGATAGTCTCAAAACGTACCATAAAACTAAATTCTGGCGTAGAACCTATTTGAATTCGTTGGTCAGATCCCCACCACTTTTATTGCTGTCTGCCTTGATTTGGACTTAGAACTACTATGGAAACTGAAAAAATCATGTGGATCTCGATGACAGTTATTGGAGTCTCAGCTATAGCCGTAGCCGGATTTCTGGGTTATACTTACATTACAAACTCTGGAACGACTACCGGACAGATGGGTAACGTCGAGGTTGCGACCGTTTCTGATGCGTTGACCAAAGTTAGAAGCACATCGAGCTTCAACACACTGGAGGAGTCTACTGTCGGAGAAGAAGCTAACATTTCCGTACTTGAGGTTGATTCAGATATTATATCGGCTGTAACCGGTTCGATCTCAAGAGAAAAGATAAAGTCGGCTCTTGACTCTGAGAATCCTTCCGAAGCGAAAGGAATGCTTGCACTACTACTCTCATCAAACGAGTTTAATGCAACACAGGGCTTCATGGTGATAGCAAGGTTTGGAACTCAGTCAGGATACGTTTACCAGCTCGATAGGAGAGCTGAGATCATAGCGGAGATGCCGGGCGGTCAAGCGACAGAAACACTTAAGCAGGTTTACAGGGAGAACGATATGGGTCTGACAAGAGAGATTCAAGGTTCAACAGCTGAACGACTTGAAGCAAGGCAGCAGGAGCCATAGAATATTTTCAATCGGCTTTCTTCATTTTTTTCCTTCTCTTCATTATTTCCCTCACAAGATAGATTATTCCGATTATCTGAGCAATCTTGTACAGCTTCTTCCTGAGATTATTCATACTTCAAAAAGTTCGTTCCGTTTCTTAAGGTGTTTGTTGTGAAGTTTACGGAACTTGATCCTTTTGCTTATCATCTTCGACAGGCTTGAGTTTCTCTACCTCTTTCTTATATCGCCGGCTCTCCTCAACACACTCAGTAGTCCAAGGAAGATTAATGCACTTCTAACTGTTCTGATTATAGAACGGATTTTCTTCAGCGGCTTCATGACACGTTATGGTCGGACAATGGTTTTGAAGCTTTCAATCTAAAGAGTGGGTTATGAGGACTTCAAACCTTGAAAACTTAGATCCTGAGGGAGATAGGGTTGCGGTAGGTTTTCGACCTTCCGGAAAGCTTCACGTCGGAAATCTTCTCTCCATAGGTTATGCTGCGGTTATAGCTGATAAATTGGGTCTTGAGCTTGACTTGATGTGTTGTGATACAGACTGGAGCGCCCATATCCATGAGAACCACAAACCCGAGAACTCGGATGTGATGAAGCTGTTTTTCGAAAGAAGCTGTGGCTGTGGAAAACATTCGAATATCGCAGAGCACAGAGTTGACGAGATAAAGCCTTTTCTGAAAGGTCTGGAACAAGAGGTAGACCTTGAAGTAGAAGTTGGTTATCTTTCGAACATTGAAGCCGAGAAGCATTACGCCGATGCTCTTAGCAACCTACTTTCGTCAATGGAACGTTTTGACGAGGTGTTCGGAGGTGGTTTCCGCAGAAGGTACAGATCGCCTGTCACGAATGTCTGCGGCTGCGGTTTCTCACATTCAAAAGGCGCAGCTTATTCAGAGAACACAGATGAACTTGTCTTCGCATGCAGAAATAAAGACTGTAGTGAAGGCTTTGCAGCTGACAATATTTCAGGTAAAAAAGGAGTCTACTATCTTGTAGATCCTGTCAGGGATCCTGGTAGAGATGTAGCAGTACATGTCTTCGGAGGAGACTACCGGAAAGCAGAGAAAGAGATGAAGACCTCTAAAATAGAGAAGGTTGAGAAGATAACAGAAATTGCTTGCGGACAAACACCTGACTACTTCCTCGCACCTATGATTGCCGACAAGGAGGGAAAACCCTTGTCAAAGTCAAGAGGAACAGGAAAGACGATTGAACATATAGACGACCTAGAGGTTTACGGGGAACGTTTAGCCGAAAAAATTGAGGAGTGGATAACAGAGGAGGAAAGATTTCTCTCCCAGCAGGAACTTTTAGACGTTTAACCGGTTTTTTGACAGTTCAAATTCATATGCTGCATGCCTGTGTCCAGTAGACGTTTTTGAGAATACGCGAGAGTTTTTAGACAGACAACAGACTAAGTATTATTTAAGATGAGAGACAGTGGTAGGAAAACGGATTAGAAAATCTGCTCTGGCTCTTCTGTCCAAGGCTCAACTGCGTATATCTCTGCGTCTTCAAAGAGAACTATTGAGAAGTCTTCCTCCGTTATGTTGGTGAGATTTGCCTCACCTTTCAGTCTTAAACCTAGCTGGTTCAAACGGATCCTCTTATCCTCGCCGGATAAAATTCTGGCAAAGTCAAAGTCCTCAGACTCTATAAAAGCAAGAGATTGAATTCCTGAACTTATCTCAATTTCAAGTTCTTTATCTTCGGATTCAAGAGTGCAGAAGACTTTGTCGCCTTTCTCCTCTTGTTCTATCATCTCTAGGTCACGTCTACGTCGTCAGGTGCGTCAGGTCCTCTGTCCTTGATCTCCCGCTTCTTCTTGTCCTTAATCCTGTAAACGTTAGTGCTTCTGGTGCATTCAGGACATTCGATCCACCATGGTCGTGAACCAAGTTCCTGTTTGCCCTCGAATTCGTGCTGGCAGTAAGGACACGTCATCTTGAAGTGGAAAAGCTCGTTATCATAAGAAAACATCTGTAGCTGTCCTGTTTCTTCTCCTTCATCGTTCTCAAGTTCTCTGTTTGTTACGTATTCCGTTCGTTCAAAGTCGATGTCCTTCATGCCTACCAATCCAAACTTAAACCGTAGATGGTTTAAAACCTTTCCATTACGTCAAGAAACGCCTATAAATAGGCTCTATATCTGATTCATCAGTATCAATTTCAACCTTCTCAAGATTCGAATCAAGATCGGTAACAGTCTTCTCGATACCCAGAACCTCTTTAGGCTTATTGAACTTTAGATGTTTGATATCGGGGTTGTATTTTTTCAGGTTTCTTAGGTCCCATTCTCTATCTGTTTCGAGAACCCTTAGATCATATCCATCTACTGTGGCAAGAAAAGCTCTTACAGCATCCCCTTTTGACTCGATACGAATGTATGCTTCTTCATCGACAGGTCTGCCGCCGATGCCTTCAAACTCCTCGTTATCTACCTCGAATCTTTCAATGCCGGGAATTCTTTCAAGCTTCTCCTTATTCTCTACCTCTACTAGAAGCCTGTTTTCCTGTCTTTCAACAGACTTAACCCGTTTCTGGAGGTTGTCCTCTAGAATGTCTAACTTCTCCGTCGGTTTGATCTCCGCCTTCACAGGTTTGGAAAGACCGGCAAACCTTTTATTTGAGACCGCACAAAGTTTGAGGTATGGGTCTTTTTGATAGAGATGAAGCGAAAGGAGAGGTCAGGATAGATGTGCCTGATGAATCCTCGGGCTCCGAGCTACACTCCGAGGTAGAATCCAAGTTTGGATCAAGTCAGAAATCCGAGAAAAGACTGGAGAGCTCCAAAGGATCGGATTCAGTCTCAAATAGAGATATCTATGAGCAGAACCAGAAGATTATCCGCCTTCTCGAAAAGCTTGTCGACGAAGAGGAAAAAGAAGAAACAAATACTTCTAATGTAGGAGAGGGTATGAATGAGCTACTATGATAACGTGAAGGACTCCGTAAAGGACAAAGGAGGTGAAGGAAACAGCAACCACAAGGCATCTTTCGATACTTTGAAGGAAGCTGCAGAAGAATCCTCGGAAGAAGAGGAAGAGGACGGTGACGATACACCGATCGAGGTTCTTGAAGAGGATGGTCTTCAGAAACAGCCTTCAAATAGCTCAAAGACTAGTCCGAATAGCCGTAGTAAGGATGAGAATCCTCTGACTTCGTCATCTAGTGATTCTGCTAGTTCTTCCGGTAACGCTGATATGTCTTCGGTTGAGAATAAGCTTGATAGAATTATTGAGCAGAATCAGAGAATGATTGAGATACTGGAGAGCTTTGGACAGTAAAAGAAAAAGAGGTATTGGATTAAACGACTTCCACGTCGATCTTTCTTCTTCCTTCCTCTGTTGCTTCCATCTTCTCGTGGAGCTGGACTTCTAGCTCAAGTTTTCTGTATGTTGATCCTTCTTTGAACTCCATCTCGAGTTTGTTATCCTGGTTAGGCGAGATATGTACTTCCTTTCTTCCCTTGAATGAGAGACCGACTTCTCCGGTTCTTACCTTATCAGCAAAGTTGTCCAGAAAGTTAGCAAGTTCTTCATTTGAGAATTCGAAGTCAAGATCCACTTCTTCTGTTGCCATGAGTTAATAGTAGAAAGGAAAGGTTTTATTTTTTGGTTTACTCCTACTTCATCAGTCTTTTTGAGAGGAAGTGATCCTTCTCCTCAAGTTCTCTGATCGATTCGATCGCGAAGAAGTATCCTGTTGCAGTCATTATAACGCCCATATATGCAGGACCTATCTCCATCATGTTCGAAAGCGGATAAAGTACCGAGAGAATTAGTAGTGTTCCTAGTGAGAACAGGGCGAATGATATTGCTACTTCCTGGTTTGTGGTCATCTTCGGCAGTCCAAATCTATCTTTAGGTCGTTCTTCTGTCATGAAAGATCCTCCGGACTTATGTCCGCAGTTTCAGGCTTGAATGCAGAAGGCAGGTGTACGTGGTAAACTCCTTCTGTCTTCCGGATTACTAGAGGGACTTCCTCCAGCAATCTCGAAACATTTATATTGTATACTCCTTCCTCTTCAACTATAATCGAGTCTAGATCGAACTTGAATTTAATGTTTTCCCCGTCCTCGAATCCTTGCTGTTTCAAATCCTCTAAGTCTTCTTTGACTTCTTCACGTTCCTCTTCATCTATCTCGGATTCTTTCTCAAAGATAAACAAAGAGGATCCACATTCGCAGCCGGAGATAAGTTCTTCAGAATCTTCTTCGTAGGTTCTTCCGCAGTTCATGCAGCGGTGAGGCATTCTATTTTTCCTCCTCTTCGCCGATCTTTGCTAGGAACGAAACCGAGTCGCGTTCTTCCTGGACTTTTTCCATTACGCGGGCGTTTCCAACAATTGTCATTCCTTTCCTATATTCTTCTTTCATAAATTTGGAGTAGAACATGCTCTTGGCTTTTTCAAAAGGTGAGTCGCTTGATTCAAGACCCATGAACTCTACTCCGGGAAAGTCCTCGTCTACTTCTTCCATCGATGCCTGTATAAGTTCTCGTTTCTCTTCAGGAGTCCATGATTCTCCGAGGACAAGTACTGCGTCGTCCTTCACTTTGTTGAGAACGAATTCCAGCTTCTCATCAAAGCTCTTATCCAGCTTGTCCTTCGAGAGAAACTCTATTGTGACTCCTTCATCGCCCATTAGCCTAACCTTTCAATTATTTCCTGATAAAGTTTGTCGATGTTTGTGCCTTCTTTGGCAGAAATTTCGAGAACTGGATGCTGTGGGAAAGCATCTCTAACTCTTTCAGGTTCTGCGCCCTCCAGATCAACTTTGTTTGCGAGAACAAGAATCGGAATATCTTTTGCTTCAAGGTTTCCGATAATAGTAACGTTTACTTGTGTATATGGATCTTCTGTTGCGTCGAAGATTACGAGGCATGCGTCAACATCGTCCAAGTATTTGATTGCTTCCACAATTCCTTTTGTAGCTTCTTTCGCTCTTCCCTTGGCTTCATCCTCTTCAAGACCGTGTTCTGTAAAGTCTTTGAAGTCGACGTTGGTTGAGATTCCTGGCATGTCAAGCAGGTTCATGTCGATTGATTGACCGTCCGATTCAATCGTAACTTTTTCCTTTTTCTCAACAGCTCTGGTTTCGTGAGGAACTTCAGAAACACTTGTCATGTCCTCTCCTGTTAAGTCGAGAGAGATCTGGTTAGCTAAAGTTGATTTACCTGCGTTTGGAGGGCCATAAATCCCTATGCTAATATCGTCCTTTTCCGAGTCGCTGAAAAGGTTGCTGAACAGCTCCTTCAAACGCTTTATCATGTTGACACCAATTAATACTAAACACGTACACCAGCTATAAAAACTATTTCCTGTTTTACAGGGTTTTCTGCCGTACTGTCACAAGCTTCATTAAAATGATTGAAGGATTAGCACCTACAGTGGATCGATCCACGAAAAGAAGAACCGGCGAAATACTGATGCTCCTAAGCTTCCTAGGAGTTATAACAGGATTTATCACAATAATTACAGGTTCATCCAGCCAGAGTGTTGATACGTTGAGACTTCAAGCTGGAGCTATAATAGGCGGATTCATCTTCTTCGTACTGGGAGCAGAACTCTACCTCAGGAACAGAAAACAACTTCATGGAGGCAGGTAAAAAGTGAAAACGGAAAAAGGCGTAGTGATAATAGCTTACAAACCCGGCAGAAGCCCGCGTTTCGCAGTTTTAAACAGGAAGAAGAACTGGGAAGGCTGGGAACTACCAAAAGGCCACCTAGAAAACGATGATTACGAGGAAACAGTCAGGCTTGAAATGGAGGAAGAAGCCGGTATTGGAGAAGAACATCTAAAGGAAATAGAGGGGACTGATGAAGTTCTTGAGTGGAGCTTTGAAAGAGAAGGCGAAGAAATCAAACGTGAGTATAAGTGCTTCCTAGTAAAAGTAGCCGACAAAGCTATAATTGATGTAGAAGGTAATCCTCACGATGAACACGACTCAGGTTTCTTCTTGAACAGAGAAGATACTGAAGGACTTTTAACTCATGATAACCAGGTTGAACTCTTGGAGAAGGTTACCGAACAGTTAGATTAAGGCTTAAATCCAGCTATACCACTAATAGGATTATGACGCAACCAGATCAAATGCTGGAGGTATACCAGTTCGAAGGATGTCCTTTTTGCTCAAAAGTAAGACAGAAGATGACTGATCTTGGGATAGATTTCATCGCACGCGCAGTCGATCCTGATGACCGTTCTAGGGTCGAAGAGGTTTCAGGACAGACTAACGTCCCTGTACTTGTAGATCCTAACGAAGATGTTGTAATGCCGGAAAGCGACGACATCGTCGAATATCTAGAAGAGCACTATAAATAGACTTCGACATCTCTCAATAGATCAACGGTATCCTCTAGGTCGTTACACAGCTCCCATCTCTCTTCATCTCTTTCTCTAAGTACTTCCTGGTTCACTTGGATCAGATACTCGTCCCTCATCCGGTAGAGATTTGAGGGGTTGGAAACAACTGTCTCTGCATCTCCCCATTCAAAGCTCCCCTGTGTTCCTTCGTAAAGTTCATAAACTGTTTTTAGCTCACCCTCAGGTTTTAGAGCCAATTCGGTGTTTACTTTCGTATTTTTTACTGATTCTACGTGGAGGGCGGCTCCAGCGTTTTTCTTCCTTTTTCTATCAAGGCGTTTTTCCAGGAGAGGTCTACTTATCATAGACGTTCTTGTTGCCCCAACCATTTTGTCGGCAGCAGAATAGCGATCCTCGAAAAGCAGATCTATTTTGCCTTCCGGTTCGACAGTTTCGTCCACACTTTCCAGTGCGCCGGGATAGGTCTCATTGAAAACTTGGCAACTGTAACTTTTGTCCTCATAGTCCTTCTTCAACACTTCTAGAAACTCTAAGAATTTCTCAGAGGACATAAAAGCCAATAAAGACTAAATTAATTTATGTTTGTTGAGAGTGATTCTTCCGAAAGCTTAAATTCTGGTTAAATCAAGCTTCCTCTATGGCGTTTCTCTGCGTTGACATAGGAGCCACCAACACCGTAATCGGTACAGGAAAACAGGACTTCGAAACAGTCGAAAAATACAGCACACGCTACTTCTTCGAAAACACAGACGAACTAGTAGAAGCGGTTGTTCGTGAATCATCCCATGAATTAGAAGATCTCGAACACGTCGCGGTGGCGGCTGCAGGACCTATCGACAGAGCGAAAGGGGAGTTCTACCCACCAAACCTTTCGAAAGAAAGCTTCAACCTCAGAGAAATGCTTTCAGGCTACGGAGATGTAAAAATGATGAACGATGCGACAGCAGCAGTCGCAGGAGAATATTACTACGGAAGAAACTCGGCTGAAGACATGATCTACCTCACCATAAGCTCCGGTATAGGCGCAGGTGTTATAGTGGATGGAGAGATCCTTGAGGGCTGGGGCGGAAACCTTGGAGAGGTTGGACATATGGAGATAGGTAAAGACGGAGTGAAGTGCGGTTGCGGGGGCTGCGACCACTGGGAAGCCTATAGTGCAGGCGACAGAATGCCTTTAATGGCTGAACAACTATTCAACAGGAACTACAAGGACTCAAGAGAAATATTCGAAAAACAGGAGATAGGTGATAGAACTGCCGAGAAAGTTATAGACAAGATGCAGGAATGCAACGCCAGAGGTTTTGAGAACCTGATCAACCTGTTCAATCCTGAAGTAATCTGGGTAGGTGGAGCCGTAGCACAAAACCATTTTGAGAAAGTTGTCGAAGAACCGTTCGAAAAGGTGGAGGACGGCTTAATGAATCAGGAGCCTATAGTTGAAGAAAACTCATTGGGCGAAGAAGCAGTAGTTCACGGGCTGAAAGCCGCTTGTAAAGGAGAGTTCGAATTATAATTCTTCTTTAATATAATTAATTGAAAAACCTGGTTTGAAAGATTTCCGGCATCAATCGTTCTGCCTAACCTTCACAGTTTTCGTATATTCGAACTCCTCCCGCGTACGATAATTCTCTGCATGATCTATTGACTCGGCAAGGGTCCTTAATTCGTGAAGTTTAGAGCCTACGGGCAGCTTGAAGTCTAGGTCATCAACTTCATCAACAGCCTTCTTTACATCGCCTAGAGGTCCAAGCTTCACGCCTTGCTCGTACTCTACATCTTCGCCGTTCATATCGGCTACAATCTTTCCTAGACGCTCCGCATCGAGGTCTAGATCGGATTCGTCCTGATACTTCGCTCCGGCTTCATAGAGTTGTTTCATCTCATCAGAGGGATCGGATCCGAACATTTCCCAGTCCACAACAGTTCTTGTATCGGTGCGGGTAACCTGTTCCTCTACGATATCTTGTTCTTGTGTATTATCTCCTTTTTCATTTCTGGCTTTCTCTATTTGTTCTTCGTATCTTTCCAGGAACTCTCTTGCCATCGTATACTTCAGCTGGGGATGAGGTTTAGGCATCTCTACTTTAGCGCCCTTGTACTTCTCAGGGTTTTCGACCTGTTCGGTGCTGAACATAGATTTCATCCTATCGTGGTTTATCCTGTTCAACGGCAAAGTTGTGCCTAAATCCTTTCTCTGCTGATCCAACAGGAAGTCCATATAGTTTCCTGTATCCATCACAAGATCCTGATAGTCCTTTCCGCCGTTATAGGAGTCGACCGCGCCATCTATCAACGCTATGTTTCTGCCTTTCTCAAATAATCTGCTGAACCAGTCATCAAACTCTTCGCTTAGAACCGGGGTTTCACTAAGATCCGAGATTTCGTAGAACATGAATGCTTTGTCCATCTTGTCGAAAATATCTGAGGATGGTTCATTGATTGGGGTTAAAGGTCCTTCGGTCTCCTCCATCTCCTGCTCCCATGTGAATGTTGTACCGTCCAGGATCTGATCTAAAGGTTCAAAATCGGTTCCGTAACTTTTCTTGTATGACTCATCTATAAAGTTCCATACGTCGATAGCCTCTCCAAATAGCTCTACCGCATGTAGTGGATCAAAGAATTTGTCCTCGGTTTCAAGTATGTAATCTATAGGTTCCTCTAGGTCTTTCAGTTCTCGTGCATGAGGGTTTCCAAGTTCGGCTCTTTCCTGCCTTAGTTCGTTTTTCTTTTCCTCTATCTCTTTCAGACTCAGGAAGTCTTCCATAAAAAATACCGATCTGTATTAACTTTTTAATAACAACTTGGTCGTCTTGAAAGTTTCCTCAGAAACCCAAGCTTTACGTCAAAGTTCAGGTCAAGAAGAGCAAGGACAATTAATCAGAGTGGACCGGCCCAGATTTGAACTGGGGATCTCCACGTTATCAGCGTGGCGCTATAACCTGGCTAAGCTACCGGTCCTTACAAACAAGGCTTGAACCTTAACATTCTAAAAGGTCTTGCTCCTTGCCGTCTTTTCCTCGTGTAAAAGGTTCTAGATCGCCAAGTTTTAAGACGGACCTGGGTTAAACACATCTTTAATGGGTCTGGAAGAAGACTACAGAGAAGGAGTCGAAAACATCGAGGAAGGTCTAGAGTCCAGATTTTCCCAGAAAAGAGCTTCTAGAGCCAAGAAAATCCTAGATCAACTGCTTCCATTTGCATTAATCGGCATAGGATCAATAATCACAGTCATGTTTGTGCTGCCTGTCAACCCAGGAACTCGAACAGCGGTCAACTTACTGAACTACGGACTAATAATCTACTTCAGTGCCCGGCTTGTGGTGGCGGCAAGACTTGCAACCTCAAGAAAACAGTTCTTCGAACAGCACTGGCTCGACTTCTTGTTAATAATCCCTGTATTCTCAATCATGCGTGAGGCACGGGTAGGTAGAGCTATCGCTGAGTTCCTGCCTTTCGAAGAAGAGGCTCTCCTAGGAGCCTATATTGGGCGTTTGAGTATCGCAGGAAAGCTGACCAAAATTAGTAGAATTGTTAAGAGAAGTGTAGGTTTCTGAAGAAACAGGGTTTTTTATTGAAATTGGGCCCGACGGGATTTGAACCCGCGACGCCCGGCTTAAAAGGCCGGTGCTCTGCCAGACTGAGCTACGGGCCCATCAAAAGATAAGAAAGGGCTCAAATGCCCCTTTGATGGGAGATACCTTTATTCTAGCTCGACAGTTTCGATGTCGAACTCGCCGTATTGGATGTTGTCCATCGAACTGTACGGAACGAAGATCTTCTCGGCATCGATCCTCTGAGCTTCATCCTCTTCGGTGTAGATGTAAGGCTTTCTGGCTACTACACCTTTCTCCTTTTTCTCCAGCTGGTCTTCCTCTTCAACAAGGAAGTCTCCCGCTGCGGAGAGAATGATTACCGAGTAGTTCTTCTCCATTATGCTTTCCTCTTTTTCTCTGGCTTGTTCATCTTCTTTGTCTTTCCGAATCCGCAGGAAGCACATTCTTTCTTCCTGAGGTGGAACGACTTGTTGCCGCATCTGCGGCACTTACCGTGAGTCTTCTTGTTACGTTTTCCTTTGTTTAATCCCATTATTGAATCACTCCGGGCTGACTAGTATTACGTTGTCGCCTCTGATCAAGAGTTTTCCGTAGTCTGTCTGTCCTCCGTCTTCATCCGTGACTGAAGCTTCTTCGAGCCACATGTTGAGGTGGAGGTCGAAAGCCTTCAGGTTGCCGGAAACTGTCTGGCCGCCTTTCAGTTTTGCGATTACTCTGTCTCCTTTTGCAGTATCTAGTACGTCGAGTGGCCTCTTTCCGTCGTCGTTGTCTCCCATCTTAGAAACACCTATAACCGAAGTTCTTCCTACAACTTATATAAACCCTGCCCTGTGCCACGTTCTGAGGCGGATATAACGCCGTATATCCGTGGAGTTGAAGGGTTAGAGAGGTTTTTATAAAATTTCAGCTAGAGCATTACTGTATGGCAATCTGGCACAGACAGAACGGAAGAAAGAAGACGGGCGGAAGAACACGAAGCTACAGAAAGTCCCGGAAACACGACCTGGGATCCGAGTTCTCGGAACCGCAGCTCGATGAAAAGAAGGTGGAGAAAAAAGATACTCGCGGAGGAAACAACAAAAACGTAGTAAAGGGCGCTGAGACAATCAACCTCGCAACCGATGATGGTGTTGTAAGCGCAGATATCGAAGCAGTTGAAGAGAACGATGCGAACCCTAACTTCGTAAGACGTTCGCTACTAACCAAGGGCGCAATCGTAACAACTTCTGAAGGAAAGGCCAGAATTACTTCAAGACCTGGGCAGGAAGGAGTTGTAAACGGAGAACTACTCGAGTAAAACGTTTAAGGCGTCCAACGCCTCTTCTCCTTTAAATTTTCCTCCAAGACCTTTCTCAGGATTCACTTTCATTACCACGCCTGTAGTATAGGTTGAAGGATCTTCTGATTCGTTGTAATCAATACTTAGCTCCCCAAGTTTCTCTAAGACTGTTTCATAAGTCTCGCCCGAACCTCGGACTTCTACATAGATTTCTTCAATATCTTCGTCTTCAAGTATATCCGCCTTCCCCATATGTAGTATAACTGTTCAAATGGTATTAGAGCTTTATCGGAAAGATTTAAGCGGGTTGATCTACAATTAACTGGTTGATAATAGAAAAGAAGAAATCTCGGGTCGGGTTCCCCTCCCTAGTTTCTGAAACCCATTAGTTTGCTTACCGCGCGGGAAAAGAGGTTTCCCTGTTCGAACTCGACCGGAATCTGTCGACCAGTCTCATCCATGAAATCGGTTTGCATCATGCTAAAAATCCCCCTGCACGCTTATAAACCCTTGCTCTTGAAAACCGTTCTAATCGTTTTGCGGAGTTCATAAAGGTTTCTAAGGCTTTCTTCGCATCCTAGATATAGTGTGGTTTTCTTCTTCCTCATACATCTTGTTGCGGTCGACCTGTTTCACGATCATCATAGGAACCTTATCCTCTTCTTCGGCATCTAAGAGCTGTTTTACGGCTTTTTTCTCCTTCTCGGGAAGGTACTCGAAATGGTCCTCGTAGGCACGAATGTTTGCGGACATATCTTTCAAAGGACAAGACTCGGTTTATAAACAAACGAGGAGGTTACCGGAAGTTCCGATAGAAAAAATCTCTACTCCTGTAACCGGTACTTCCTCCAACGACCTTCTCCTTCTGACTCGATCAAGCGGTAGTGATCCATCTTCTTCAAGTACTTCCTTCGGGTTCTTTCGGTCTTCGGATCATCCACCTTTTCCTCGTACTCCTCGTACAGTTCGCCTGGAGAAATCTCTCCCTCTTCCTTAATGATCTCGTAGAGAACTTCCTGGTGTCCGTTTAACTTATCGACTGACTTGGATTTGTTCTCTTCTTCGGCTTGCGGCAGGGCGTTCTCGACTATTGCGTCAGTAATTTCTTCCATGTCCCTGTTCTCTGCTTCTTCCGCAGCAATCCTCAAACCGTTTATCGCAACCCGGGCGTCACCATCCGCTCTTGAAGCGATTCTGTTTAGTTGCTGGTTGTCTACAGCCTCTTTTCTCAAACCCCACTTCCTCCTATCCTTTAGGATGTCGACTAGTTCTTCTTGCGGGTAGGCTGGGAAACGTACTTCTTTGGTTCCTTCCAGAGAGGATCTTATTCTCTGGTCGACATCGTATAATGCGGTTTCCTTGTTGGCGATCATTATCAACCCTATGTTGTTTTCTCGGGCAAAGTCGTAGAGTATTCTTTCCTCTTCGATCTGGTCTACCTCATCGAGTATAACGATGCTCGGTCTTCCCGATACTTTTTCCCTGAACTTGTCAACCAGTTCGTCCGTAGGTGTTCCTGTCCTGTGGATCAGGTTGACTCCTATGTCCTGTAGTAGGTTGTAGTATACTTTGAATCTTGAGGGGTATCTCCAGCAGTTGACGCTTCCCCACACAACTGTGGAGGAGTGTTTCTGTAGTTCATCGACTACGTACTCTGCCATGGTTGATTTTCCGGTTCCTGGAGGTCCGTAGAGCAGCATGTTTCTCGGGTTCTTTCCGTCGAGTATGGGTTCGAGGCAGCGTTTTATCTCGTTGAGCTGTGAGTTCCTGTGAACCATTCTGTTCGGCAGAAAGTCGGCTGTTAGCACCCTCGCGTCCTCTATAACAGTGTTCGGAGTTCTCACGGAACTATAATACTTCCGGTAGTTTAAAACAGGGAGACGTACCTTTCCGTTACTTCCGCTAGAAATATGTAATACAAAAATGGTTTAAGCTCCAAAAATAGAGGGTTTTTGTAATACGTTTTTAGGGAAGGTTTAAAACTGAGCTTAGCTAATTCGACTTTATGGAAACTTATACGCTCATAAGTGCATTTATAGGCGCAGGAGGACTTGTGGCTGCAATGCTTACAATCTGGTATCTTGATGTGTACCACAAGGACTTCGAGGAGAGACTGAGTATTAAAGTTGCGGCAGCCACAGCGGTATTCTCGATTATGATGTTTACACCGCTTATCGACACTCAAGGAGGTCTCCTCAAGATGGGTCCACTAGCATTCCCTTCGCTAAAAATTGTAGGCGACGCTATTACATTAGGATTCCTAGCCTCCGCGCTCAGAGACCTAATCGAAAGAGAACAGGAAAAGCGTAGTGATGAAGAGTAAAGAAATCCTCTGGAATTTTCTCTCTTTATTTTTATTCAACTAAGATGCCTCAAGTTTAACTCAAGAACATCTTCGTCCATCAACTCATGCTCTACTCCCACCTTTTGGTTAGGGAACTTCGATGAAGGACCTGTGACTTTGGCTTTCTTGAAACGATCCTTCATATCACCGGGAAGTGTTTCAAGCGCACTTTCAACGGTATCTCCTTCTCTAAGAATCAGGGGGTCGTCTTTGTCGGCTTCTTCGCCTTTTTCCTTCATGTAGATCCTGATAAGCCCTAGTCCCTCGAAGATCAAATCCTTCAGCTCATCGAGATTCTTTCCGTCCTTCGCAGATATAAGTAAATCGTACTCTTCCTCGTAATCATTTACTTTACTGGAATCAATCAGATCTATCTTGTTAACTGTGGTAATTGCAGGAATGTACTTCCTGTTGTTCATTAAACCGTCGATAAAACGGTCAAGATCCATTTCCTCTCTTATAGTAACGTTAGCATTTACGAAACCTTTCTGATGCATAATGCTTTCGACAGTATCGTGTTCAATATCTAGGTCTACAGTTGAGGAGACTGTTATACCGCCTTTTCCTTTCTTCTCCACCTTCATGTTCGGGGGTTCGATATTTGTACGTATTCCGACGTTGTATATCTCCTGTTTGATCTCCTCTTCTCTCATCTCCTCGGGGTCAAGCATGTATAGAATCAGGTCGGCGTTTCTGACAACAGAGAGAACCTGTTGTCCTCCACCTCTACCATCTGCGGCACCTCCAATCAAGCCAGGTACGTCAAGTATCTGTATGTTTGCGCCTCTATGTTTCAACATGCCGGGCTCGACATCTAAGGTTGTGAACTCGTATTCCCCTGTCTCGGAATCAGCGTTAGTAAGTTTATTGAGTAAAGAAGATTTTCCGACACTCGGGAATCCTACAAGTGCGACTGTGGCATCGCCTTTCTTCTCAACAGCGTATCCGGAAGTGTCTTCGGTACTTTTCTGCTTCTTTTGCTTCTCCTCCTTCAGGTCAGCGATCTGGCCCTTGATACGACCTCTCTCAGTCTCCGTTGCTTTGTTGACAGGAGTTTCCTCAAGTTTGTCCTCAAGCTCCTGTATACGTTCCTCGATTCCCATCCTTTATGCCAAGTTTGATGCTGAGAAGTTAAAAATCCCAGTATATAGAAATAGAAGTTAAGGTTGTGAGGGACTTTCCGGTCCCGGGTTTCTAGTTTATTCCTCTTCTACCTGTTCGATGTTTCCATCGCGGCCGATGTTGAGCTGAATATCGTCAGCCCATTCACGGACGTAGGCGCCTTCTATCCTGACGCTTGCGCCCTCTTCAACTGCCTCAATTTCCTCTTCCCAGAGGGTGAGGTCGATCTTTCCGGTCTCGTCCTCGAAAACTACGGTAGTAATTTTTTTCTGGCCGTACTGGGTGGTCACGGCACGTGGAGTCGGTAGTTCGGCAATTTTTCCTTCGATTTCAATATCGTCGTCCTCGGGTGAAAGTTCCTCAACAGTCTTTGCAGTCATGTCTTATCCCACATCCAGAAGTTATCGACTACCTTTTTAACTTTTCCGCTGTACAAGGCTTTAAACCCGTGGAGAAGTACCTGAAACCATGAAGCTTCCCTGGAACACAGAAGAACTTGAGGAAAGAATCGAAGAGCTCGAACAGAAGCTTGAAGAGGAAAAACAGGACAAAGAAAGCTGGAGGAACCGTTTTAAGGCTGAAGAGGAAAGACGGAAAGAACTTTCCAGGAAGAAACAGGAGGCCGAAGAAGAGCTTAACCGGCTGAAAGACAAACAGGATAAAGATAATGAGGTCGAAGAGGAAGAGGAAGAATGGGATGGGACATTCGAGAACTTGGACTACAATTCTGCCAGAAGACTCTTGGAAAAGCTATCGACTATTGAGTCAGGAGGCGGCGAACTAGTCAGTATTTACAGTCCCGGTAAGCTTGAAGATCATAGAGATCTTCGTTCGATCAAGAACTCTATTACGAAAAACCAGTATTCGCGGATTCAGGGCGAGAATGGTTTTGTTGCGTTTATCGATGAGGAGCTAGGATCATTTATTCTAAAGGTGGCGCCTTTCTACCCCGAAAAGTTCTCTATCGAAGAAAAATTTGATGTCGAGCCAATAATGGAATTCTTCAAGAGAAAGAAATACTTCACACTTGTTTCAGCCGGAGAAACCTATATTTATACCGAGAAAGGTGGGGGATTCGAAGAAGTTGAGGTTCTGAAGTCCAGAATTGACCGTGAACATGGTAAAGGCGGTTTCTCACAGGGACGTTTTGAAAAGAAACGTGAGGAGCAAATTGAATCGCATCTTAATGAGATCAGACAAGTCTTAGAGGGGCTGGAGGGTGAAGTTTATCTTAGAGGTCAGAGAGATCTTTCCAAAAAACTTCCGGGCAAGTTTGTTGGCGGTTTCGATCCTAACAGATCAATACTTGAGAGGTTTTACGGCTTACAATTAGGTAGGTCGAACTAATTTGAAACTTCTCGACCAAATCGATGTTTATGGACGAACAAGAAAAAATACGGGAAATTTACCAAGATCTTCTTGGGAGGTACGGTGAACCTGAGAGACCTGATCAAAAGTCAGGTATCGACTGGGTTATTGAAACAATTCTCTCCCAGAACACCAACGATATCAACCGCGATAAAGGCTTCCGGAACCTCAAAGAAGAGTACGGAGATGACTATGAAGCGATTGAGAACGCTCCGCACGACGAGTTGACGGAGACTATACGTATTGTAGGTCTTGGACCTACAAAGGCAGAGCGAATCCAGAAGGCTTTGAAGATAATCAGGAAAGAGAACGATGGAGAATACTCCATCGAGTTTCTCAACGACATGAATGTGGAGGAGGCGAAGAACTGGTTGACCGAGATACCTGGAATCGGACCGAAGACAGCTTCAGTAATACTTTGTTTCCATTTCGGAATGCCGACCTTCCCAGTGGACACACATGTACACAGGCTTTCTCAGAGATTAGGTTTAGTTCCGGAAGGGTGCTCGAGAAGTAAAACACATGAGATTATGGAGGAAAAAGTTCCTGATGATATCAAGTATCCGTTTCACATCCTTCTGATTACGCACGGCAGGAATGGCTGTACAGCAAGAGAGGATAGCTGTGAGCTTTGTGAAAAGTATGGAGAAATGTAGGTTTTACCAGAACAGTATATCGTCTTTCTCTAGGTTGTTGGGGGATGAGGCTTGAACTAAATCTTGGATCTCTTCCCTATCTTCTTCTGGCACCGGGTTAACACTGTTTGTTTCTTCTTCTAGATAGCCTGGAACATCCGCTACTCCATCGCCATAGTTTAGTTTGAGCTCGGAAACAATTAGCTTTTTTCCTTCATATTCGATTGTTCTGTACTCTCTGTCCGAATCTTTGTCATCTGATATGAAGTCTTCAGGTTCAACTTTCCTTCGGATGGTGGACATGTTGTCATTATAGAACAATAAATCATATAAGTTCTTTCGTAGAATTTGGCTGAACTGGCGCTGATCTAAATTAATAATTCAGAAACGTAGAAAGGGAAAACGACGATATTACTCGTCGTCCTCTAGCTGATCTTCTAGGTCTCCCATCTGGTCGCCCATCTCTGCCTGCTGTTCCTGCATCTCTTCGACAATCTTCTGAGCTTCCTCGTTAACTTCTTCCTGGTCTACAATATCTTTTTCCTGTAGTACGGAAAGAAGTGCGTGTGTTGTTAGTTCTAGGTTTCCTAGCTTCTGCTGCATTACCTGCATAACTTGCTGTGCGTTAGCTTGATCGTTCATAGTGTTACACCTGAAAATTGAATTAGGAGAAGAGGCTTCAAACCTGCCACTCCCTACACCTTGTCACCTAAATGACAGGAAACCTTTATAAAAGAGGTCGGGCTTTCAGACTCTTCAAGTCTCAGACGGGATTTCTAGCTCCACAAGCCTGACATTTCATCATTTCTACGCCTTTCTCC
The DNA here is from genome assembly GCA_014297435.1 of Candidatus Nanohaloarchaea archaeon. Lineage (GTDB taxonomy): Archaea > Nanohalarchaeota > Nanosalinia > Nanosalinales > Nanosalinaceae > PL-Br10-U2g16. The sequence continues at coordinate 116,970 of JACOQA010000004.1, read as the reverse complement.
TTCACAATCTTCGTGTCTGGAGACTCGCACTCTGGACAGTAAACCCAGTCTCTAGCATAGTTCTCGATCCTTCCGTTAACATTACCTCTTCTGAACTCTCCGTTCAACACAAGTTCGGAGCCTTCGATGTGACCGTTGGTACCTAATTCGTCTTGGATAAACTTTGAGAAATGTTTCTCCTCTCTTCCAACGGTTTCCGCAATTTCCTTGAAGTTCTCAAGAATGGTTTTTGATCCTTCTTTCCTGGTCTCTGCCTCAGGTAGCTCGAAACGTTCTCCCTGTGATGTTTCATCGGCTTCTTCCAGTCCTTTGTCGAGAAGGTCTTCGTAATCGCTCATAAAACTTTACTAGTTGGAAATCTTCTTAACTTCAACCCGTACAACCCCACAGACCTCTATTATTCCTGATCGCTTCAACCTCTTCACGCATGTAAGGACCATCAGTAGAGTAAGAACGCGCATAACCATCTAGAACCAGTTGACGGTTAAAAGACGTATTATTTACCCATATTTCGCCGAGAATTCTGTCATAACTGCCTCTATCAATTTTACCGCTATTAGTTGAGACCTCCAACTCTACTGTTCCGGAAATCCTGCCTTTTGCGTAGTTAGAAGCTTTTTCGCCCCATTTCTCCAAACACTTTTCTCCTGTTTCATTTGTTGGTATTCCCTCGTACTCTGCGGGATCAACCTCTACATGCACTTCCGGCGTATCAACCCCGATCAAACGGATGTCTTCCTTAGAACCATTCAAAACTACTTCTACAGTATCTCCGTCAACAACTCTGGAAACTTCGACAGAAAGATTCTTTTCTCTATTTTCAGGGCTTTTATCCGTGGATATGCATCCTGAAGCAGTTATACATAGAATAAGAAAGATTGTGGTTCCGGGTTTCACCGGTTTCCACCTTAAAGCTTCTTGATCTTGCCAGGTTCCGGTTCGTAGAATGTTCCCTCGCTCAGAAGCGAATTGATTGTGTCTTCTAGCTGGTCTTCTGGAGCATCGACTTCATCCGCTATATCCTCGTAGTCGGCTCCTTCATCATCCTCAAGATTCTCTACAGCTTCGATAACCTCTCTTTCAAGGTTCTCTCTTTCCTCGTCGGAAACTCCTTGGTCGAACTGTTCTCCAAATGATTGAAGTAGAGCGTCAACTTCAGCCTCATCAAGCTTTCCAGCCATCTCCTTCTCTATCTCTTCCTGATCTTTACCTGATTCCTTGAGCTGTTTTACTGTTTCCCGAATCTGGTTCCATTCCTCGGTTGTCTTCTTCAACTTGAGTTCGTGAAGAAGCTCTTTCTCTACGTCTCTTTCTTCGAGGATCTCAGCGTTCATGTAGATCTGTCCCTGGTACTCTCGTACTTTGCCCACAGCTTCTACAACATCTCCGACCTCGAAGTCTTCTAAATCATCTAGTTCGTTGAAAAACTTCAACTGGATAGTGTCTGTTCCATCGTCTAAAGTAATTGAACCGTAAGTTTCGTCTTCGTTTACAAACGTGTCGACAACTGTAGCCACAACCCTAGCTCTCGAATATCTCTGTCCTTCCGGTGTCAGAAGGTAGTTAGGTGTGAATCCTTCTTTCTGGAAGTATTTTCCGGAGTTCAGTTTTTGTGCGTTCGCGAGCTTCGCTGTCTGTCGTTTCTGCTGGGGCATGGTATCCTGTACCTAAGATATTCTTATGAATTTTTATACGTGCGACGGTAAGTTTCTACATCATCTTGACCTTTCCGGGCTCAGGCTCGAACACTTCGCCGTCCCGCATCAACTGTTTAATCCGCTGCTCAGTCTTATCTCTATCAAGTCCTTCCTCCTCTGCCTCGTCCAGAACTTCTTCTAGTTCCACAGAGCTTTCACCCGCCATCTGCTTCAAAATGTGCTTGATTGTCTGAGCACGGTTTCTCTGGCTTGAGGAGGTGCCGGTCTCGATAATGTCGGCGTCAAACTCGCCTGTCTCAGGGTCAACTCCTACCTGTTCTAAACAGTAGGTCAGTATGTCGATAGCTCTCTCGGCATCTTCCACCTCAACTTCTTCCTTCAACTCGGCTCGTGCTGACGCCTCGGCGACACGGACAAGAGCTTCAAGCTGTCTTGCCGTAACCGGGACGGAGTCGCCTGCCTCATTTCCGCCTTTCTGTCTCATCGATACGTAGAACTCCTGTATCTTGTCGGCCGCAGCCTGAGTCAAGTCAGGCTTGTAGTTCTTCTTTGCGTAAGCAACGTACTTCCTTAGCCTTTCCTGATGTATCTCTGCATCAGTCTCCTCAGGATCAATATGATTCTTTAAAACTTGTGAGGAAAGCTTCGTGTCCTTCGACTCATCCGGTTCGTCCTTAACCGGGAAGATGAAGTCGAAACGAGAGAGTAGAGTGTCCCCAATCTCAATCTGCTGTGGAATCGGTTCGTAAGGATCGAAACGCCCGAACTTAGGGTTTCCGGCCGCCAAGATAGAGGTCTGAGCATTTAAGGTCGCCTGGATATTTGCTTTCGAAACGGAGATCTGCTGCTGCTCCATCGCCTCGTGAAGGCTGGAACGATCCTCCTCTGACATCTTATCAATCTCGTCAATAACCGCGGTACCTTTGTTCGCTAAGACAACGGCTCCTGCCTCAAGCTCGAACTCTCCCGTAGTCTCATCTCTCACAACTGCGGCAGTCAAGCCGGCTCCGGTGCTTGATTTACCTACAACGTAACGTCCTTTCGGCGCAAGCTCTCCTGTAAACTTAAGCATCTGAGATTTGCCTGTACCAGGCTCTCCAATTAGGAGCATGTGTATATCGCCTCTAGATTTGACTCCGTCTTCTCTAGTCTTCTTTACTCCTCCAAAGATCTGTAATGCAATAGCTTTCTTGATCTGTTGGTGACCGTAGATTGAGGGAGCGATCGAACGCGCTATTTTATCAAATATTTCGGGGTCTTCCGCCATCTCCTCGATTTTCTCCCGCTCCTCGTCGTTAAGAGTAAGCTCTTCGAACTCCTGCTGTGTTGGTTCGAGGTAGTTTCCTTCCATGTAGATATCGAACTTCTTCGAGTTCTTCTTCAACGGTCTTTCTTTTACAACGCCGGTTATTTCTGCGACGTTACCAGGTACAACTTTTTTCTGGAAGTCAGGATCCACAAGATCTCCTTCCAATCTTATCTGAAGTGTGGAAGGCTGTTCAGAACCTTCTCTTGACTCTGGGTTCTCTTCTACAGTTATTGTCTGTGTGTCCGTCATCCTTTTTTCGACTGTTTCAAACTTTCTGGACCCGCAGTCACATTTGTAAGGGCTTTTCAGCTCTGAAGAATCCTGTTCTTTCTCGTACCGGTCGCCGCATTGCGCGCACTCGAATATAGCGGATACAACTTCCGGTTTGACTTGGGAAGCTCTCTTGATCATCCCTTCGATAGGAATGTACTTTCCTATGTGTTTGGAACGGAGGTTCCTGAGTAGGACAAAATCTTCTTCCGGCATGTTGGTAAAACGTACCTTGAAATCTTCGTCTGAAACAATATCTACGCCTAGAACACCTTCTTCGGCAGCATTAATTGCGGATTCCGGATCTTCTCTCAGGTAGTCGCTTAGACGTGGTTCGAACATGTCCATTTCCATAAAGTCAACGACGATAGATTCCTCGCCGTCCTGAACTGCGTCAGCTACCTTATCATAGTATTTATCCGAGAAAAACTCCTCGAACTCGTTGACTGCTTCCCCGTACTCTACTGATCCCCCCGGACTCATATTGTAATATGGGGCGGAAAAGCTGAAAAGGATTCACTACACCAGAAAAGCTATGGCCGAACGACTTGAAGATGAAGAACTTAAAGAAGCGCTTGAAGACCTAGAAATATGGGGTCTCGAAGCCGGAAAACTATCTACCCGAATAGAGTTCGATGACTACAAGAAATCTGTTTTCTTCGCAAACACAGTATTTACACTCGCAGAATCCCACTTCCACCATCCCGAAGTTAAAGTTGAGTATGGAGCTGTAGAGATCGATCTATGGAGCCATGAAGAGGAAGCAATAACCGAAAAGGATATTGAGCTAGCGGAAGAGATTACTGAAAAAGTCCGGAGTATTGACTGGTAATTGGATATGAAGGTTCCTAAAGACGCTGACAGAGATTTCACGGCGGGCGCCTATATTGTCAAGGACGGTAGAGTCTTGTTATTGAATCATAAGAAGCTAGATATGTGGTTGCAGCCCGGCGGACATGTAGAGGAAGGCGAGACTCCTACGGAGACTGCTAAAAGAGAAGTTTTGGAGGAGACTGGCCATGAAATTAGTATTGTCGGTTCTGTAGAAGAGTACGGAGATGGTTCTACTGATCTTCCGGAACCTTTCAACGTCAACCTTCACAGGATTAAAGATGGTCACTGGCATCTCGAGTTTCAGTACATGGGGAAGATAACTGGAAGAGTGAATGACTACGAGTACAGTGAGGAGGATATTGAGTGGTTCTCTAAAAGTGAGATTGAAGAGCTTGATGATATTCCGGAGAATGCTAGAAGGGCTGCCTTGAAGGCTTTAGAGAAATATTAAGAATAAAGAGAATTGCTTTTAGAGAGCCCCGATCTCCTCGAGGTTCTCTTTTAGCTTGTTGATGCCGTTGCGGACATCTTCGTAGGTTCTTCCTCCTGTACAAACGATTCTTCCTGATGAGAAGAGTAGGAATACTACGTTTGGTTCTTCGATCCTGTATACTAGTCCTGGGAACTGTTCTGGTTCGTACTCTGTACCGACTAGTTCGAATGCAATCCTGTTCAGGTTGAGTGTGTGGTCGAGTTCTGATGATGCGACCATGTTCTGTACTGTGATCTCTGGCTTTGTTCCGATCTCGACGTCTGCTTCTCTTAGTTCGTCGATGATCTTGTGTACGGCTTCTTTTGCCATGTCCGGGCTCTGTGTTCCTGTACATACAACTTTGCCTGATCCGAACAGTAGTGCTGCGGCCTTTGGTTCTTCCAGTCTGTATACTAGTCCTGGGAACTGTTCTGGTTCGTATTCGGTGTTTTCTAGGTAGATCGCTATCCTGTCGAGGGGCATCCTCCTGTCTAGTGTGGTGGAAGCAACTACGTTCTCGATTTTTATTCCGTCGTCCTCGTCAAAACCTTCTTCGCTCATTGTTTGGTTCACCTCGGGGTGGCGTTCTGAGAAAACCGATAACGCCTTTTTAAATGAAGTATATCTGTATTTAAAATAAACTCTTTTAAAAGGTGGGATGCCGTAGTGTTGAAACAGTTGGAAACAAGTCCTACAGAACTTGTATAAAAATAGATATTACATCTTAAAATGTCCGGATGAATCCCTCACAGAGAAAAAACTTAGTTCTGTTGAGCTTCTTCATTCTATTGGTCGTAGTAGTACTCTTCGTATTCGTCTACGCACAGGACCCTCCTGGACTCTACAGACCTCAACTTCCTGATATCGGAAGCATAATCGACTTCATAACAGAGAAATTCAACATCCTCAACTACGTTTAACCTTATCAAGCGAGCCTGAAACCTGAATCACCTCTACAAAAGCATCTTCTCCGCCTATATTTTCAACAAGTGTAATTGCGGCTCTAAAACTCTCTACCTCAGATCTTCGAACTTTAACTACTCCCTCCTGCTTTGTCTCGTCAAAAGTATTTCCTATAATCCATGGATCGATCTTTGAACTTCCCTGAACTCCAGAAAAATCAATAACAGCGTCCCAGAAACAATCTACAACCTCTCCAAGATCAAAATTTGATTCTGAGTGAATATTGAATCTTACATACCTCTTTTTTTGTCTAATCGAAGGAGGAAGCCTTTTCATTCTCTATCGACCTCCTCTACTCCAGACCGAACCTGACTTTCAACATTCTCGGATCTTTCAAGTATTCTCTTAGGATAATCAGATACTGACTTACGTCCTTCGAAACCCAGAGAGTCTATTATAGCTTTAAGATCTCTTGGAGCTCTCAAATCCAGTTTTTCGCTGGCTCCAGATGTAATTACATAAGGTGTTCCGTATTTTTCGCACAGCTTCAGGTTCCTGCGCCAGTGCTTCAAAACAAAAGAACGGTGCTTTCCTTCCTTCTCCAGTAACTGCTTTAGATCAAATCCTATAGCTACATGATTATCTGCAGCTTTCTCAGCCACTACATGATCGATACCTGAATCCTTTCTGCCTTTTTCGGGATGAAGTAGAACGTCAATTCTCGAGGACTCAGCGGCTTTACGGTTAAGCTGTTCGTCGCCGCCCTTGAACACTAGTATGTCGGCGTCTCCACGGTTCCGGTCAATTTTTCGTTTCAGTTCTCCCCAATTCTCGGCTTCAAGAAAAACTGTTTCGTAGTCGCAGTTAGTTGACTCCCAGCCTAAATCTGAGGTCTTCTGCTTAATCTCGTCTGAAGTTTCTCTCAAACAGGTTTCGTAGTAGTTTGTCATATAAGAAAGATCTTGAAGGAAGAATTTAACGTTTTAAGAAAGAAGGAGGAGAATTTATTTCCCTTTGTCCTTGTTGCTGGAGATCGAAGGTCTTACCTTCTCTGCGCCGGTCCCTTTGTTCTGAAGTCCTCTGGACTTCTTGGCTGCTGGTGTTACGCCTCTCTCAGCTCTGTTTTCCTGATCGCAGATCCAGTTGATGTCGTCATCGTTCTGGATCTCAGGTCTTTCAGGGTCGACCATGATGATCTCATACCATTTGTAGTTTCCGTCCTCACATACCCAATAGGAGTTGAGTACTTCAAGGTTGGAGAACTTCTTAGCAGCCCTCTGCTCTGCAATTACCTGCTTCGATTTTTTGGAGCTGTAACGGCTCTGACCGGATCTTCTTGGGCTTCTTCCGCCTGCAGGTCTTTTCCTCTTTGTAGCCCCCTTCTTTACTTTTACTCGGGCGGTGTTGAAACCTTTCTTTGCTTTGTAGCCGAGTTCTCTTGCTTTTGGAAGTCTCGTCGGGTTTTCGACACTTATGATTGAGTCTTGCTGCCTCCATTCGACCAGACGCTGCTGCCAGAGTTCATCAAGATTCTCCTTAGGCTGCTCGTACTGGTCCTTAGCGTACTCGTAGTATCCCACTTTTGATAACCTCGTAGTCTTTATGAAGAAGCAAAATATTATAAACGGTGGCGCTTGCACCTGCTAGTGAAGCCTATGTATGGAACTACCTCCCTTCAGAAACCTTCCGAAAATGGTTCCATACAAGCAATCTAAAGTTTTTTCAGAAACTTTTCTATCGCATCCTTTCTCGGAGACTCTCTGTCCCGCATCTTAGGATCCTCTCCGAACGTCTTATCGAAACCTTTTGGTCTGAATACTGGATCGAAACCAAATCCTTCACCTCTCTGTTTCTCCGTGATCGTTCCTTTGGTTGAGGCTGTTACTGAAAAGTTCCTCTCTTTGTCGCAGTATCCTATGGATAGTTTGACCTCTGCGTTCCTGTTTTCCTCGTTTTCAAGAAGTTTGAGGAGCCCCTGATTTCCGATTGTATCAAGGACAAAACTTGTGTTGACGCCCGGGAAACCGTTCAGCGAGTCGATAAATAAGCCTATATCCGTCACTATTACGGGTTCCCCAAGTTTTTCGAAGCAGTGGTTTGCGCCTTTCTCTGCTATCTCTGACGTTGAATTCGAGTCATGGTCTTCCGGGTAGTCGATATTTTTTCTCTCAAAATTTATCTCGGTATTTTTAGAGGCATTCCTGAAGGATTCAAGCTTGTCCTCGTTACTTGTGACAAGAGTGATTGTTTTCCGGAGCATATTGAGTACTGGGGAGCCGAAACACATAAAACATCGATGTGTTATTATTCCTCTGTGATACTATGAATCCGGCATTAAAGATTCTGATTGGAGCCGTAATGGTTATCGTAGGAGTCTTCTCCTCAGTAACCTACTTCGAACAACTCGTAAATCTAGTCCAGGCAGGAATTGGACCGCTTCTAGTACTTGTAGGAGCGTTTGTAGTCTGGCTTGAAAGCGATGAGTGGAAGATGAGGAAAGAGAAGGACAGCAGAGAAGGTCTCCAGCAGCAGTTCCAGACCGAAGAAGACACAAGTTCCTCAGTTGAACAGACGCAGGAACAGGTCAAGGAAGCTGTAGAACAGGAAGGACATACCTGTGAAGAATGTGGAAGAACTTTCGACACTTCGAGAGGACTAAGCATTCACAAAGCACAGAAACACGACTAAAAACCCATTTCTACCTTTTTTCTTTAATTTTGATCCTCGTACAGATTAACCACTTTTTCACGTGAGTCGGCGTTTTCCTTATCATCCCGGAACTGCTTCATACGTGGAAATCTCAAGGCGTAACCTGAAGAATAGTTAGGACTTTTCTGTATCTCCTCGTACTCCGCCTCCACGATAACTTCAGGTCTTACGTCAACATCTCGTCCATCCTCGCTTACAATCAAAGGTTCAAGTTTCTCAGTTATCTCTTCCAATTGCTCATCAGTTAGACCTGTGGCCATACGTCCAACCATCTTATATTCGCCTGACTTATCGTCCCAGCAACCAAGTTTCAATCGGGAAAGCCAGCCGCTACGTCGACCTTCGCCCCACTTCGCACCGATAATCGCAAGATCCAGTGTCTCCATGACAGGCTTCAACTTAACCATGTATCCGACACGGTTACCGGGTTTGTATCTGGCATCTAAAGCTTTCATCATTATACCCTCATGACCTTCAGACAGAGCTTTCTGTTGAAGTTCCTGGACTCTTTCTTCCTCAGAGGTTTCAAAGTGGTCTACCAGTCTCAACTCCTGTTTCTCCTCTTCCACAATTTCTCCGAGCTTCGACCATCTCTCACTATAGTTCTCCTCAAGCATCGAACCTTCTAGGTAGATAACATCGAAAGGTCTTACCTCTACAGGTATCTCCTTTTTCAGTTTCTGGATATCGTATTTTCTCTTGATACGTTTCGAAAGCTTCTGGAACGGGATCGTAGAACCTGTATCAGGATCGTAGGCCAAGATCTCGGTATCTATAATACATTTTTCGGCATCAATATTGTTCTTAACCGCCTCTACAACATCCGGGAACTGTTTAGTGACATCCTCAAGCCTTCTAGTGAATAGCTTCACTTCATCCTTTTTCTTATGTATCTGACAGTTATGTAGTGCAACAGTGGTGGTGCAGTAACTTTCATCGTCGGTTACCTGAAGATTATATACTTTCTGTCGAGGATCTACTTCTTTAGGGGAGTTACGCGAAAGTCTCTCTTTCTTTAGAATTCTCAATTTCATTTTATTTCCGTCGATTTCCACATGCTTGTTTGATACGGTGAAAACTAGGCGATAATAGGTACTTCCATCTATTCTTAGTTTTCGAATACCGGATTTTATGCCGTGTTTTGAAGCGATAAGTTGGGCTTTTGTTGCTAGAGATCTTTCTTTAGTTGTAACGTTCTTCCATTTTCCTTTCTCGTCTTTTTGGCCGTCTGCTTCAATCCAACCGTCTAAGAAACTTCTGAATTCTTCTTCTGTGAGCTTCCAGAACCATTCGGGCGCCCGTTTATCTTTCCAGCCGCTCTGATCTTGTTTTCTAAAGTTCTTTGACATCCACCTTAGGAAAGGCGGGTCAGTCCAGTAGAGGGTCTTGCCGTCGTTGTGAGAATGTGTTCTGAGTTCGTTCTCGGGAATTTTAAGATTATTTTTCACTAATTCCCGATATTCTTGGAATCGTTCCTTTTCCTCTTCGTTGAATACTAGGCCTATTCTTTGGTTTCCGTTTGCTTTGTTTGAATATCCATCTCCGACCCAGAAACCTATTATTTTCCATACTTCGGGCGTCAATTCTATCTTCTTTTTGTAGCCGCCATTTCTTTTCAAGTTGAGATCTGAAGGCTTGTCGGTATCAACTTCTATGTCGGGTATGGGAAAAACAAGTCTCTCATTTTCCAGGTCTTCAACGTTTATCCAGCCTTCATCTGTTAGAATTTCGTGACCTTCCGTGATTTTGAAGTCGTTGCCGAGATAACTTGAGAATCGGAAAACATCTTCGTCACTGTCTATTTGACGTTTGCTTTTTGCTTCAACCTTCTTAAACCGCCCTTTATGTGTTAAAACCTTATCGCCTTTCTTGACATCGCGTACAGACACGATCCCTTTATCCTTTACGTATATCGGAGTATAACCTGAGATACATCTCATGCCATCGTATTTGTAGTCGATTGCGGCAGGTTCGCCTACAGATTCGAAACCTTCTTCGATAGTATCAACTTTCTTCGCCAGCATCGAGTTGATAGGTCTGAAGACCTCTATCTCCAGTTCTTCGAGCGCTTCGACCCCTTCAGTGCAGGCTTTCGCTACCTCGGTGAAGTCGTTGGTCAGGTCGTATGCGTGCTGGATTATATCGGTGTTTTTGCCATCGAAAAATGCTTCAGCTAATGCGTCTCGAACAAGTCCTTCTGCTACTCCAAGCCGGAGGTTCTGAAGGAATATTCTGGTCACCCATTTAGCCTCTTCAGGTTCTGCGGATGAAACTAGATCTGCTACTTCTTTCTTCTTCGTAGCCATCGAAACGCTGCCCGTTTCGCCTCCACCTTCGCCCATTGTTGCCACTTTCTCCAGTTTATCCATCACGCGTTCAACCGTTAATTCTTTGGTCATCAGACGCCGCTGGGTTTTTTTCTCCACCATTTTTTCAGCGGCAACTCCAAGATCGCCTTTTTCTTTCCAGACACTTTCTATCTCATCCTCCGATCTTCCTGTCGCCTCTTTAATTATATCTACCATGGTCTTGCTTGAGATACCGAGATCTAGGTCCTTCCAGTCAGGAAAAGGTCTTCCCATAGATAGAAGCACCAAAGATTCCAGGTTTTCCGGGTTCTCGGAATAGAGTTCTGCTAGAATATCTGTTTTGTCGAGTGTGGACTGTGTTTCCTCAAGCTGCTTGTATTTTTCAACTAGTTTTGAATACTTCATGAGAGAATTTTTCGGGCTGAAAGGTTTAAACCGTGGGCACCAACCAATTTATTATGAGCGTCTTCGATTCAGTGCTTGGTCTCAAATCTTTCAGGAGCTGTAAAGATGATACTATCCCCCGGAAGTCCATGGGGAAGGTTCTGGAGGCGGGAAGGAACGCGCCTTCGCCAGGAAACGTTCAAAGCCTTGAATTTATCGTAGTTGAGGACGAGCACAAGAAGGAGTTTCTTTCAGAATCTGCGGGCGACCACAGGTTGGAGGAGGTTCCAACTGCAGTAATTATTCTGGGAGATATTGACAGGATGTCCCGCAGGTTCAGCGATCATATGGCAAGAGAGGCGTGTAATGCCGAGGCTGCTTGTGCGGTTCAGAACATGAGGCTGGTTGCTGAGGAAGAAGGTATAGGTTCTTGCTGGATCGGGGGTTTTGATCCCGAAAGGGTTTCTGAACAGTTTGGTGTGCCTACAGGAAAAGAGCCTCTTGATATCCTGGGTTTTGGCTTTTCTTTGGATGAAGTCGAGAGACCTTCCAAGTTTGGTTTGAACGAGGTCTGTTTCTATGATGGTTATGGAAATCAGGTTGGTTCGGCTTTTGACGGTCTTGAGTGGAAAGGTCTTCATGAGGAGAGAGAAATTTATGGAAAGAAGGCAGGAGGCTTTCTGACTAAACTCAGGAAGAGGGCGAACAAGTATTTATAAATCTTCAGTAGTAATTATTACTAGGCGATAATAAACTTATCTGGTCAGGCGGTAAACAGCCGGATAAGGTTTATAACTGCCGTACTGAAAAGTTTTGTTAATAGAAGGTGTAAAAAACATGGTCGCAAGCCAAGAAACTCTGGACAAGCTAGAAGACATCGGATTGAACATGTATGAAAGAAAAATATACTCAGCGCTCCTAGGGCGGAGTGTGTCGACAGCCGGAGAGCTGTCGGAGATGACAAACGTCCCTCGATCCAGAGCTTACGACGTTCTCGAATCACTAGCGGAGAAAGGCTTCGCAGTAATCAAATCCTCCCAACCTATGGAATACGTGGCAATCCCTCCTCAGCAAGCCATAGAAAACATAAAGAAAAGCCACGAGCGCGATCTGGAGGATAAACTAGAAAAACTTGACAGTTTCAAAGACTCAGAAGCCGTCAACGAACTAGAAGACCTCTACGACCAGGGTCTTGAACTAGTTGAACCAGAGGAAATGTCTGGCTCCCTCAAAGGACACCACCAGATCAACCAGCACATGGGAACCATGTTCAAAGAAGCAGAGGAATCGATCAAGATCGCGACCTCGGAAGAAGGTCTGAACAACCTTTACGAGAACCATGCAGATGTAATCGAAGAAGCCAAAGATGCAGGAGTTAACCTGAAGATTCTCGCGCCTGTAACTGACAAGAACAGGGACGCATACGAAGCAGTTTCCGAACACGCAGAAGTCAAACACATGGAAGGTAAAGACGAGTTCGACGTACCCGAGGGAAGATTTGCGATCATCGACAACGATGCATTAACCATGTCGATGACACACGACGAAGTACACGAGACACAGGACACAGCTTTCTGGACCAAGTCAGACCACATGGCTCAGGATACGATGGAGCCTGTATTCGACATGCTCTGGCATCACTCAGAAGAACCGCCTGAAGGACCGGAGAAACCAGAATAGTCTTTTTACCCGTTGAAACTGTTTTTCACACAGTTTCCGGTCCCTACTTTCTATCTCCATTCTGCCTTTACAGGACTTTCCCCGTTAGATAGAAACTTTTTCAACAGTGAATCAGAGCCAAGCAACGAGAGAAAGCTGAAGCTGGAACCAGTCTCAACTTCAAAAGTTGTGAGCTGTCTTCCAGTCATGTTCCCTGCTACATCAACCGCGGTCTTTCTACCGCCCAAAGTATCGACAAGACCGAGTCTTTTAGCCTCAGAACCAAGGAAAATCTGTCCTTTCTCTACCTTTTTGACCTCCGAAGAGTTAAGATCTCTCTCCTGTGCAACTTCCGAAATAAACTGGTTTCCAAGCTTATCCACCTTTTCCTGAAGCAGCTGTCTTTCCTGTTCCGAAAGGTTAGTGAACTGGGAGCCTGCTTCTTTCAGAGAGCCCGAAGAGATGTTGACATATTCGACACCGTATTTATCGAGTAGACCGGAAAACTCAAGGTAAGAGCTTCTCACGCCGATACTTCCCGTTATAGAAGCCGAATCGGCAACAATACGGTCACAGCTTAGTGAGGCAAGATATGCGCCCGATGCCGCCAAATCACGGAAGCGGCAGACAGTTGGTATTTTCACTGACTCGATCTCGCGTCTAATCTCCTTCGAGGCAACTACGGCTCCCCCACCTGAATTCCATTCGTAGATTATCGCCTGGGCGTTGTTACGGATTGCTTGAGCATTAAGATTTCTGATCTTCTCAGGAGTTATCGAACTAGTTGCGCCTAAACCGGTTTGAGATGAAGGGGTTATAGATCCACTAAGCTTAATCACTGCTGCCTGTCCTCCACTATCGAACCATCCTGCAGAGGCTTGAGATACAACTAAAACTAGGAAAATCGGTAAAATCAGGTATTTTCTCATAGGTTTTCAGCACTCGGGCTTTCTTTTTAACATTTCATCCGGAGCTGTGTACTATGGCGCTGAAGAAAATCTCCCGTGGTATAATAGATGAGATCGAAAACGGAGAAATTGAGTCAAAGGACGAGATCGAACAGAGGAAAAAGGACCTCTGTTCAAAGCACTCTTTCGACGGAATGCCCAAGAACTCGGATATCCTAAAATTTGTTGAAGATGATGAGGAAGAGGCAGAAAAACTTCTTAAGACAAAGCCGATGCGTACAATCTCCGGTATAGCCAATATAGCGATTATGGCACGTCCAGCACCGTGTGGCGGAGGCTGCATCTACTGTCCGAAAGGAAAGGACGCACCACAGAGCTACACTGGGAAGGAACCTGCGACAAGACGTGCAATCAGAAACCAGTACGACCCCTACGATCAGGCCACAGATAGACTGGAGCAGTATGAGAAAAACGGACACTCGATCGATAAATCAAAGCTTATCGTTATGGGAGGAACCTTCCCGTTCCAGGATCCTGATTACCAGAAAAAATTCGTAAAAAGAGCTTTTGACGCGTTCAACACGTATCCAGAAGAATCCGGGCTGGATGATGCCGAAACTCTTGAAGAAGCACAGAAAATGAACGAGACTGCACAGGTCAGAAACGTAGGCGTAACCTTCGAGACAAGACCTGATATCTGTGAAACAAAACATATTGACCGCATACTAGAAATGGGCGGTACTAGAACCGAGATGGGTGTACAGACCGTCTTCGATGAGACTCATGAAGTAACGAACAGAGGTCACGGAATGGATAAAGTAATTGAAGCCACAAAACGCCTCAAAAATGCCGGTTTTAAAGTTGCATACCATTTGATGCTTGGTCTTCCTGGTGAGGGCTATGAGGAAGATATCGAGAAGTTCAAGGAAGCTTTCTCAAACGAAGATTATCAGCCTGACGAGGTCAAAATCTATCCTTGTGAGGTCATTCAGGGAACAGAGCTTTATAGACAGTATGAGGAAGGAGACTTCGAACCTATCTCAAGTGAAGAAGCCAAGGAACGACTTAAAGAAGTACTGAAGAACCACATGCCTCCTCACGTACGAGTCAAACGTGTGATGCGTGATATTCCCTCCACAGAGGTTGATGCAGGCCCTCAATTAACAAACATGAGACAGATGGCTTTGCAGGAGATGGAGAAAGAAGGAGAAAGATGTAGATGTATAAGATGTAGAGAGGTAGGACACCAGAAAGCTAAACATGGTCGGGAACCTGAAGAAGTCGAGCTTGTTGAGAGAAGTTACGATGCATCCAGCGGAAAAGAGTACTTCCTAAGCTATGAGGATACCGATCAGGATATCATACTTGGTTTTACACGCTTGAGGGCGCCACCTGAATCTTTCAGGTCTGAGATAGATGAGAACACCTTGATTATCCGTCAGCTCAAGGTTATGGGAAGCGCCACAGAAATAGGAGAAGAAGGCGACACACAACACACGGGGTACGGAACAAAACTTATGGAAACGGCCGAGGAAAAAGCCCGGGAACTTGGAAAAGACAAGATTGTCGTTATCTCAGCTGTCGGAACTAGGGAGTATTACAGAAAGTTCGACTACGAGAAGGAAGGACCTTACATGGTGAAGGACCTCAACTAATTATTTAATTGTTACTTCTAAATAACAATACATGTCGTCGGATCCGGACATCTATGACTTGGTGATAAGTTTCGAGGACTTATTTGATTCATACGAGCCAGAGGAGGCCTACTCCAAGTCTAAAGAGGTTCTACACAAGAAAGGTTTCGCCTATGGACCTGAAATGCACATGGAAAAAAGCCCCAGACTAAGAGAAAACCTGGAATCTGAACACGAGGAATACAAGCTCAGTGTTCATGATGATGACCTAACGACAGATCTCAAATTTATCCTTGAAGATGGTAGGAAAGAATCTGATGGAAATTATGTTGAGATAGTCTAATCAATCGGGACAAAATAAAAAGGTCGGATTTCCCCTCCCCGACCTTTGCTCGCCGATGAATCTTTAGTTAGTTCGTTGATTCTTCAGGTTCTGCCATCTTTCAGAAAA
This sequence comes from Candidatus Nanohaloarchaea archaeon, assembly GCA_014297435.1. Lineage (GTDB taxonomy): Archaea > Nanohalarchaeota > Nanosalinia > Nanosalinales > Nanosalinaceae > PL-Br10-U2g16. The sequence continues at coordinate 101,470 of JACOQA010000004.1, read as the reverse complement.
TTCGTCTTTCATCTGTTCAAGTGCTACCTTTTCTTCATCGCTGAGTTCGTTTGATTCAACGATGTTCCTGTAGATCTTGTATGGATGCGTTGGAACGTCATCCTCCATATTTTGCTCGAACCTGTCTTCGAACTTGTGCCGATGCTGCTCGACCATTTCTTGAAATTCGCCGTTACTCTTCAAGTCATCGGCGAGCTTTTCCTCAGTACTTTTACCGATGTCCCAAAGGCTCGCCATATATCTAAACGATTTAATACAACTCTTTTAATCATTTTGATTGATAACAACTAAGAAAACGATTTAAGATGCGTTAAACTGTGTTCCATTCTTAGTGACAACCTCTCAAGGTTTCGACCGATCTACATGGACTCGAAACAAAAACCTGCGAACTCAGACCTGAATATTTAATCTTCACTTCCCCAAGAAACGAACATGAACAATCTCGAGGTGCTGAAGAAAAGCCTCAAAAATCTGGCAGGTCAACCAAAACTATTCCTTCCAAGAATAGTCTCAAGCCTGATCAGCTCAGCCTTCCTAATTCTAGTTCTCAACGACTACACATCGGGGAACCAACTCTCTACATCAGCGGTAACAGCAAGTTTTGGAGGTATGTACCTGCTATCCATAATAAGTCTCTTCGTATGGCTGATGCTGGTCTCGATGGTGAAAAACAATTCGGGACTGAAAAAAGGATTCTCCGAAGCAGCACACAACATTGGCAAATTACTGAAGGCTGCTACAGCATTACTCTTAATAGGGGTCCTTATCGCACTTCCCTCATCCATAGGAATAGTTTTCTACTCACAGGGAATAATTTGGGCTGGAATAGTAGGTCCAGCAATAACTCTAGTACTGATGTTCTTCCTCTCATATACTTCTTACTTCGTGCCGGTCACCCTTCTTGATACGGAAGGCGTGCTGAAAAGCTGGAAAAAATCATATGCGGGAAGCAAAGAAAAGAGAACAGCTGTGATATCGTTGACAGTACTCTCATTCATCCTGCTTGGAGTAAGTCTCTGGTTCAGCTCATCGACTGTAGTAAAATCGTTCGGTCAGGCAGGCTTCATTATAGGAAGAATATTGAGTTCGGTGGTCACCACTTACTTGATGGTGCTCTCACCAGAACTCTACCTTGATTAACCTCTAAGAACCTCAATTAGATCTTCAGCAGCCTGCTCTGCATGACCATCAGGGTTCTCGATGACAGAAAGATATGCTCCTGTCAATACTGCGCCTGTCGAAGCCATTTCACGCGCAACTTCCTGGTACTCCTCGATCTGTTCTACCTCTTCATGTTCGCGATCCCGTGAATCGTCCTCCAAGGTTCTCTCATAAATCGCCTTGGGCTCAGCTCTAAGCATTATAATCTTAGAAGGCTCGAGATTTTCAAGCGTCCATTTCGGAAGACCGGGAAGATAGCCAAAAGGTGTCTGGATTGCGGCATGAGTCTCGACAATAACATCGTTATCCTCAGCATCGTCGAAAATTGACTCTGCAGCATCCTTCTGCAGCTGTTTGTTGGTTTCAGTATCCAATTTCTTCAGATCGTCTCTTGAATCGACGAGTCTCTGGTCCTTGGCGATTTCAACCATCCTGTCGCCGTAGTTAATGACCTTGTAGTCCTCGTCAGTGATTAGCATCGCCTGTTCTAGAACTGTTCCTTTTCCAACTCCTGAAAGACCTATGATTATGTTGACTTCTCCCATTATTGTTTAGCCTCTACTCTCAGCTTCTCGCCCAAGTAATTTAACCATTTTTCCCCGCCATCCAGCGGATCAACAAATCCATAATCGCTTAGCTCCTCCTCAATATTTTCTGGTATTCCTTTCTCTTCCAGATTAGAACTTAGGAATTCCTGTAGGAACTGTTTCCCATCCACGTACTCACGGTCGACTTTGGCGACCAGCCTATCGTCCTGGACAAAGACATTATCGTACTTGGAGCAGAACTCTTCCACGTGTTTCTCTCCATGGAAAAGCTTTGGACCTTTCATCTCCTCTATCTCAGGCAGTTCTCTCTCTAATTCCAGGAAAATTCTGGTTTTGTCGCCTACATGGAAACCTGAATCGAATATACGGAAATCTCTATTCTTTAGTTCGTCTTCGATCCGACCAAGAGTCTTCCTCAACTGAGGATAGACAATATCTTCTACCTCATCGACATTTTCGAACTCGAGAACAAGGAAGTCTCCTCTACCCTGCACCTCCTGCTTTACCTCAAACTCGGTGTAAGTTTTCTCTTCTATTTCGAAGAAATCTATTCCAGGACTCTGTTTGAACTTCCAGCAAGCGAATACGAAACGTGAAAGATTCTCCTTGCTTAAGACTGAGGCAACATTCCTCTCCGGGTCCACAGGATCGATCACTATCAGTGCTTCATCGCTGAACTTTTTCTCCAACTTTTCAGGAAGCTCTTCGTGATGTTCTTCAGGATCTAAAACAGGTTTCTCGCGCCAATTCACCGCTTCTTCGGTCAAATTTTGGAAGCTGCCGTACTTGTTTATCAAAACTTCACAGAGATAGCCGGAAAAACCCTCGGTCTTCAAAGAGGATCCGTAGATGCCTTCAGATCTCAGGAACCTTTTCAACATTACAACATCTTCTCTCTGCTTTGAATCCAGGTTATTCTTCACCCAGCGAGAGTGGTGAGGGGTTCTATCAACACTAGAAGTAATATTCTCGGCTTCTGTATCGATACAGGGCACTATCTCGACTTCATGTTCTTTTATCTCTCCCTTCGTGTAGGGATGTTCTGCGTAGTCCACTTCATAATCTCTTCCGATTTCCTCGAAAACCTTTCTTCCAATTTCTAGTCCTTTCTCCTCTAACGTGTTTGTGTCAGTGCCTTCAGGGAATAGAACGAAGACATCGATATCTCGGTCGCCCTTCATGCAGGTTCCTCTGGATGCTGATCCTGCAAAGTGGGTTTCAAGACCGAACTCTGACTCGATCAGTTCCGATATCTCCTGATACTGTTTTTCTAGTTCCTGAATCTCTTCGTCTGAGGGATAGTGTTTTTCGAGAACTTTTTCTCTTAGGCGTTGATAGTTCATGTACTAAAATTTGAGGAGAACCACTTTAATCCTTCGAAAAAGAAAAGATGTGTAGAAATAAATGAGGGGGTTTTATTCCCTCTTGCCTTCGAAAAGCTTCCTGTCTTCAATCTGCTTGTACTCGATCTCTTCTCCTTCTGAGATCGTGAGGTCTTCTGGAAGTTCCATTTCCTCTGTCTCGTACGTGTCCATGTCCATTACTTGAGCGATTGTTCCTTCCTTCGAAACAACCTGTCCCACTTTGTTCTCTACGTCCGGGGACATCATCATCGAATCGACAGGCTTGGTGATGTGCTTGTTCTTGCCGCCGAAGATCTCTTTGGCCTTGATCTTCGCCTTCGCACTTCCGTGCTTTCCTGGGCTTGACTTCGAAACGCTTCTTACTTCGCATGGCTCCTCGTCAATCATGACGTAGGTGCCGTTTCTGACTTTTCCTGCTTCAATCTGTGTCGGCATTCTCTATCACTATCGCTCTGCCGACATTTCCACGTCAGACGCTTTGACTGTTTTTCTTCCTGCGTGGTCAGCCATTTCGATTGCGTCACGTGCAATTTCTTCGCCAACTTCTTCGACAGCATCTTTAAGCTCTTCTACAGCTCCTTCTGAAACTCTTTCTGCTCCTGCCTTCCTGATAATTCTTTCGATAGGTGCGTTAGGTAGACTCATTATAGATCACGTCGAAGAATTCACGAAACAGCTTTTAATATGAAACGGTTCCGATCCCCCGAAAAAACCGGTTCTCGAACCGAATCCAACCGGTTTTAAGCATAGGTCTTAAACTAAGGGTGTATGAAAGCCGTTGTCGACACTAACGTAATCGTGCATGGGAGAGGTAGTTATGCTTTTGACACTGCTTTGATGGTTCCTGAAGTTCTTGAAGAGATTAAGAGCTCTAAAGGTCGTAACAACCTTCGTAACCTCAAATATGAAGTAAGAACGCCTTCTGAAAAGATTCTGGGAAAAGTAAGATCGAAGTCAGATGAGATTAATTCACCTACCTCGGACGAAGATGAGAAACTTCTTGCACTTGCAGTTCAAACAGGGCATACACTGGTTACGGATGATAAACCGCTTCAGAATCTTGCGCTCCACCTTGAAGCAGATTTTGAAGGATTTTTGGATCTCGGAACTGATGAGAAGTATAGGTGGGAGTTAAACTGTTCTAACTGCGGTAGAAAAGTTACTGGTTCTCGCTGTTCTCGTTGCGGGTCGAATCCTGATCGGAGACGAGTTCGCTGTAATTCATGATGAAGTCCTTTGCAAGTATCAGTAGTACGGGTCCGAGTACTAGACCTTTCAGACCAAGAGTAAGTGGACCGGCTATAAACCCTATAAAGATGATCAGCGGATGCTCATTCATTTGTTTTGAACCGACATAAGGTCTTAGGAATACTTCTGGCAGGACGTTAAGCACGATTGTTCCGAATGCCAGGATCAGTGTTCCCTTAACTGGCATGCCGACAAACAGGTAGTAGAATCCTATTGGTCCGTAGATCATGAATGCCGCAAATAGAGGCATTAGGGCTGCTATTCCAATTAGTATCGCCCATAGAATTGTGAATGGTATTGGTGTTGTTATTGAGCCTATGAGGTAGAATCCTATTCCTGTTATTAGACCAAGTATCGCGGCTACTGTAAACTGGGTAAGGAATACACCTCTGAATATGGAGTCTATTGATGTTGTCAGTGTTCGGACAATTTTCTCCTCGTTGTCAGGTAGATCCTCTACCAGTGAGAAGAATTTTCGTTTCAGGTCTGTTCCGTCTCGGAATAGATAGATAGCGGTCACGAGGAATATGCCGAGGTCTATGAATAAACCGGGTAGAGACGCTATTATACCTTCAAGCTGGCTTCTGACATTCTCAGGCTCGAGAAGTTTGTCCAGCTGGTTTTGGAGCTGCATTTTTACGTCTTCTGAGGTCTCTAGGTTCTGTATGACCTCTTGGGTTTTGTTCTGCATGTTTTCTGCCACGCCTGTGGTGGCGTTTGAGACCTCTGTGAAGTTATTGATGAACAGAAATGTTCCCAGGAATATTACGCCGACTATGGTACTGACCACAATTAACGAAGACAGGAAGTTGTTGTGAAGTTTCGAGTTCAGCCTCCTGTGCATTGATCTCAAAAGATATGAGGTTGCGATTGCGAATATTATGGCGTCGAGAAAAGGATAGAGTATAAATAGGCTGCCTAGGATGAGGAGCGCGGATACTCCTATTATTTCTCGCTTGAATCGCATCTCCTCTTCCAGCATATTTTCGATTGTGGGAAACAATCATTTATTATTCATGCTAAGAGGTGTTGTGAGTAGGGAATGAACAAACCGGTGGAAAGGTATATAAAGTTAAGGGATGTATTGGTTAAAAGTATCGGAGTTCGTTCAAGCTGAACATATAATTCGAAATGTATCTGAACAAGCTCCATCGCGTCCAGGAGGTAACAATATTATGACAGAACACTCGCACAACGTACCAAGGAGACAGTTCGACGACTACCAGATCCCCGAGGAATGGGAAGAAGACGAGGATGGAAAAGCAGAAGAAGCAGAACAGGAAGAAGCTGAAACACCAGACCAAGAACCAGAACAAGAGGAAGAAAAAGTCGGTCAGGGAGAAGGCTACGAGATCAAACGTGAAGAAGCCGAAGAAGGCGACACAGTTCTAACATGTCCTGAATGTGGAAGCCAGCGCTTCAAAGAAGACTCTGCACAGGGAGAACTCGCCTGTGTCGACTGTGGGCTAATCATTGACGAAGACAGAATCGACGAATCCGCAGAATGGAGAGCATTCAACGAACAGGAAAGAGAAAAGAAGGCAAGAGCCGGACAGCCTCTGACCTACACAAAACACGACATGGGAGTATCCACCGAGATCGGAAAAGGCTCAGGGGAACTCTACAAGGTCTCAGGAAACAAACGTGCCCAGTACTACAGACTCAGAAAATGGCACAAGAGACTCACAAAGTCCAAGGATCGCAACCTTGGATTCGCACTCTCTGAACTCAACTCGATGGTGTCCAACCTAAACCTTCCTGAATCAGTCCATGAAGAAGTCGCACGCCTATACGAAAAAGCTGTAGACCAAGGACTAGTAAGAGGAAGATCGATGGAATCCATCATCTCAGCACTGCTCTACATCGTCGCAAGAAAACAGGGAACGCCAAGAACCCTGGACGAAATCTCCGAAGCATCAGGAATCGAAAAACGAGAGATCGGAAGAGCTTACCGTTACGTCGCAAGAGAACTCGGACTAAGAATCCTTCCAGCAAAACCACAGGACTACGTCCCAAGATTTGCAGGAAAGCTACAGCTCTCAGGAGAAGTGCAGGCAAGAGCAAGAAACATCCTCAAAGAAGCAAGAGAAAGAGACCTACTCTCCGGCAAAGGACCTACAGGTCTTGCAGCAGCATCACTCTACATCGCCGCAGTCCTAGAAGGCGAGAAAAGAACACAGAGAGAAGTTGCCGACGTAGTCGGAGTTACAGAAGTAACAATCAGAAACCGCTACAAAGAACTAGCTGAGAAGCTCGGACTCGAAGAAGAACTCGAAGAAAAGAGCAACTAGAGAAGACGCAGCCGCATTCTCTCCCAATTCTATTTTTCTAATCTTTACCTAATTATTAGTCTGAGCCTGCTTCTGCCATTTCGACGTTAGCATTAATTTCTGCCCCCTTTTCATTCTCTCCAGCAGAGTCCCAGTGGAAGACATCGGTGGCGGGAGTCTCATAGAATTCATCTACCGTAACTTCTCTTTCGTATCCATCGCCTTCTATAGAAAGCGTTCCATAGACGTATGCGCTTACTTCGTCCCCTGCTGTTGCTGCGCAAGTAAACTCTTCAACTGACATGTCTAGAACGAATACTTCTCCTTCAAACACATAGTCTAAGTTTTCAACTTCAGGAAGATCTTCTTTGTAAGGTTCTTCTTCAAGCCTTTCCTCATCCTTAACAAGCAAATCTACCTCATAAGGTATATCTGCTTCTGATTCCTCAAGAAAACGGTTCAAATCAGCCCTATTACTAATTTCTGCTTCTTTAGAGAATTCTCCTCCGGCGGTCGCCCTTCTCCAAGCCATTACAATGAAAGCTGTAATCGATGGATTTAAAAATCTTTGGCGGGGGCAGGGAAAGGGTTTAGATTGCTTTATTCTTCCGAAGCTTCTTTTAGAACCCTTCGAATATCTTGTAGAGGCGCGTCAGTCCTGAAACCTGTAGGCGAAAAATGGGTTCTGGAAACCGGGTATCCCCTGTCTTCTAGTGATTCAAGAACTTTCTCTCTTTTGGGAACCTGAATGCTTAGACTTGAGCTCAGTTTATGTAGATCGTAAAACGGTGTAAGTATTTCTGCTTCGCCATGAACTTTTCTGAGAAGTTCATTGGCGTCCACCCATTCTTCAGGGATTTCTTCTTTCATTTCCTTGGTAAATCTTCTGTCAACAAGTTTGCCTGTCCAGAGCGGTCCCGCAATCTGTGTGTCTTCACCGCAGTTGCCGCATTCCTCTTCTCTTTCAAGTTTCCTCCATCTACATTCGGGGCAGTATGAAAGATATCCTATGTTATCTAGCGTGCGGTTGGTTCTCTTCTTTGACTCAGTTACCCTCCCCATGACTCTGGAGTAGTGCTGTTCGTGCCAGCATATCTTGGGGTCGAAACACTTATCGAAACGTGCGTAGTTCTGGAAAACCTCTTTAATATATATGCGGAGACCCGTCTCGTGCATGAAAGAGTTCTTCAACGGCTTCGAGGAATAACGCCTCATACATGTTTTCTTATAGCTTCCTGCCGGCGCAGCCAAATCAGTAGCGGTCAGACCCACAAAACTCTGGTGATTTGAAGCCCGGGCTGTAGAATCAAGAAACCGGTTAAACGGTCCGAAAGGATCAATATCGATGAAGTGGAAGAGGTTTCTGTTCTCGGAGAGCAAAACGTTCGCATCCTTATTATATACTTGTGCCTCGATCTGGTTCTCCTCTAAACCTTTTTCTATTGAATCAACTGCTTCTGGATTGGTATCGTTGAGGTAAAGTTTGCCTAGGTCAGAATACCGAAAACCTCTCACTCCTGAAGCGGACAAAGGATCGCATATACGAAACTCATCAACATCTATCTTGTCGCGGAATACTTTGAGAGCAATTCTGGAAAGATCCCTGTTTGTACGCATCTCGTCGTTGAAGAAGACGTCTGAGTCCTTACCGGGTTCTTCCTCTTCGGGTGCGAATATTTTCAAGCCTCTTTCTTCCATAATTTTGATTTTTGGTAGAGAAGACTTTTCAACAAACGCCAGCCTATAGAAAATCTTTTAAACAGGAGATGGTTGCGGAAGCTCACAGGGTTTATAAGCTTCCTGTATTCAGGGTTTCATGCCGGTGATTATAACGTGGCTGACGTAGTACAGGAAGTCAAGAATGCGGAAGAAGAGGCAGACCTCATTCTAGAGGATGCCAAACAGAAGAAACAGCAAAAGATAGAAGAAGCAGAAGAAGAGGCAGAAGAACTTATAGAAGACGCGGAACAGGAAGCCAAAGACGAAAAATACGAGGAAATGAACCGGTTCAAAGAGAAAGTCGATGAAGAAAGAGAAGAAATAATCGATGAAGCAGAAGAAGAGGCAGAAGAACTAAGAGAAAAAGCCTCGGACAGAATGGAAGAAGCAGAAAAGCTCCTGAAAGAAAGCTTCGAAGAACAGTTCCAGTAGGTGGGAAGAAATCAAGCCGAAAGAAATGACCAAAATATCGGTAACAGGCGCCAAAAAAGACCTGGAAAACGTAATTAACACACTTTACAGACTTGAAGTTCTAGATATAGACGATTATGACGGCGAACTGAACACAGGTAAGCCTTCAGACGAAGCAGAAGACATCTCACAACTACTGGTAGATTTGAGATCCACAATCTCCAAACTACCTAAAGTTGAGGGACACAGGAAGAACCTGACTATCGAAGAGCTCGAAAACGAACTTCCTCAATTGGACGAAAAGATTTCCGATATAGAGGAAGAAATCGCTTCCCTGGAAAGAAGAATCTCCAACGTAAATGATAAGAAAAAATTCTTCAAGAAACTTAGAGGTAGCGGAGTCAATTATGAAGATCTCGAAGGCACAGAAAATTTGGATGTCTTCGTAGGAAGGATTGATCGGGACATTCTGACTTCGGAAGCACCGAACACACAATATGACGTGTTCGAAGGAGAGAAAGCATCCGTTATTTTCTACCACGAGACCGAAGACAAAGCGTTCAGAGATGCTATCAACAAAGCATCATCCATAGAATTGACAGTCCCGGAAACAGAGCTTACAGGTTCAATCGAAACGGTTTCATACAACCTGGAGGATAGAAAAGAGGAGCTTCGTGAAGCAAAGAAACAGAAAGAAAACGAGCTCGAAAGCTTAGCAGAAGAGTGGCGTGAAGGACTTGAGAACATCGAAAGCTTCCTGACAGAAAGAGTAGAGAAAGCTGAAGCACCTCTAAACTTTGCAACAACAGAAAACACGTTTATCGCGTACGGTTGGATCCCTTCAGAACGTTTTGCTGAGGTCGAGGAAGAACTAGCTGACAAGACAGAAGGAAGAATCCACGTACAGAAAGAAGAGGCGGAGGAGGAACCGCCAGTAAAACATGATAACAACAGATTCGTCCAGCCGTTCGAGTCACTGACCGATCTTGTCTCAGTGCCTCGATACAACGAGCTGGATCCATCTTTCATGCTACTTTTGACGTTCCCACTTTTCTTCGGATTCATGATCGGCGACGCAGGATACGGACTGACAACCTTGGCAGTATTCTACCTAGGTTACAGAATGGTTCCTGCAGCCCGCGACATCTTCAAGTCGCTGATGTATGCATCAATCTCCACCATAATATTTGGATTGGCGTTCGGTGACGCGTTTGGCTTCATAATATTCGGTCATGACTCCGTACTAGCCAGTCAGTTCGGTCTGGAAGTGTTCAGCCAGATCCCAATACTCTTCCACAGAGCACACGAACTAGGAACAGTATTCAGCATAGCAGCAGTTATAGGAGTCGTCCACGTCAACTTAGGGTTCCTGCTTGGATTCTACAACGAATATTCCAATCACGGATTCAGAGAAGCCTTCCTAGAAAAAGGGTCATGGATCGTACTCGAACTGGCAGCCGCACTAGCCATATTAGGTATGACAGGTGCAGCCGCTGTAGTCGGCGTCCTAGCAGTAATCATGCTTTACATGGGAGAGGGCATAGAAGGGGTCGTAGAAATCCCATCGCTCCTCTCAAACGTACTATCATACCTAAGAATATTCGGCGTGTCGGTCGCGGCGGTTTCACTCGCAAAAGTAGTGAACGGTCTAGCAGACCCACTGTTCCAGTCAGGATCCCTACTGGGCGTCGGACTCGGAATATTCATGTTGGTGGTCGGTCACACGTTCAACACATTCATTAAAATCTTGGAAGGCTTCCTTCAAGGAATCCGACTCCACTACGTGGAGATGTTCGGAAAGTTCTATGAAGGAGGCGGTAAAAAATACGCTCCATTCGGAGCAAACTCTAACTAACATTATTTTGAGGTGAAAACCACACAATGGCAACAGCAGCAGGAATAGGAGCATTTCCAGCACTCGGCGCAGCCATAGCTTTAGGAGTTGCAGCACTTGCAACCGGCTGGGCACAGGCAAAGATCGGATCTGCAGGAGTTGGCGCTCTAGCAGAAGACGACAGCCTGTTCGGCCAGGTACTTATCCTAACAGTTATCCCGGAGACCATGGTTATCTTCGGACTGGTCGTCGCGCTGGTATCAACCGGCTTCATTTAGAAGCCCGCGGAAAACGGGGCAACCCGTTTTCAACTCTCAATTTATTTCAAACACAAACGTGATACTCAAATGAGCCTAAAAGAAGTCAAATCCGAGATTTTGGAAGAAGCACAGCAAAAAGCAGACGAAATAATAGACGAAGCTGAACAACAGAGAGAAGAAATCCTGGAAGAAGCAAGACAGGAGGCAGAGGCAGTCAAGGAAGAGTATGAAGAAGAACTTGAAGGGGAGAAGGATTCATACGAAACAAAGACTATCTCCAACGCTCGTATGAAAGCCAAGGAAAAAAGGTTGAAGGCGAAGCAAGCGAAGATAGACGAGGTATTCGAAAATTTCCGTGAAAGCCTCGAAGACCTGACCAAGAAGGAAAGAGAGGACTTCGTTGAGAAATGCCTCGACAAGGTCGAGTTCGAACCCGAGAAAGTTATCGGGGGAGAAGAGTTTGAGGATGCCGTAAGCATCGATTTCGAAGAAGAAGACATTGAAGGAATAGTGGTTGTATCCAAGGATGGTTCTAGGAGGCAGAGCTTTACGTTCGATAAAATCGTTGAAGAAATGAAATCCAAGCACAGGAAAGAAGTTGCGGAAAAGCTTTTTGAGTGATCTAAAAATGGTTCAGCGCGACTATCCTTACATGTACGCTCGAGTGAGCGCGAAGAGAAAGAAGCTTCTCGATGAAAGCGACTACGAGAATCTTCTCAAGATGAAGCCTAATGAAATAGCAAGAAACCTTGAGGAAGGCGCTTACAAAAAAGATATCAACGAGCTAGGCTCTGAATACGAGGGAATCGAACTTGTTGAGCTCGCGCTGATGAGAAATCTTTCACGAACGATGTCAAAACTTGTCGAGATCGCACCGGAAAGCCTTGAACCTGTAATCAAAACTTACCTGAGGCGTTATGATATTCTAAGCCTGAAAAGACTTCTAAGGTGGAAACAGGGAGGAGGGAACCAAAAAATAGAGAACCTTCTGGTGCCTGTGGGTGACTACTCGGTCGAGGAATTGGAGGATCTTTCAGAAAAAACGTTTGAGGAGATAGTTGGATCGATCGAATTCAAGAACTCGCCTATCGACTACAAATCATTTATCGGAGAGGAAAAGGATCTCAGAAAGATTGAAAGAAATCTTGACCGTGCATATTATCAAGATCTTGACAGGATTTCAGGCAAGATCGGAGGAATGTGGTTCGAGAAGTTCGTAAACGAAGAGATAGAGTACGAGAACCTGAAGATCGCTCTAAGACTGAAGAAACAGGAGATCGAGAGAGAGGAAATTGAGGAATGGCTTGTCTCAGACAAGAAGTCGAAACATCTCGAGAAAGTTCTTGGCTCAAAATCGTTCGAAGAAGCTATCGACTACCTGGTTAATGAGGAAGTGCTCGAAAAGAAGAACGGAGCGAATATTGAGGACATCGAGCACAGGCTTGAGGTTGCAAGATTGGACAGGGCGCTCGTCTCACAGCACACAGAGCCTCTCGGTGCAACAAGCATCCTCGGTTACATTATGGCGAAGATGATTGAGGTTCAGAACCTTAGAATGCTTCTGAGAGCGAAGGAGACAGGTATCCAGAACCTAGAAACAATCAGAAACAACTTGGTGGTGTCATAAAATGGAAGAAGAAAAGAAGAAAACGATCGGAGTAATCGGTGACGACGAGTTCACTCTAGGCTTCGAACTCGCCGGCGTACAGAAGAGTTTCAACCCTGAAAACTACGAGGAAAAGATCCAGGAACTATTGAAACATGAAGAAATTGGGATTTTAGTTGCAGAGCAGACTGACTTAGAAAAACTGCCTGGCAGGGTAAGACGTGAAGTAGAAGAATCAGTAGATCCTGTTGTCGTAACACTTTCAGAAACAGCAGAGTCTTCAGGTCTTCAAGATAAAATCCAGAGAGTTATCGGAGTAGATATTTCGTAAATTAATGCTACGAGGTTTAAACTAAAAATGTCAGATTCGAAAGGAGAAATTTACAAGGTTACAGGACCTGTAGTTGTCGCAGAGGGCATGAACCCTCAGATGAACGACGTTGTCAAAGTCGGCGACGAAGGTCTGATGGGAGAAGTCATCCAAATCGAAGGAGACAAAACATACATCCAGGTCTACGAGGAGACTACCGGAGTCAAGCCAGGAGAACCTGTCGAGAACACGGAAAAACCGCTTTCCGTAGAACTCGGTCCAGGACTTCTCGGCTCGATCTACGACGGTCTGCAAAGACCTCTCTCTGCACTTCAGGAGCAGACAGGCGACTTCATCGCCAGAGGAGAGGACGCACCAGGAATCGACCTGGAAGAGGAATACGACTTCGAACCTTCCGTAGAAGAAGGAGAGGAAGTCGAAGCAGGAGACGTACTCGGAACAGTTGAAGTAGAGTACGGAGAACACAAAGTTCTACTGCCGCCACACATGGAAGGAGGAGAAGTAGAGACTGTAAACGAAGGTTCTTACAACGTAACCGAAACAGTTGTTGAGGTTGACGGTCAGGAAGTCTCGATGAGACAGGAATGGCCTATCAGACAGGGAAGACCTGTAAACGAAGACCTCAAACCGGAAGTCCCACTTATTACAGGACAGAGAGTTCTCGATGGGCTCTTCCCACTTGCAAAGGGCGGAACAGCAGCTATTCCAGGTCCTTTCGGATCCGGAAAAACAGTTACACAACAATCACTCGCAAAGTTCTCCGACGCCGACGTAATCGTTTACATTGGGTGTGGAGAAAGAGGAAACGAGATGACAGAAGTTCTGGAAGAGTTCCCAGAACTCGAAGATCCACAGACGGGAGATAAAATCATAAACAGAACAGTACTTATCGCAAACACGTCGAACATGCCTGTAGCCGCAAGAGAAGCATCTATCTATACAGGTGTGACAATCGCGGAATACTTCAGAGACATGGGACTCGACGTCGCATTGATGGCTGACTCAACTTCCCGTTGGGCTGAGGCTATGCGTGAAATCTCCGCCAGACTCGAAGAGATGCCTGGTGAAAGAGGTTATCCGGCATATCTTGCTTCAAAACTTGCAGAGTTCTACGAGAGAGCTGGTAGAGTCGAACCTCTAGGGGTTGAAGATCCTGGGTCAGTCTCAATTATTGGAGCAGTCAGTCCTCCGGGCGGAGACTTCTCAGAACCAGTCACCCAGAACACACTAAGAGTTGTAAAGAACTTCTGGGCTCTGGACTCTGATCTTGCGGAGAAGAGACACTTCCCATCGATCAACTGGGATGACTCGTACTCCGGATACGCTGACAGGCTTTCCGAATACTTCAAGGACGAAGTCGACTCGGACTGGCAGGCAAACATCCAAAGAATGAGAGACATCCTACAGAAAGACGGAGAGCTACAGGAAACAGTACAGCTCGTCGGAAAGGACGCACTACCAGACAGAGAAAGACTGACTCTGGAGATTGGAACCATGGTTAAGGAGTTCTACCTCCAGCAGAACGCTTTCCACGATGTCGATCAGTACTCCAGTCCAGAGAAAACGTTCGAAATACTTGAACTGATTCTCGACTGGGCAGACCAGGCATATGAAGCTCTTGAAGAAGGAGCCATGGTCGAAGACCTTGTAGCCCTTGACTCGAAGAACAAGGTCTCGGAGATGAAGTTCACCGAAGATTGGGAAGACAAGCGTGAAGAGATCGAAAACCTGATGGAAGAAGAGTTTGATCAGGTAGTAGAGCAGTAGAGGTGAATCAAAAATGACCAAACAAGAGTACAAGACAATCAACCAGGTTAAAGGACCACTAGTATTTGTAGAGAAAACCGACAATATCTCCTATGGAGACATCGTCGAGATCGAGACGCCGGACGGAGAGATGAGAAAGGGAGAAGTCCTTGAAACCTCGAAAGATGTCGTAGTCGTACAGTGCTACGAGGAAACACAGGGAATCGGACAGGACGCATCCGTCCGGTTCATGGACGAAAACGTCAAGATGCCAGTCACCGAGGACCTTCTAGGAAGGGTTCTCGACGGAACAGGCAACCCTATCGATGATGGACCGGAAATTATTCCTGAGGAAGAAGAGGATATCATCGGACAGGCAATCAATCCTAGTTCGAGAGAGCTTCCGGAAGACTTCATCCAGACAGGTATCTCCTCGATCGACACTATGAACACACTGGTTCGAGGACAGAAGCTTCCAATCTTCTCAGGATCCGGACTACCACACAGCGAACTAGCTATGCAGGTCGCAAGACAGGCAGACGTTTCAGGTGAAGACGAAGAGTTCGCAGTAGTATTCGCAGGAATGGGAATTACAGAAGAGGAATCCCAGGAGTTCATCGAAGAGTTCAGAGAGACGGGAGCACTTGAGAGATCTGTAGTATTCCTCAACAAAGCTTCGGACCCTGCACCGGAAAGAATCATCACGCCAAGAATGGCACTAACAACAGCAGAGTACCTAGCGTTCGAGAAAGGCATGGAAGTTCTGGTTATTATGACAGACATGCTTAACTACGCAAACGCACTCAGAGAAGTATCTGCGGCAAGAGAAGAGGTTCCGGGAAGAAGAGGATATCCGGGATACATGTATACGGACCTCGCTGAGTTATATGAGAGAGCTGGAATCATCCAGGGACGTGAAGGATCAGTCACACAGATCCCGATCCTTACAATGCCTAACGACGACATCACCCACCCGATCCCAGACCTTACAGGTTATATTACGGAGGGACAGATTGTTGTCGACAGGGATCTCGACTCGAAAGGACAGAACCCGCCGATCGATGTCTTACCAAGCCTATCCCGTCTGATGGATAACGGTGTCGGCGAAGGCTACACCAGAGAGGATCATCCAGATGTCTCTGATCAGCTTTACGCGCTCTATGCAGAAGGACAGTCTCTCAGAGACTTAGTCGCTATTGTCGGTGAAGACGCTCTATCCGACAAGGACGAAAAGATTCTAGAGTTCACGAAGAAGTTCGAAGAACATTTCATCGGACAAGGCTTCAGAGAAGACAGAAGTATCGAAGACTCTCTCGAGCTTGCATGGGATCTGCTTTCGATCGTCCCTGAAGGCGAGCTAACGAAGATCGATCCTGAGACGAGAGAAGAACATCTTGAAGGACGAGAGACAAGGTTCGACTAGGTGATCAATAGAATGATGCAGAAAAACCGGAATGAAGAATCATACGCCTTACATGGTCTGGAGAGCTTCCATGCTGCCAAAGTCCTTGAAGCTGCCGGTGAAACAGAACCGGCTATCTTCATAAGGCAAAAAGATCCTGGCAGAATCGATCTTGAGATCGAGCACTATGATGAGGGCTACGGTTTTGAGATGAATATCGAGAACTACTCAGGTGAGTCGATTGGAGACAAGTTCGCCCATTATGTGCTCAGGAAACCGGGAAAGGTTTCGGGAACTCTTGAAGAGGAAAGCAGCGTCTTGGATGAGCTTGCAGAGGACTACGGCGTTATCAGCGACAAGGAGGTGACAGCTAAATGAGTCAAGATGTAAAACCAACCCGTTCTGAAGAACTCAGGTTGAAGGAGAGAATTGAACTTGCGGAAAACGGACACGATATCCTTGAGAAAAAACGTGATGGTTTGATCCACGAGTTTATGGAGATTGCGGGAGACGCAAGAGAAGTGAATCAGGAGCTTGCTGATGTCTACTCTCAGGCAAAGCTCAAGCTACTCTTAGCTAAAGTCTACGATGGTGAGGATGCCATAAGAGCCAACTCGTTCCCTGTCACAGAGGAGCCAAGGCTTTCATCCTCAACATCGAACATCATGGGAGTGGTTGTGCCTGAGATCGAGTCAGAAAAGATCTCAAGGAACGTACTCAACAGAGAATACGGAGTAACTTCAGCCACCTCAAGAATCGACTCCACCGCAGACAAGTACGAGGACCTTCTCGAAAAAGTTGTTGACGCGGCGGAGACCCAGACGAAGCTGATCAAGCTCCTGAACGAGATCGAGAAGACGAAGAGAAGGGTCAACGCTCTAGAGCACAAGGTTATTCCCGAGTTCAACTCTGCTCTTGACAAGATCTCCCAGGCGCTCGAGGAGTCGGAGCGTGAGGAGACTTTCCGGATGAAGAAGGTCAAGGAGATGGCGGAAGAGGAGTAACTTTCCGCTGTTCTTACCTGCGTTCTTCTTTTTCACCTATAATTCTCAAGTTTTTTTATAAACATCTCAAAGAATTAATTCAGCCGAGTCATACGTTAATTAAGCTTCAAGATCAGTTCAAAAATTGAATCAACTTCAGAAAGGATCTCTTCCCTGATCTCCCGCCCCAACAGGTTCTAAATTAAGCTTTAAAGCCACTTTAATAGTCGAGTTGCTTTCTCATAAAATAAAAGAAAAAATTGTGAAGACGATGAAGCTTGCTTCAAAGAACAGAGCTTCTTGTCCCACGAGAAGCCAGGAGAAGCATTCCTTATGGCAGAGAGATCGGATCAACCGGTGTTCTTCATGCTTGTTGGCGTGATCATGGGTGCTGGCGGGCAGCTACAAATCAGTACAGAGAGCGCTATAAATTATATTGGAGGTGTTACAGTATGAACAACGAACAGCTAATCCTTCCTATAAGCTCTGTATTGGGGCTTCTAGGAGTGATGACGCTCCTGACCAATGAATCCATGGTCGGACCTGTCGATATAGGTTTCAGCATGCCTTACCTGGTCTCGGCAGATTTACAGGGTTTTGTACTGCTTATAGCAGGAGGATTAATGACGGCTTACGCTATAACACAGATGAAGTAGTCTATTTATTCATTTTTCCTTTTTTTAGTAAAGGGAAAAATCCTTTTCTAAATGAAAAAAGGCGTTCTTAGTGAAGGGGTTTTTTGTTAATTGCAAACTGTCTCTCAGATTACGGCTTCGGGCCTCAAAAACGAGAATGCAAGAATTGACAGATAGATAATTACTGCTGTAATCCGTAGAACACCTGCCAGAACATTTCTGCCTTCAGGAAGAGCTTCCGAGATACCTGTCAGGAACATGCCTGTGAACATGGTTAACGTGAACAGGTTTTTATCCAGGAAGAAGTATAGGCCAAAGAATCCTGCCGCACATCCGAAGTACACTAGGCTGACCTTGTTGCGTCTCGATGATCTGAAAATGTTTTCTCGGAGTTTTTCAGTAATCTGCGTCATACTGGTATTTGAGTTTCTTCCTTGATAAAAATAAGGATGAAGAGGAGAAAATTTCGGTGATTGCCAGGTCTGCTCTTATTTATTAAAAGATGCTGTGTAAACCTGTTATTATTGAGGTTATTCATATGTCACAGACTAAAGATAGGGTTCAAGATCTCAATGGTGTTCGGAACTGGTTAGATCAGGTTCAGGCGTTTTCTATTCGAAGTATACGCGATGTATTGAGTAGCTGGTCTCTGATGTTTATTGCTCTTGGTTTTGCTCCTTTTCTCTATCTTGTCTACATGGCGTCTTTTGATTCGGCTCCTGCATCAATGAAGGCAGGTCTGTCCATAGGTCTTGGCGTATTTGGTTCCATGATCGTATGTCTCTATGTATTCGGCAATCAGTTGATCACGGATTTTGAGGATCAACGGTATGAGACCTATCGTTCGATGCCGATGATGCCCTCTGCAGATCTTATAGGGCGGTTGTCAGCAGGTGTAATGATATCTTCAGTTGCTTTTCTTGTAACAATACTTGTTGGCGCAGTTACTGGAGCCTCATACTCTATAAGAGGATTTAGCTCTATACCTATCATAGTTGCAGCCTTTGTTTTTTCCTGCGTACTCTGGATGATTGTCTCAATCCCTATGGTAATGGCTTCCAGCAATGAAAGATACGCTGAGCTTTTAACTACTATAACGGCAGTTATTGCTACACTGATAACAGGCAACAACGGAGTAATGCCTGGAATGGCGATGATAAGTCAGGATCTGCTAAACTTTATCCCAAACTCTCTTTCAACACGGGTTCTCAGTTACCATTTAATCGGCGAAGGCGGATATGCGGAAGCAGGCCTCATACCTCCTGCAATGCCTTCAAGCATGGAATCTCTAGGTCTACTCGCGTTTTATGGTCTTATATCCGCTGTAGCAGGAATCATGCTTATGCGGAAACTTTACAACAAAAAGGTGTTGCCTAGATGAGCGAACCTGTATTACTTGCAAATAACCTGGAAAAATCTTTAGGCGGCGATAAAATACTCAAAAACCTTGATTTAGAAGTCAGAGCAGGTGAAACTCTTGTAATAATGGGTGCGAACGGTTCCGGTAAATCAACACTTCTATCCTGTCTTTCAGGAAGTAGAACTATTGATGGAGGAGAAGTCAAATCACTTGGAACTCCTATATCGGAGAAAGAGGGTTTTGTCAGTCTTCTAGTTCAGGAGTCTTTATGTCTTGATCGTTTAAGCGGTAAAGAAAATATAGAGTTCTATAAGAAAGCAGATCCCCGGTTTACTGAACGATGGAAAGATTATACACAGAAATTTGGTATTAAAGATGAACTTGAGAAGAAAGTTGAGAACTATTCGGGCGGAATGAGAAGAAAACTGGAGCTTTCTATCGCATTAAGTAATGATGCATCAGCCTATCTTCTTGACGAGCCTACTGCGGCACTTGATCTTACAACAGTGAGAGAAACACATTCCCTTATCAGAGAACATTCAAACTCCGATGCTACATTCGTCATCTCAACTCACTTGTCGCTGGACGCCCAAATAGCAGATCGAATAGCATTCCTGTCAAACGGCGAAATTGTAGCAGAAGGAACACCTGAAGAACTCATGCAGAATATTCCAGAAGTAATAGAAACGGACCTGGAGAATGCAGAAAGATTAAACCATCTCGCAATACACAACTTCACTTTTACAGTTGACGACAAGGTAAGAGGATTCATTGCTGCAGAAAACAATCTGAAGGACGCTGAGAATATGGAAACTGTCGAACCCTCCTACACAGATATGTTCAACTACTATAAAGAAATACCAAACCAATAAAGAAAAAGTTGGAGAAGGATGTACTCACTCCTGTTGTTCTTCATACTTGATCCATGATCCCTCCTTCTACTTCAGGTCCTCGCCATTTCAAAATGAGCGATAAAACCACTATTGTTGTCAGAGCTACAATCCAGAAATAATCCGGGACATTCAGGTTATCAGGACCTAGAAACATCACGATCTTTCTTCTTATCAGGTCCATCAGCATTCTATCTTCTCCTATAAAAGAAAAAAGATCAGGAGATTTCCCTCCTTGTAAAGATGACGAAACTTGCTCCGAAGAACAGAGCTGCTTGTCCCACGAGAAGCCCCAGGTTACCTAGCGATGAATTGAGGCTTTCCATAACTGATGGTTCGCTTTCTGCATCGCCGCCTCCAGTACTTACCCCTATGCTACTTGGGTCTTGTCCCAGCATGTACTGCATGAAGTTGCCGTAACTTCCTGATGGCGCCAGCTTCGTGATCGTGTTCCGTATTTCCATGCGCTTCTCATATGAATCGCTGAGTCCAGAGCTTCCTTGGCCAATTGTGATGCTCGTCTCTTCAGAGTCTTCTACGAGGACATCGGAAAGCATGAATGCCATCTGAGGGATTACAAGTGTTGAAAGGACCAGGACGAGCATTCCTCCTGTGAGAGCTGTTGAACTGTCGTTGAATACTGTTGAGAGGAGTGTTCCTAGCCCGTAGATGCATGACATGTAGAGGACTGTTCCTCCAAGCATCAGCAGGATGCGTGTTGCCGCGGCACCGGTTACTGCTGCCCCGGTCATGCCTATAATGACTGCTGAGGCTACCATGAATGATGCTGCGGAAGCTATCGTCAATGTGAAGATTCCTGCCATGAACTTTCCTGTGATGATGCTATCTCTGTGAAGAGGGTAAGAGGTTAATAGCTTCAAGGTGTTTTTATCCCGTTCACCGGATACAGTATTGAAGCTGAGCAGTAATGCCAGTAATCCTCCGATAAGTGGGAAATTAACCCCTTGTGTCAGCATAGTGAATGCGTCAAGGACTGAAGGCTTGTCCGGAGCGAATCCCATCTGAGAGTCAGAATTCTGTGCCTCCTGGAATCGGTCCATACTGTCCTGATAGTTCTGCGCGCCCTGGAATGCCGTGGCTGCCGTAAGAAGTAGAAGCAGTCCGAATACGATCAGGAACTTGTTGCTGTTCATCTGGTCGGCAATCTCTTTCCTGGCAACTGTAAAAGCTTTCATCGGTAGTCACCTCGAGTTATCTCAAGGTAAGCCTCTTCTAAAGTATCAACACCCTCTTCTTCGATAATTCCTTGAGGAGTGCCGGATACCTTGATGTTGCCGTCCTTCAGAACCCCAATTCGATCGCATATGTCCTCTAACTCGTGGAGGATATGCGAGGAAACAATTACAGTGATTCCTTTTTCCTCGTTGATCTCCTTGATGAGGTCCTTGAAGTCTTCCTTTCTTTCCGGATCGAGACCTGTGGTCGGCTCGTCGAAAAGGATTATTTCCGGATCCTTGATCAGTGTCTGGGCGATTCCCAGTCTTTTCTGCATTCCGTGAGAGAATCCCGAGACCTTCTTATCTGCTTCCTCCTTAAGGTTGACTAGTTCCAGTAGTTCATCGATGTCGGGGTCCTCTTCTACGAGATCAGCAAGGTATTTCAGATTCTTCCTCGCTGTCAGGTTGTCGTAGAAACGGATATCCGCAGGGAGAAAGCTTACCTCTTTTGCCACTTCAAAAGTGTCGCGGTATGCGTCTTCCCCGAGTATCTCCACTTCTCCCGAAGTAGGCGTCAGCTGTCCCATCATTGTCTGGAACAACGTGGTTTTTCCTGCGCCGTTCGGTCCGAGAAGACCGTAAACTTCACCTCGCTGTATCTCCATTTCCAGATTTTCCAGGGCTTTAAAGCCGTCAAAACTTTTGCTTAAATTGTTTATTTCTACAACTGCCATTTAAGTTTATCACCTTCTACCAAATACCTTGTAAACTCCTGCTACAAGCATGATAGACATTAAAGCGAGTATAGCACCGATCAGACCGAAGCCACCGCTGCTATCTGAAACGTTCACTCTAACATTTCTTTTATCAAAATTCTCAGTGTTTTCCAACTCTATATCAACGAAGTAGTCGCCGCTAGTTGCAGTTGAAGGAACGGAAACAGCTAGTTCAAAGTCCTGGAACTCCTCGCTACTGATGTTCTTGGTTTCCTCAGGTTTCACGGTGTAGTTCCAGTTTTCCGGCGTGGATATCGAAGGCTCGACGTTCTTCACCAGGGAATCACCTATGTTCTCAACTCTTACTGTGGTTTCAACTGTAGTTCCTGATGATTTCTCGAGGTAGTTCTCATCAAGATTCATTCTTAACTCTCTTTCATCTTCGCTGCTGTTGGTTACCTGAAAGCGGAACTCTTTAGAAGAGAAGCTTCTGTTGAAAACACTGAAGTTGATTTTCTTCACTCCTTTGCCTATATCTTCGTCTAGCTCAATATCCGCGGTTATTTCCTTCTCTTCTCCAGGCTCCACGACTAGCTTGGTTATATTGTAGCCTTGGTAAGTAAAGTAAGTAGAAATAGGACTTGATGATTCGGCTGAGAGCTCGTAAGCTTCCTCAATGCCTCCACTGTTTTCAATTCTTATAGGGACTGTAAAATCTTCGTCATTCTGCTTAACTATGTACTCTGGGGCAGTAATATTAAGATCTGAGGATCCAAACTCGTCCCCAGGAGCCCAGACGGTTGCCTTGATCTCTTTTTTATCATGATTTAAGCTGTCGAGTCTTAGGTAGAGATTCTCGCTGATCCGTTTTATCTCGCTAAAGGCGTCATAGAACTCCTCTCCAGAGAACTGTTTCATCAGCACCCCGTCTGGGTCTGTGAATGTAATTCTCTCGGCGCTGTAATCTCTGCTGTCTTTGTATACGGCTTCGTATCCGGCCCAGCGGATTTCTTGATTCTCTCCGATCACGACCTCATGTTTCGCCAGGTTTGAGTTATTAACCTGTTCTACATTTTCCAGCGCAGCAGAAGAAGCAGTAGAACAAACCAGTAGCATAGTAATACAGAAAAACTGTCTTTTCATACAATTTCCTGCTGACGGCATTTATTTAATAAGTTGACAGGCTGTTCGGCTGAAATCAAACAAAAATTCTGCGACCGGCGCCTTTCAGTCAGAGAAGTTTTGTATATATCTGTACGTAATCGAGTATGCGATACCTCCAGCAAAGCCCTTGATAACACCGCTCTCTAAACTTCCGTTGGCAAAAATTACTTCTACTAATATCGCCATTGAAATCCATAAGGCTACTGTAAACGTCGTGAAAATTAGGGGGTTCTCAAGGTCTAAATTAAACATATTAACGAGCTTTGGTTGCCGCCTTAAATTGGTTCGCGGATAGGAAAGCTTTTATTAGAGGATTTAAAGGCTGAACAGTACTTTTGAAGGACGAGGATGTAGTCCCCCTCCCTGTACATTTATTCTTGTCCTTGGTTTTCAGGTTTCTATCTCTTCTTCGATAGCTTCCTGAATCTTTCCGGGTTGAAAACCTACTACTGTTTCTTTGCCTATGAAGGTCTGTGGGACTCCCCTTTCGCCTGTTTCTTGGATCATTTCCTGGGCTTTTTCTTTGTTTTCGGCTACGTTGTGTTCTGTGTAGTCGTAACCGTTTTCATCGAGCCACTTCTTTATCTTGGTGCAGTAGGGGCAAGCCGGTGTCGTGAAAACTTCTATTTCTTTAGACATAGTTTGTGTAAGAATGTTGAACTTTTAATAATTTGTTGTTAGAGGTCTTCCAGAACCTCAAGTTTTTCGTCTTTCCATTCCTCCATCCGTTCCTTGACTTTCCGCTTCATCTCAGCCTTATCGGGCACAGAGTAGATGTAGAAACGACCTCTCTTACCCTCTTTAACGACACTCTCTCTTTCTACCAGCCCTGTCGTTCTCAGTTTGGAAAGGTATCTCTGGATTGTTGATCTGTCCTTGCCAAGTTCCTCGGCTATATCCGAGGCTCGAGCCTCGTTGTTGCACAGGAAGTACATGACCTCTGTCTCGGAGCTTGATAGGTTGTAAAGTACTTTTAGCAGCTGTTTGATTTCTGTTGGGCAGTCCATAGACTAGGTTTCACGGCAAGATGTAAATTTCCTGTCCTGGTAAACATAAAAAAGATTGTGCAACATAGTTCAACTAAATGTCACAGAAAATCCTTGAGAAAATAACAACAATCCAGGAAAAACATCCGACCAAGATAGTACTCCTGTTCGTATTTCTCTCGCTAGCCATGATTCCTGGAATGGCAAGAGTCGAAACCATAGTAGCACTGGAAAACATGATGCCTTCGAGCTCAACCCCTGTAGAAGGCGTGAACAACTTGAGAGCTGAAGGAATAGGCAAAGACTCTATCGCAGTAAAAATCTCAACAGGAAAAATGGAGGACGGAGTTCAAAGCATACATGACAACCGGACAGAAGAATATATACAGGATCTTTCGAACGACATCAGGAAGATAAATGGCGTAACTCAAGTTATGTCACCTCTCCAAAGAGAAGGATTGGTGGACGAAAGAGACCAAAACGCAGTAATTACTGCCTACACTTATCTAGGGGACTCTGGATCTGAAATGGACAGGATATTCAACGAAATAGAAGAACAGACCAAGTACGAAAAACCTGAAGGAGTCGAAACCGAGATATCAGGTGTTCCAGCAGTACAGCAACGTCTCTCATCAATGGTCTCTCGTGATAAAAATGTTACAACTATGATATCCCTAGGTCTCGTTTTTTTGATAACTCTAGGTCTTTTTCAGGGAAGCTTTTCATCCGCACTCATGCCTCTGATAGTCGTAGCGCTCTCAGTTATCTGGCTATACGGAACCATGGGCTACCTAGGAATACCGCTTTCAACCCTGGCGGGATCTGTCGCAGCACTGGTTATAGGTATAGGGATCGACTACTCGGTTCACATACTCAATACATACAGGTTTCACAGGAAAGATAACACGATAGGTGAGGCGCTTTCAGAAGCTGTTGGAGAGACAGGGGTCGCTATTTTAGCAACATCGATTACGACCATTAGCGCGTTCATGGCGTTTCTTACAGGTATGATGCCTGAGATGCACAGGTTCGGTCTAATAATGTCGATAGGTATAGGCTACGCACTGCTTTTCAGCTTTCTCCTGCTTCCCTCAGTTTTCGTACTCGAGGAGAAGGTTATGAAGAAAATCCATGAATCGATCGACTGGAGGCACGACTTCTGAAAAATGATTATAGAGAGACTCGCTGAAAAACTGGTAGAATACCAGGTAGAGAAACCCAAGAAAGTCTTACTCATAATAGGTCTTTTGACACTTCTTGTAGTTCCAGGAGCGTTAAACTTAGAGGTTAAACCAAGCACCGAAGCAATCCTGCCAGAAGATGACTCAACCGTCGAATCACTCGATACCTTGAGAGCGAAGTTTTCAGGAGACACGACATACATCGTGTTTGAATCCGATAAGGATGTACTTAACTCCGAACTATTAGTAGAGATACAGAGAATTAGTAACAGAGTAGAAAAAGTCGAGAACGTTCATTCGGTTGAATCTCCAGCATCCATTCTCGAAAGAAAGTACGGAAAGATTCCCGAGGACAGTGAAAGGCTTCAAAGTTTCAATTTCAGGAGCATGGTATCAGAAAACCACAGAACAGGTCTAGTTGCAGTAAGAGCTGACACACAAGCCAATTCTGGTGAGATACAGAAACTTTATGATGAAATACATACAGCCGTACAGGCTG
Source organism: Candidatus Nanohaloarchaea archaeon (assembly GCA_014297435.1). Classification (GTDB taxonomy): domain Archaea; phylum Nanohalarchaeota; class Nanosalinia; order Nanosalinales; family Nanosalinaceae; genus PL-Br10-U2g16. The sequence goes on along the minus strand of JACOQA010000004.1, from coordinate 75,978 downwards.
AGACTACGGAGGACTACTATCTCACTGGCTACAACATGATAGATCTTGCGACATTCCAGGTCATCATATCCGATTTCATGACTATAACTGCAGTATCGTTTGGGGCGGTCTTACTCGTTCTTTTCGGGGTGTTCCGTGACTTGAAGAGGATGATGTTTCCGATAGTACCTGTCATGTTCGGATTGGTATGGATGCTCGGTCTCGGCGGCTACCTCGGTGCAAACCTTACAATAATATCCATGGTCTCAGCCGCGATGATAATGGGGCTAGGAATAGACTTCGGTATACACGTAACCAAGAAATACTTCAACACGAAGAGAGGAGCCGAAGGACTTTCAGAGACCATGACAGAACTTTCCCGAGGATTGCTCGGAGGATCTATGACAACCGGTGTCGGATTCTTGGCATTGCTCGCCGCAAACCTGACAGGCATGCACGCCTTGGGAATCTTCCTCTTCACAGGAATCATATCTGCATACATAGGAGCTGTATTTCTGTTACCTACTATGATAATACTCGCAGATGGAAAAGAATCAATCGTATAAGGTGAAAAAAATACTATGACAAACACAACTACACACACGACAACTTTCAAACTTGCAATCACAATTTCAATAGCCGCAATCTCTATAGGCGCTGCTTCAGGAGCTCCAAAACTCGATGGAGTAAGCTTCGATCCCGGATTCATTTCTGCAGGAGACAGAGTAAACATCTCTGCCAACATGCATGAAAACAACTATCCTGGTAAAAACTGGGATGAGGATAGAAAGCTGAAAGTGGTTCTCAAACCGGATAACCGTCTGGCAAGAGAGCACGTCACGATAGAGGATGACAGAGACGATTCTATCGGATTCCTCTATCCTGAAGCCGTCTGGAATCAACGCTACCAGGTAAAAATAGATTCTGGTGCTCCAACAGGTATGTACGATTTCGAACTACATATCCAGTACTTGGAGAACGGTGAACCCATAGAGATCAACACACAGAACGGAAAATCAAACGTTAGAGTGATTAGAGAGTTCTCCATGCCTGTCGATAATGAAGGAGTCGACATTTCAAGCAATGTCGTCAAGACCGACCCCAAAACTCCAAGACCAGGAGATGACTACGTTGAAACACATATCAGATACACAAACACAGGGAACAAACCTATCGAAAAGGTAGAGATTAGACCGGAGACGCCGGAGGGAATCGCACCAGCCTATTCGAAGGATGAGAAGTTCTACATCAACAGATTGGGTGAAGGAGAGTCAACGGAGAGAACACTAGTAATGGATCTTGATGAGGATCTTTCGGCTGGACTACATCAGATTGGGTTGAAGACAACTTACGAGGACACTTCTGGCAACAGGTACTCGAAGAAACTTGAGGTGCCTTTGAGGGTTGAAGGCAGACCTGATCTCGAGCTGGTTAATGCAGAGAAAGGAATGAAAGCCGGGGGAACAGAACAACTTCATCTTCAGGTGGAGAACGTAGGAGGACAGGATGCAGAGTCGGTAACTGTAAGAATGATCGCGGAAAGAACCCAGCCCTTCAGTCTGGAAGACCGCTCAAACTACATAGGTGGGATAGAGACTGGAGATACAGGAGAAGCTGTGTTGAAGATCTCTGCTGATAGATCAGCCAACCTGAAAACTCACCAGATCAAGATACAGCTCAGAGCTAACGGTGATAGTGAGGAAGGAGATAACTCGGTTTATACATTTACCGAAGAAACAGATCTAGAACTCACAGGAAGGACACAGTCTCCACTTATCTATGTAGGCGTGCTGGCAACGCTTTTGCTCGTTCTGGGCTCGGTTTACCAGTATAGATTTCGAAAACCTGTAGAAGAGAATTCTGGAGGTGAAGAATGATGCAGAAAAAACAGTTCGTCAGAAGACTGGCAGGAACAGTAATCCTGGCAGGTTTCCTGCTTGGATGGTTCGTGAACGATTACTTTTACCTTATTGATGCGTTCGCAGGTTTCAACCTGTTGCAGAGTTCATTTACAGGTTTCTGCCCGCCTGAGAAAATATATGATAGATTATTGGATTAGAGCTCTCCACTAGCCTATCTCAATATCTTCCCTTTTTTCTTTTTCCGGATTCCATTCTATCTCTATCTCAAGTGAGATATCACCGTCATTCTCCTCCTCAACTTCGAGTTCGAACTCAGGATTCTCTCCAGGATGCAGATTCACTGAATCGTTTCCTGAGGAAAGTTTCACTTCTCCATTTTCAACTCCCTCGGCAATTCTTGAAAGCTTTTCAGAGATCTCCTCTCTGGACATCCGTTTCTCCATTTTCAGAAGTTTCTTAGACATAGACCATTATTAGGTCGGGAGAGGTATAATCCTTTGGAGAAAAAATTCTGTAGAATGTATTATGAAAGAAATAGAAAAAAGATAGATGAAAATTATTTTTCGCTGGTGTTGATACCGAGAGCGGAGTAAAGCCCACATTTGCTGGTGAATCCTGTGGCAAGTAGTGCGATTGCTATGATTCCTAGTATCGGTGATGCGATCTCCGGTAGGTTCATACTTGCTGGCAGTACGTCCGCCAGTATTCCTAATGATAGTAGACCTGCAACCGCTCCAACTACAATTCTGACCAAGCTGTCGGTATCTCCTACGTTTTCTTCCATAAAGACAAAATACAATTTACTGTCGTTTATACTTCATGGTCAACCGGAGGATCATTTTGTTACTTCATTTTACCCAGGCTTCTTCTTTCTCGCCCTCTCTGAGGTTGTCCTGACCCCATGAGATCATTTCCTCGATGAGAGGTACTAGTTTTTCACCAAACTCAGTCAACTCATAAGTTATCTTAACCGGCTTCTCGTTTTCCACTTCTCTGTTTACTATTCCTTGGTCCTGCATCCTGTCGAGGTTGTCGCTCAAGGTTTTGTTGGTGATTCCCCCAACCTCTTCCTGTATCTGTGAGAACCTTAGACCTTCATTGTCGTGAAGGTGGTATATTATGGCCGGAACCCATTTGTGACCCAGGATCTTGGATGTGGATTTGAGTGCGCACCATTCCTCTGTCTTGCACCAGACCGGGATTCTACCCTGGTTTTTAGACATAGTGTATCGACCTCGAAACCATGTATCACCAACTACACTTTGGCCTTTAATATCGTTCGGATATCTAGTATCGATATGATACCAGATCTTCTGATCGAGTTCAGAGAAGCTATTTCAAAACCATATGTAGTGAATACCGGTGGTTCAAAATGAGTGAAGATGATATAACTCTGGAATTTACCACGCGCCAAGCAGTCATAACCTCTCTAGTACTGGGATTAGTTCTTGGCGGTTTAGGGGGATTCGCAGCAGGAACCATGAGTGTTTCATCCCAACAGGGAACTAACTCTCCACAGGGAAACACGGACATAGGTTCAGATAAATCAGATGGTTCAAGCGGCAACGCTGATAGTCAGAGCCCTGAAGAGGTTTTCACGCAAATCTCCAACGATCTTGAGCTTGATACAGATCAAGTTATGCAGTGCTACAAAAACTCAGACAACCAGGAAGCTATAGAGGACAGAAATAAAGCGGTTCAAAACATCGGGAGCTTCGGAACACCAACATTCTTCGTAGGAAACAGGGAAAAAGGATTCGTGAAAATTACTGGCGCACAGCCACTTTCAAGATTCGATCAAGCCATAAACAAAGTAGAAAGCGACAAACCTGGAAATCTGACCAGTCTTGAGGGCATCGAGTTAGAGGGAGAACCAAGCAAAGGAAGTGAGAATGCTTCAATAAAAGTCGTAGAATACAACGAGTTCGGATGTCCGTTCTGCGCGGAATGGCAGGGGATTGATGCTTCATCAAGAACCCCTATCGACCAGATGAATATCGCAAGCAACCTAGAAAGCAAGTATGTAGATACAGGCAAGGTCAAGCTTATCTCGAAGGACTATCCGGTTCCACAGCTACATCCGAACGGACCGATGGCACATCAGGCAGCCAACTGTGTCTACGAACATGAGCAGGACAGTTACTGGGATTACCACGACGAGCTGTTTGAGAGAAGAGACCAGTGGATGAAGTGATAACATGGGTTTCGCGATAAAGATAAATCCGGCTGACTGGAGGAGGCAACTTTTCCAGGGTTTGAAAGGAGCGGTGGCTGATAAAAAGAGGGCATTTGCCACTTTAACAGTGGCTCTAGCCACCTTTCTATTCAGTATTTTTTCCGCTAATCCGGCTTACTCGGTTCAGATGCTTTCTTCCGGGATTCAGTACTGGGGTATCGCCTTCACAACCCGTCTAACCGGCTTGATAATGAACACAGGATATGCAGGATTAATGCTGACCGCGAGTTTCTCAGTACTTGTCGGTGTAACGATGACAAACACAGTAATTCAATTGAAAATGAACCGAGTAGATCTCAGCAGCCTGGGTGCTATACCCGGTTTTATTGCGGGCGGATGCGCCTCATGCGGGGTAGGGGTGATGTCGCTCCTCGGTTTCGGCGGTGTTCTTGCCTCGATGCCGTTCGGAGGTAACCTGCTAAGGTTGGGTGGCGTGTTGCTGCTGGTAGTTCTTATAACTAGGACTGGAAACCCTGAAACCTGTAGCATCTAGGTTAGAGATTATGGATCTAGAAATCATCGATGAATTCAATCTTTTGACGGGTTTAATTGCCGGTATTGTCTTTTTCCTATCTACAGGTCTAACTACTGGATTAATCCCAAATCCGCTCTACGTTAGAATGGTTCCTATTACTCTTCTTGATTATTTCTTTCTTTTGACAACTTCTGTGCTTGCAGCAGTATACTTCGGGCAGGAAAAATGTAGTACACTGGATAAAAGATTTGCTGCATTAGGAGGAGTTACAGGTTTTCTTGCATTCGGATGCCCGGTATGTAATATAGTTTTACTAGCTCTTCTCTCCAGTTCAACTATACTGGCTTATATAGAGCCACTCAGACCTTTCCTGGGTCTGATATCAACAATTTTCTTGGCAGTTATCATTATTAGAGATGGCTCTTGAGACGTTAGGGATTTTTTTGGTCCGGAAGATAATTATCTGATAAGGTTTTCTAGTTTTTCTGAAAGATAATCTGCTTTCTCTCGTCTCTTTTCCTCTTCCATAAGGTTTCCCCAGTGATTGGAGAAACCATTCATCATGCCCAGAACTGTGTTTGCACGGTAAACTTCTTCTCTTTTACCTAAATTAGGCTCACGGCTAGTTCTGTATCCTTTTCTGAATCTGTTCGAAACTTCTTCCTCATCGACAATAGTTTCGAGCTCGTTCATGAAGTTCATCTCCGCTTTCACCATATCATATAATGGATCTGTGGCGTATGCTCTAGCCCAGTCTATTATTCCGACTATCTCGCTTTCTTGAACCATGATATTACCGGGGCGATAATCATCATGTCCTAGGACTGGTCCTTCCGGATTCATCAAATCAATACGATCCTCGACAAACGCCTTAACCTCTTTTCTGTATTCAGCGAACTCTGTTCCTTCAAGCCCTTCGATACGGTCATCATACATAGCCTGGAATACTTGCTGCCATGACATTCTAACCCTGTCGATGTCGCCCTCGCTTTCTCTGATCCAGCCATATCTGTCGTACTCAGTGGAGGAATGAAGCTCTCCCAGTATCTTCCCTGCCTGAAAACACAGTTCTAAGAGGTCCTCCTCTCCAAGATCATGTTTTCTGTTTGAGAGAGAATCTCCATCTAACATTTCCATGACAAAGTAAGGGTTTTCAGCCCTTAGGTTCATGTCCACAGTTTCTGGAACCGGCATATCTAACTCCTCCGATGCTTTCTCGAGGAAGAGAGGTTCTTTTCTGAACCAGGATTCAGGAAGATGTTCGAAACCTCTCATCTTTAGAATAAGAGATTTGTCTCCGGATTTGAAGGAGAACAGGCTATCGCTTCCACTATCCAAGCTTTCCAAGTCTTTGTAGTCAATTCCTAGGCTTTCAAGTGCCTTTTCTGCATCGGATTTGCTGTTTTCCATGCACTTAGAGAAAAAGAATTAATCTTAAACCAATTTATTTTGTCTCCAATCTGTGAATTTTGTTTTTTACTGCTTCAAAGATCAGTTTCTGACCTGCTGCGTTAGGATGGTATCCGTCCTCCAGAAGTTCGGAGTAACCATTCTCCATGAAAAGGTCGAACAGTTCAACAAATTCTACGTTTTTCTGACGGCAGAACTCGTGTAGCTCATCCTCATAGTCTCTTACGTCCTTGAAAATTATTCTCTGTGAATTGTCGTCTTGTAGAGGGGTAGTCTTTGATTCTATTACGGGAGTGAATCCTAGAAAGATAACTTCGTCGGCCTTAATTCTTGCCTTTGTGTAAAGGTTCTCTATGTTCTGTCTAAACTCCTCTATCCTTACCCTGTTCTGGTTGCTCTCCCTTAACCGGGTTACGTCATTTATGCCGAACTGGAAGATCACAACTTTTTTTCCAGAGTCAGGTCTGGCCTCGAACTCCTGTTCAAACCTTTCAAGAACATCTCTGGAGGTGTTGACGGGAACACCGAGATTGTAGACTAACGGATCTCTTTCACGCCTGTTATCTTTCTCCTCCATATGCTTTCTCAGTTTCCAGACCCAGGAACGGGATCCTCCATAAGTTATTGAATCGCCGAAACAGAAGACCTGCATAACAGAAAAATTGAAAATTTAGATAGAAAAGATTGTGGTTGAGGATTTATTTTTTCTCCTCGTTCTCTTCATCCTCGTCAACCTCTTTCTCCGCCTTCTTCTCCAAGTTAGGAATCATTTCATCAGTGTCGGCTGCTTTCGCAACATCCGAAGTATCCATCTCTGGCGTCATCTCTTCAGCCTTTTCCTCTTTCATCTTCTGGATGTCCTTACCTACTTGGGAGACAAACTCTTTCGTTGTCTGTTTGAGTTCGTAAAGTTCTTTCTCGTTAACTTCATCCATTTCTTTGTTCTTGACCTTTTCGACGACGTCCTCCCATTTGTCGAACATCTCGATGTGATCCTCATCGACGTCAAGGTTATTTTCTACTACTTCTGGAAGATCATCTCGGTCTTCTGGAGGTTCTATGTCTTTGGCTTTGAGTGCTGCCACGTTAGCTTTCAGAAACTTCTTGTAGTCGTCTACAATTCCTTTAACCTTTTTCTGTGCTCCTAGCTGTGAGACAAGCTTGTGCATCCGTCTTACAAAGTCATCAGCTTTGTTTAGATGTTCTTCGACTTCTTCGCCGGTCACTTCCTTAGCGTTCTTCTCCCCTTTGTCGCCGAAGTCGTAGAGTTCTTGGGCGATATCAACATACTCTTCTTCGAGCATGTCTTTCTCTACGAACATTTCACCAAGTGTTTCAGGTACTTTTTCTTTAGGTGGCGGGTTCTTTCCTACAAGCATGATTGGTGCCTGTCCTGCGTTTGCCATAACCTGTTCTAGCTTGTGCGGGATGGAGCTTCTCAGGTTCTTTTCTGCTTTCTTGTATCCTGCTGCAGCCATCTTCAGTCTTTTCTTGACTGATTCTCTGGTAGCTTTAATCTTACCTCTCTGCAGAAGTCTTTTGGCAGGCATGAAGATCCCTGTGTCGTAGACAGGTTGACCGTTTCTTACTGCTTCGATTGCTAGTGGTTCTCCTTTTCTCAGTGAGTCCCAGAATTCGGTGAGGAAAGGGAAATACTGGATAGTGATTCTATCGTCCGTGTCTTTGGCTGCTTGTGTTACTTTTCTCCTGATTTTCTTTTTTGCGTCGTCAGGAACATCTTTCTTTAGTTTAGTATCGTCTAGTATTACGAGAGTGTCAATATCAGATTCATGACCGTGCTCTCCTTTAGCTACAGAGCCCCAAACAGCTACTACTTTTACTTTGTCGCCGAGTTTGTCCTTCAGTTTTTCGGAGAACTCTTCTGCGGCTTGCATTCTTCTTTCCTGGGATTTCTCCCTCATCTTCTTCATTTTATCCTTGGAACTCATGAGAATCCACGTAAGGATTGTTCAGCCGGAAACTTAAAAACCTTATATATTGAATTGTTACTTTGTGGTAGAAAAAGAGTTCGAGTTTTCGTGGAGCGACCTAGGTCAAGCACTGGGAACACCACACCCTAAGAAAGATGTAACTGATACTGATAAAGAAGAATACGAGGAACTTTACGAGGAATTTCTCGAAGACAAAGAAGCCCCTGACGTAGTTGCACTACATCCTTCCCCAAGCGAAGAAGAGGATCAAATCAGGTACAACTTCTTCGAAGATCACATAAGTGCGATAGATGAGGTCTACGAAGAATGGGATCCAACATTGGTGGTAGAAGAAGACATCTCTAAAAGAATGGAGGAAGAGAAAGGTTATGGGTTAGAAGACCTCGGATTTGAAGTTGAAAACTACAATATTGAGTTAGATTCCTTCTGGGACGACTACGAGAGAATAGCTGAAAATACGCATAAAGATAGTACTGTTCAAACTGTTGCAAGCGACTACTGCAAGAAGAGAAGCGACTGGATAGGAAGCAAAGCACTTGATGTCGAGAAACACGAAACACTCGGACCCGAAACTGATGAGATTGGAAGAGATTCGAGCAAAATGAGATATAAAGAGATGATTAAAAGGAGATTAGAGCCTTTGAGATACGGTCTAGAAAAGATTAAGAGTATATTCTAAATTAATACGTTACTGATATTCTTCTGGGAGAAACTCGTTAATTCTATTGTTATTTTCAAGAGCGGCGCTTCCCGAGAAAGTAACGTCAAACGTTTCAGCTTCTAGCAGACCATCTAGAGGATCGAATGCATGTTGCTCAATCTTCGCCCACTCCTTCGAATAAGTTGTACGATCCATATCGAAGAAACGGGCAATAAGAGCTTCTTTTTCGCTCTTATATTCGCTTCCTGGATCAACCACTGAAGGATCAAGCTCATCAGGTGAAACACCTAGTTCGATAAGATCCATAGCTAGCTTAGCCTGGTATACCGTTCCGACCTGCTCCCCTCCTACCTCATACATAACTGAAGCTCTCTCGCCCGACTCTCCCGTTCTTGTGAAACCCCATTTAACCATCTTATGAAGCCATGTGTACAATTCCTTGTCGCCTTTTCTGAAAGGACCGTGAGTGTGTCCTACACCGCCACTGGTTTCGTGACCGGGTTTTGTCAAGTGGTACATCCTCAACATCTTGGCTAAAGGTCGATTCGAATCTCCAGGAACTTCAATTGCTTCGCCATCAACTTCGACAGGATTTTCTAGTAGTTCTTTCTCTCTGTCTTTCCAGATCTCCATCTCCTTTATTGGATCTACACCGAAGCTTGAGACGTGCTCCATGTCGATAGTGAACTTTACAGGACAGTCGTCTAGTTCAGAAGCCATATGATTTTTACCGCCCAAGTCATCTCCCTCTTCCAATCTGCTTCTCGCAGTTATGTTGATTGCTCTACAGGCGGCTACCACGTGTACAGGACGCCAGAGCTTGAAGTACTGTCTAGGCTGACCTGCCATAGTCTCCATGTTTATCCCAATACCAAACCTGTTCATCCAGTCAATCCAAGACTCCTTCTTACTCTTGCCTTTGAAGTGAGAAGTACCCTCCATGTCGAAGTCAGCTTCAACCTGCGTAAACATAGACCACATATAGGTTCCTGCTACAGCCGCAGCAACATCCATCTGAAACTCTCTGTCGTTTAGGGCTTCAAAGTATCCATTATCTTTTCTTGGATCGGTTAAATCAAGATCGTAGTCTCCTCCATGCGCTTTGTCATGTTTTCTCTCAACCAAGTATTTCCATAGAAACTTAGGAGCCCTCCAACCTTGATGATATATGCCTTCTTCTCCTTCGACTGTTTCCTCCGATGAAGAAACCCATGCCGGTCCTACCCTGTAAAAAACGTTTGATTCCTGCCACATCTGCTGTTCAAACTGGTCTGCTACCGCTCGGAGAAAGTTTTCGTGTCGCTTGGAAGGAGTTCTATCATCTCCATTCTCAAAATACCCTTTCTCGCCGGCATACATGTTTTCAATATGTTGCCGTATACCAGTCTTACTATTATCCTTATAGCGGGCGTGGTTAGAGAAAGTCTTCTCCAGTATCTTTCTATTAGGTATCTCAAGATGGTTTGAAACGGCTTGAATTTTTGCGTTAATAGGTACAAGTGAAACCCTTGGATCTCCCTCTTTAACCTCTTCTTGGACATCATCGGGTTTGAGATTCCAAAGGTCATCAATTGCGTTTTCTAAAGGCTCTTGAAGAAGTTCCCAAAGTCTTTCCTTTTTGTCCTCATCAAATTCGTTTTCGGTTGTACCGCGCGAAATTCCTTCCAGCTTCTCTTTTTTAAGATAGTAGTAAACTTCTGGAAGTCTTCTGAGTTCAGAGATGCCATAATTAGGGTTGAGATTTTTAATCAATTCATCAAGTTTCACTAAACTGTTTACTTCGATTTCTTTATTTGGTCTGTCTCGACGTGTTGGAATTTCGAATTCCACAGAATCTCCAAAATCCTCTGCCTCTTCCAATATATCAAGCCAGGTGTTGGCGATCGCAGGGTCAGCTTGACCAGCGACACGTATAATCTTAATCTTGTCCCCCAGCTTATCTCCCGAAAACTCTCCGGATCTATTCTCGTAGATTCTATTTAGTGTTTCATTCTGTTTTTCTCTCCAGACTTTGTCAATCTTGTTTGAATAGGGAATGTAGAATCTGTCGAAGAGTTGGTATTCGTTGTCTTCCAGCTCATCAACTATGAAAAGTCTGTAGAATTTGCGAAGGAAATTCTCGTTATCCCAAATATTCTTCCCTGCGTCCCTTCTATTCTCCATTTCATTCTCCTGAAGCTTTGATAGGCTATATCCTAAGGGGTCAAGAGCTACTCCTTGGGCTCTTTCCTGTTCTGTTTGAGGTAGAGGGCTTACTGAGACGTGAGGATTTATTCTTCCAATTTTTATACCGTCCTCTTTGCCTATTTTAAGATCTGATCTGCTTTCTGCCTCCAGTTTGAACGAAGCAAATGCTTGCAGGTACTGCGTGAAGTAGTTGAAGGTTCCGTCAAAACCTCCTCCCTCGCCAACTTGGTAAGGCGAAGCATAGCCAACGTTTGGATCGCTGTGGATTGAGAAATCTATACCGAGACCTTCGACTGTGTGGTAGAGATCTTCCCTGTCTATATAGAAAGTTGAAGGGTTGCCTATCTGTATCTCCATCTCTCCTCCGGCTCTCTGCGCCATTTGACCGACTCTTTCAGCCAATTCTGAAGGTATTTCAGGTGTAACGTCCATTCCGGAAGTATTGCCTACCTTGTAATTCAGAGCAGTTAAGTCCTCTGTGCCAGCTTCTTCATCAGGGCTGAACTTCTCTCTCAACCGTTGAAGTATAAAGTTCTCGCTCATTTCATCGTGTAAAGTCCTAGACCTTTTTTCAAATCGATATAGTAGTCTGTGATTAGTTCGAAAGAATATTCTCCATACTGTGCGTCAGAATTTATATCGAAATCATCTGTACTTCCAATAAACCTCTTAATCTTTTTCTGAAATTTAGTTGGTTCTTCCCAGTCATCCCCATCACCATTACCTGTGAAGGTAGTCCCGAGAACTTCCTCTAAAGCTTCAAGATAAGGTTCTCCGTAGCTGTCATCTTCAGCAATACTTTCGACGCTTTCGAAGCCGTCTTCTATCCTCCTGATTGTCGCTGAGAACTCTAAAGGAACTTGCTGGTTTTCATCGAGTTCTCCCTTTTCTCTGAGTTTTTCGCCTACTTTCTTTCTGAGATCTCTTATAGCTAAGTCTTCAGCGTTTCTAGCAGCTTTAAGATCGGTATCCGTAGGTGAAAACTCTCCGGTGTACTCTTCCATTAAGGTTTCGACCTTTTTGTCAGCCTCCTCAATCTTGGGCTCGAATATTCTCTCGAAGACGTGTCTGCAGACGATTGCCGGATGCCACATCATTACACCGGTCTCACTCCCGACCTGTCTCGGCTCTGAAGGATTACCTATATTTACCAGTACGCCATGGAGGTAGATTACCTTGAAATGCGTGGCATGATCCTCATCCTCTGCCTCTACCAAGTTGCCGTTCTCAGGCTTCACAGGCTGATAAGCAATATAGGTCATGTGGCGCTCCATGGACGAGTAGCCTCTCGAAATGTACTGAGGGTTCATTCCCTTCGTTTGGTCTGTATCGCCGGCTGTCATGTCGTTGATCGTGACCATGTCCTTGATGTAAGGTTCTAACCAGTTTTTTGTCTCACTGATCGATCTTTCAGTGCTTCTTAGTTCGCCCTTAAGCTCTCTCAGTTTTCTCTGTACCTCGGAGCCGTAAAGATCTTTCCACTTCTCGTACATTTTGAATTTTTTCTTTAGTATGGCTTTCTCATTCTCTGGAAGGTCTCCTAAAACTCCATCGTCTTCCAGATCCTCTACAGAATCCATTTCATTGAAGTCTGAGACGATTGTAGGGTAGATATTGTTGTTTCTAAGGAAGTCAAGTGAGCCAGGTGCAGCACCTTGTCCGCCTCCAGCAGAATCGACCAACTCGACGAAATCACCTTTAAGAACTGCGTCATCCTGATCTTCCATCGCTTCAGCTCTTGATCTAAGCTTCCTAATATCGTGTTCTAGCATATGTTTCTGTTTTATCTGTTCGGAAAGACTTCTCATCGTTTCCTTTACTCTTTGTTCTGCCTGCTGTCTCTGCTGCATGTAGCTTCCATGCAGTTCGCTTTGAGGCGATACAAAAAGTTCTTCGGCTACCATTGAAACCTCCCAGTCCTTATCAGTGTCAAATGTGTCGATTGATTCTAGTATTGCTCCGAAGCCGTCTCCCTGTGAGCCTTTGACTTTCATCTTTTTCCACTGATCGCCCATTATAGGTTTCAGAAATGTGTCATCAGTAGCTTCCTCTAAGTCGCTTAAGCTGTAGATTTCTTCACCTTCTACCTCTCGGGGGTACTTGGGACCGTCTTCGTCTACGAAGGTGTGACCGAACTCGCAGTGTTCAGTATCAGAGTAGTCGTGACCGTGGCTCACGCTTGGTTTTTAGTCAAACTTGTACTTAAAGAGGCCGGAAACCTTATCAACCAAGTTTTTAAACAAGGCTCTATGGGCGTATTCGATGACTTAAAGCCGGGCTCTAACGATGAGGATTCCAGATTTGACTCGGCAGATCTAGACAGCTCGCTGGACGAACCGGATCTAGGAAATAATAATCAGGGACAGAACAATCCCCCGCCTGGAAACAATATGAACAACAACCAGAAGAGTCAGAGAAACCAGAATCCGAACCCTTCCCGGAACCAGAGATCTCAGAACAGTCAGCATCCGAACGCCCAAGCTGGAAGACCTGATCCAGGCTCTAGCTCACCTCAGCTTAGTAGCCAGACGAAGAGAAAAATGGAGAACGCAGGTTTAAACAACCAGAATCAGAACCAGAGACAGCAAAGACACCAAGGTCAGGGAAATCAGCAGGATCTTGGAAGACAGGGTCAGAGAGGCAGAAACGAACTGCAGCCCTCGAATGAATCGGTAGCCAATCAGAGAGGGGATTTTGAAGAACTCAAGTCGCAGAACGAACAGATTATTGAGCTCCTCAAGAGAATTAATCAGAACCTTCAGGGCAGAAGATAAATTTTTTCTAACTCATCGACATTATACCGAGAAGGCTTGAAAAACCTTTGAAAGCCAAGAATCCTGCTATCCATACTTTGTAATCAGCAAATATCGGCGGTTTACCAGTATATATTATAGCTGCTGAGATTAGGTCTGCTACAGTACCCAAGATAAATATTGGCATCACGGGAGGAAATCCCTTGATCTGGGTTACAGATCCTTTGAAGATCAGAAAGAATGCGTGTATTTCTGCAAAAACTACTGGGACGGGAGATGCAGTAAACAGCATTAATATGCCTACAAGAAGATCGAAGGTAGATGTAAGGTTGAAGTTGATCGGAGCCATTTTTTAGTCTAGTTCGATTACTTCGTCCGCTGCGTTCTGAAGTGCTGTGGAAAAGCCTGGCTCCATTCCTATAACTACAGTTTCTTTACCATGTTCTTTTGCTTTCTGAACAACCGGAAGGAAGTCAGCGTCTCTTGTAACGATAACAACTACGTCAATATCATCCGAGAACACGGATTCCATCGCATTTACCGCCATATAGACGTCGACATCGCTTTCTTTATCTTTTTCTCCTCCAAGACCTAGAGCTGGTTCAAAGCCCTGTGATACTATTGCCTCAATTAGTTTTTCGGAGGCGTATTGATTGAGGAAGACTTTTCCAACTTTTATGTTTCCAAAGTCTTCAACCTTCTCTCTCAAAGCATCCAGGTCTAAATCGAACTGTTTCCTGATCACGTTCGGTCCGTCAACGTAAACCGCAACATTAGGCTCCGTAGAAACCTTGTCCTTGAACTTTTCGAGTACCATATTGGATACTTAATGCCCAACATATAAAGAAATACGCTTCAACCCTTCAACCTTCCAAGCCGAAGAACTTTTTGGCGCTGGAAGTAGTTCTCTCGTGAACCTCTGTCTCTTCGAGGTCTTTGATCTCAGAAATCTTTTCTACAGATTCCTTTACGTTTGCAGGTTCGTTTCTCTCACCGCGATAAAGGAAGGGCGAATCAGTCTCCAGCAAAATAGATTCTAGGCTTAACTTCTCAACAATATTCTGAACTCTTGCAGAATAGAGAACCTGGGTGGTCACACCTATTTTCCAGCCATTTTTTGCTGCTCTCTTCGCTAAATCAGGTTTGCCGTTAAAACAGTGTAGCATAACGTTCTCTATATCATATTCTTCTATAATCTCAACTGATTTCTTCTCCGCATCTCTTGTATGTACGACAATTGGTTTCTCAAGCTCTTCGGCTAGTTGAAGCATTCCGCGGAAAACCTCTTCCTGTCTCTCCCGAATTGCGTCATCTTCTACATGGTGATGATCTAGACCAATCTCGCCGATGGCTATAGGGTCTTCATCCCGTATCTTTTTTTTAATTTCCTCAAGTTGGTCAAAATCTTCGGTATAAGTAGGATGTAGTCCGAGATTAGCGTAAACAAAACCTTCATATTTCGCCTGTAGCTCGAGAGCCTTGCCGTTATGTTTCAAGTTGCTTCCTGCGTTAATGACGAACTCCAGATTGTCTCTGGCTCTCTCAACTACTTTCTCTCGATCATCTTTGTACTGTTCGAAGTCTAAATGGCAGTGGCAGTCTACAGGTTTCATTCCCTCTTCTCCCTGTCTAGTTTAGATCCGGTTGCGCCGGTCTGTCCCATATATTTAACGTCTTTCTTCTCTCCGTAAGGACTCTCTACCTCACCTTCCATGGTCTCGAACGCTACCTGGCATACACGGTCTTCAGGATACATTCTCACGGGTGCGTTTCCAAGGTTCTGGATCTCCAGAGTTACATCCCCCTCAAAACCTGGATCAACAAATCCTGCCGTCGAGTGAACGATTATTCCCAGTCTTCCATAACTGGATCTACCTTCAACTCTAGCAACCATGTTATCAGGCAGGTTTATCTTCTCGATTGTTGAACCAAGGATGAACTCGCCAGGATGTATAACAATACCGTCCTCAGCAGTATGTTTCTCTTTCTCTATGTATTTCTGGTACTTCTCCATGTTCTTAGTATCTATAATATCTAACTTTCGTGTGTTCATCACGCCGAATTCGTATCCCAATCTGAAATCCATCGAGGCCGGTCCAACCTGAAGATCAAGATCTATTTCAGGACCTTTCTTCGCTTCTACCGCGTTTTTCTCCCTTACGATCCTTCTAATCTCCTTGTCCGAGAGTATAGCCATACTACATTCTTGGTCATATGTTCTTTTATTTGCTACAAGCCAATCCTTGGGTATGAGGAAAAAAATCGTTCTTGTTCTACTCATAATTTTCATTGCTTCATCCGCTGCCGAAGTCCAGTACAGTATTGAAGCGGACAGAGAGAAGATTTTGATGAACACAACAGTCAAACTTGACTGTCAGGAAGAATGTCCTGTATCAAACTGGAGGCTGGACTGGAAAATACCTGAAAACGCTGAAATAATTGGTATTAACGACTCTTTGGGTAGAATAGATAGTTATACTTTATCCAACGATTCGGTGATTGTATCCACAAACAAAGGAAGACCTAGGAATTCCGAAACCCTGCAAATTAGGATGAAGATTAATGAGGAGGCAGAAAAAATCCATGAGGACTGGCACAGACGAGAACTTTCACTTCCAAGCTTCAAAGGAGAGAAAACCACTGGAACTGTAAAAGTTGTAGACTTTATCTCGGGTTGGATCGATTACGGATTTTTATCATCGTACAAAGGCTCGAAAATGCAGTTCAGAGGAGAAGGACCTACCAATATCAGGCTTAACTTCGGGAAGGGGAACGTTACCGACTATTTCAACTTCTTCGGCTCTCTGCCCGAAAACGCGGACGAAGCTTATACTGTAGCAGTAGGAACTATTGGACAGGTTCAAGGCTTCGAAAGATTTCCGGCTGCCACTCTACCCAGTGAAAAGTACAACAGAACAGTAAACAGGTGGAGTGCAGGAGAATATGTTTCAGGAAGCATCCGGCTTAGGAAAAATCTAGGTGAAAGTTCTCTACCGGTTCTGTCGCATGAAGTGGTACACGGTTTGAACGACAGGAAGCTAAAATGGGATGGAACAAAGTCATCTTACTTTGAGGAGGGAACTTCCGAGTATGCGGAGTTTTTGATGAGGAAAAAACTCTACAATTCGGGAAGGATAGATATCGGTCCCAGATCCCTATTCGGGGAGAAGGAGGAGTATAGATCCGAGATAGAGGGGAAAAATGTTATCTATTCCTTAGAGTCGAAAGGCTCAAGGGAAACACTTTGGCAGTACTACGACCAAAATATGAGCTTCATGAAGAACTGGAACCCCCATAATTTTGCTGATTACAGAGATTTCGGATACGCTTACTCAGAACTCGTTATGAGAAATTATGTTAGGGATAACGGTTCGATATACGAACTTTATGAGGGCATGGATTTCGATTCAAAGGTTAAGAGCCCTGAGGAGAAGTGGGAGTTTTTCAGTAAAAGGATGGACATGAAGCCCTGTAATTACAATGAGAGGGAGAAATTCGAAAAATGTCTTGAAAAAGTTAACGACTTTGATTATCCTGTTTATACAGCAAAGCCTGAAGGATCATCCAGCAATTTAGAGATCCAGAAATTAAGTCTTCCAAACAGAACACAGGAAGTCAAGAGAAAAACCGGTTTACTTCAAAAAATTATTCAGTTCTTTGAAGGACTTCTCTCAGATCTATGAGCGACTAAGGTCTTTACATTAAACTAGGTGTTAACTTTATTTCCATGGTAGCTTCCCAACTAATCCAGCTCGTAATAGAATACAAGTTACTAGCAGTGGTTCTGGGAATGGTGATAGAGGAGGTTATAGTTCCGATTCCGTCACCGATTATACCTATGGCTGCCGGAGCATTTCTAGTAGAGGCAACCACAATCGGAGCTGCAGCTTTAGAGATATTTTTCTGGATTGCTCTTCCTGCATCAATTGCCTCAGTGATAAGCTCTTATTTTGTCTATGGGATCGCATATAAGGGAGGCAAGCCTATAATCGAGAAGTACGGTCGCTACCTGGATATTTCTTGGAAGGAGATCGAAGGTCTGGAACATCACTTCGATTCAGGTCGTGAAGGATACTACGTAGCTCTGTTCAGGGCTATTCCGCTTGTACCTCTTTCGCTGATTTCAGGTAGCGCAGGTCTTTTTAGAATGGATTGGAGGAAATACGGCTTCTGGAGCTTCGTAGGGATGCTTCCCCGTAACTTTGGGTTAGCTATGATTGGTTGGTATGCTCAGAAGGGTTTCAGAGATATTGCTTCACAGATCGACAAAGCTTCGACCGCTGTAGCTCTGGGTATAGTTCTCTTAGTCGTTGGATTTGTAGTTTATAGAAATACTAAGGATCTCTATAGGAAGTTCCTTATAGAATAGTCCTATATGATAAAAAACAGCTTTTTCTAGATATGTGTTATGGCTGATGGTTCATGGAGGCTTCTAGGACTTATACTTCTGATATTATTGCTGGTGTCGACTTCAGCCGGAAAGGTAAACCTGAAATCAGGTGCTGTTGAACCTGAAAAACCTTCGATCAGTGCTTTTGGAACCCAAACTGAACCCGGATATCACATCCTAGAGTTCGATGATATTCCTAATCGTTCAAACGGTAAAATTAAAGGCGTTGAGCTGATGGGGTACATACCAAAAAACGCTTACTACGCTGATCTTACGTCCTCCGCTGTGGAAAGGCTTGAGACCAATCCAAAGGTTAATGTGCTGGATATTAATCCAGAGGACAGGATTTCTCCCAGTATTAAAGACAGAAACTTGAGCTCTAATACTGAGAAAAATACTTTCCTAATTGAGTTCTTCAACAATACAGGTCAGGAAGAGAAAGAGGAATTTGTTGAAAGAACCGGCGAACTTGTTTCAAGAGGAAAAAAGAGCTGGAAGGTTAGGACAGAAAAAGAACCGTCAGAATTCGCTAAGGGACCAGTAAAGTGGATAAGCCCGCCTCCACCACCTCTTAAAGTTATGAATGATGGTTCCCGGGACATGATCGAGGTAGACAGGCTGAAAAGCTGGGATACTGAACTCAACGGATCAGGTGTAAGGGGTGCAGTATGGGATGGTGGCTGGGCAGCACAACACGTTGACCTAAACTACTCCGGAAAAACTGTTAGAGGGGACTCAGGCTGCACAGAGTCTGCTTGTTCGGTTAGTGATCACGCCACGCATGTTGCCGGAACCGTGCTTGGCGCAGGAAAAAAGAATCCTCTTTATCGTGGTATCGCGCCTAATGCAACACTTGCTAGTTATGAATGGCCTGCTGACTACTCTGAACTAGTTAATGAGCACAAGGATGCAGTTAGTAATTACGATGCGGAAGTATCACAAAACTCATGGGGATTCGATATAGGTTGTTCAGATGAAAAAGATATCCTTGGAGCTTATACCCAAAGAAGTGCTGGTTATGATGATGTAGTTGCCGGAGAAACAAGCGTGGAGCGTATACCAGTGGTCTTCTCAGCCGGAAATCTAGGTGAATGTAGTGGCGATGGCAGTACACTGACGGGACCTGGAGCTACGGCAAAAAACACTATCGTAGTAGGTTCGCTTGATGGTTCAGGCAAGAGATCAAGCTTTTCATCTTACGGTCCTACGGATGACGGAAGGATAAAACCCGATCTCATGGCAAAAGGAGAGGTTGTTACTTCCACTGTTCCTGGCAACTCATACGCCGCTAAACAAGGAACTTCGATGTCATCACCCGCTGTATCAGGAGCTATACTACTTCTACAGCAGGAGTTCAGAGAGTTGAAAGGCAGGAACGCTACACCTTCGGAGCTAAAAGGATTGATGATACATACAGCAACTGATCTCAACTCGGCTGGACCCAGCTACAAAACTGGCTGGGGATTACTGAATGTCTCAAGATCTATAGATTACCTTCGTGCAGACAAAGGAGACCTGATAAAGAGGGGATCGGTCTTAACAGGCGAAAAAGATAGTTACAGCCTTGACGTAGAGGGCTCGGCTAACTTAACACTTGTGTGGTCCGACCCCGCAGCCGAATCCTCCTCAGGTTTTAATTTAGTGAACAATCTTGATCTCATTGTAAAGAACTCGATGGGTCAGAGGTTCTATCCTTGGACACTCAACTCTTCACGTGCTACAAAGGAGCCTTGGAGAAACAAGTCAGACGATCTGAACAACGTGGAAAAGGTCTATATACCTGAAAGCGGAGATTTGACCGTAGAAGTAAAGGGGTCAAGTGTGCCGGAGATAGGGCAGCAGGACTACACGTTGCTACTCGAAAAAGAGAGGCTCAGATATCCGAATATAACGATAGAATCTCCGAACAACACAACTTATACGGACAATTCAGCTTACTTCAACATTTCGACCGATATGAAGATCGAGAAGACTCTCTACGCAGTTGATTATGGTTCAAATATCTCCATGCAGAATGATACAGAGACTCACTTTTACGATAAAAGAGATGGCTTAAGCGAGGGGTTCCATAACGCGACTTTCTACGCCAAGCACAGTTCAGGAGGCTGGAACTCGTCTTCTATAAACTTTACTGTCGATACCGTTCCGCCAGATATTCGTATACACCAACCTAAAGACCGTACGTACTCGAAAGACGAATTATCCATCAACTACACCTCGAAAGATGCTAATCAGGTTCTGTACAGCAACGGATCCGAGAACAAAACCCTTTCAGGGAACAAAACGTTTGAATTCGAGGAAGGCTACCACGACATAATTCTATATGTTGAAGACGAACATGGAAACGTAAATTCGACGAACCGAAGCTTCAGGGTCGATACAGTTCCCAAGCTTAGTTTGTACAGTCCTCAAAACCGTTCCTATCCAGGTAGCTTCGATCTTAGATATAGTGTAGATCAAGAAACAACAGTAGAGTACAACAATGGTTCAGATAACAAGACGATTACCGGAAACACCTCACTGGACCTTGAGGACGGGAGGTACAACCTTGTGGTTTACGCCACAGACCCTAACGGCAACACAGCGAAGGAATCTGTTGGACTGACGGTCGACACATCAAAGCCCAACATAACTGTGAATGAGCCGGCAGGCAAGTACAGGGAACCGTTTGGTACAATAAACATCTCGGTCAACGACAGCACACATGTAGAAGCGGTAGCGGAGGTACGGTCCGAGGAAGACGGTAAGAAGAACTACACACTAGCATTAAACAACACTTATCACTTCAATAACACCGTAAAATTCAAAGAGACAAGTTACAATCTGACCTACTTTGTTGAGGATGATGTAGGTAACCTGGCGGTTTCAAACAGCTCCCTGGAGATAGACAGCATAGCTCCAACCCTGAAGTTTTCAACGATCGAAAACACTACGTACACGACAGAGAAGATCTGGGCGAACATCAGCTCAAATGAAGATCTTAAATCGGCAGATCTATACATAAACGGGACTTCCAAAGGGTTAAAATCGAAAAATTCGAGCTTCTACTACTCGAGGCTTGATCTAAAACCCGGGAAAACCAACATAACTGTTAACGGGACGGACAAATTTAACAACACACGTTTCAAGTCAGAATTCTTTACGATCGAGAACTTAGCCCCTAAAATAACCAATTTGGACAAAAGGGATGTCTACAAGATAAATGATACAGTTAATCTTAGTTACAAGATGAAAGAGGAGACACCAGACACGGTAAAGCTCAAAATCACGTATCCGAACTCAACCACAGAAACAAGGAAACTAGGTTTTCCTGGTGAAAACCCTTATCCTTCCGGTTTCAGAAAAACAGAGCTTTTCAACAAGACAGCACAGAGAGGAAACTATACGGCTAAAGTTATAGTCAACGATACTTATTCAAAGCGGAACACCCTGAATGAGACTTTCGAAGTAAGAAAACCCGTTAATCTCACTTTAAGGTTCAAGAACGGGAAGAAAAAGAACTCGGTTCAACATAGCATCCGGGGCAGGAACTTCACCCTGAAAAGCTCCAATACCTCCGCCTTTAATGAATCGATCCCTGAGGGAGTATGGGATCTAGAAGTAGGCAATAACTCGAATGTAGAGCTCAGAGAAGTCAAAATATCTAAAGATACTAATACTACAGTTAACTGGTCCGAGGACGTCTCAACAGACAATCTAGAGAGGAAAAACACTGAGTTCAAGGAGGTAATTGCTGCCGACACCGACCTAAACTTCTCCGAGGCAGGACTAACCATCAAGTACGCTGAGACCGACTCTCCTAAACTCCTGAAATGCGACGAGTGGTCTTTTGAAAGGGATGAATGCGATAGTGACTGGAGAGAGATTGATTCGGGCGAAGTGAACTCAACAGTCGCAAAAACCAACGTTTCCAGCTTCTCCGCCTACGCGGTCGCTGAAGAGACGGAAAGCTCTACAGACTCTTCCGATGACTCCGGTGGTTCAGGAGGGGGATCGTCTGGAGGTGGTTCAGGAAGCCTAACAGCTTTCCAGCAAGAAGACGAAAATCAGATCCAGGAAGAGAGAACGGTTGAAAATGACCAAGCAGTTTTCAGGAACATCAACATATCACGAGACAAGAAATTGGATCTAGAAGGCTTGGAGGGAATAAACTCATTGGTGGTAGATAGGACGGGAGAGGAAAGGATAAACTTGACTATCACAAGACAGATGTTCGAAGCAGAGGAGTTCAATATTCTTAACAGCTACAGTCTTGACTCTAGTCTTCAGAACAGCCGTTTTATTATTAATTTCTCGGTCAGTAACGAACTCCTGAACGGTTCTAAAATCGATGTTTACGTCCGGAGAGACCCTTGGCAGAGCATAGGTTCAAATAAAATGGCGGAAAGGTCAGGCAAGACGCACTTCAGTGCAGTAATGTCTGCACCAACTGAATTCGCTATAGGAGTTAAAGAGATAGAAAGCACTCCGGCTGAAGACGATTCAACGCTTAACAATACCGAGGAAGAAATCTCAGAACCAGAACAACAACCTAGAGAACTAGTTCTACCGGTGGTGGCGTCCCTTTTGCTTGTTTTATTCGCATGCGCAGGATACTTGGGTTTCAGGATGCATCGAAGAAAGATGCTCAAGTTGAAGCTTGAACAGATCTCAAAAGAGATAAAGAATGATCTCCAGGAAGGTGGAGAGCTTCCAAAGGACTCTATAATGAAGGTCGAGCACGCACAGAAAGCTATGGAGCTTGGGAGGTATACGAAGACGGAAAAAATACTGGAGGATCTGGAGTCAGAGCTCTAGTTGTGCTCCAGTGCATCGACGGCAACTGCCGCAGCTATCAACGGCTCAGACACTTTCTCATCGAACTTCAGATCGTAGACATCTCTCAGCTTAAATCTTCCGTTTAGGCTTCCTATCTTATCCTCACCTCTTGAGATATCATATTTCTGAGGTATCAGGTTCAAGAATCCAACCAAAGAACGCATCACTTCAAGTCCGAAGCTCGCACTTTCAATCCTTGCTATCTCCTGACCTTCTGAATTCTTGACCTTCCAGTCGTGCTTGAAGAACGTGAATTTCTTTTCGAGCGTTGCGAACGTTTCTCCGGTTTCCTCATCTATCAGGGCATAGTCGCCTGCTATATCCATCAGGTTCTTGGCTTTGATACTGAAAACGGTATCTTCATCCGAATTAGTGAAAGGAAATTCCTCTTTCATCTTTAACAGCTTCTGCTTGGTTTTCAGAACTGTTTTACCCGAAGAATCCTCGACCCTGTATTTATTCCTGTATAGTGCCTGTTTGATGACGTAATGGTTGTCATCAAGTTCAACTCCCTTAATATCAAAGTTCATATACAGAAACAGAATTTCCATCTTTAAGGATTTTTTACCTGATTCTATACCTTAGAACTGCCGCGATTCCGCCCATATTCATTAATCGCTGTCCTTCCTCGTGATCGGTGGAAATGATCTCAAGCTCTGAACCCATTTCCTCTGCTTTCTCTGCAACAACATCAATTATATCAGAAATCTCCTCTAAAACCATTTCTTCACCGCATTCGCTGCATTCGACTGAATCATCTATCTCGGCTTCCTTCTCGAAAACAGTCTTCTCATGGTCGTTATCACATTCGTACTTAGCTTCAAACATATCGTAGTCTTCCGAGATCAAAACGGTATCAACAGCACCCATCTTCAAAGCCTTCATAACTGGCTCAAGACCGTACTCGCTTTTTCCGTTCTCCTCTTTCAGGTTCTTGAAAAATCGCTGAACTTCCTGCTTCTCCAGAACGGCTTGTGAATCTTCAATAGATTCTTCAGCCCTGTTAACTAGTTCTTTCAGGGCGCCCTCGCCGGAGTGTCCAAGACTCTCTCTTGTAATAACTTTTTCCTGTAGTTCTTGGTGAAGGTAGTCATCATCTAGAAGTTTATCTTTCACGAATCCGGGTCCTCCAACGATTATGCCGAGAAGTTTGTCTTCTCTGGCTTTATCGAGGAAAGCAGTCTGTGATTTGTCCGCGATCTCGCCTAAGAAAGATTTAAGCATCTCTTTTCTTAATCGTGCGAATCTCTGTGCTGACTGTCCTCCGGCACGTGTTTTGCCAGGAACTTCAGAATCAAGCGTGTACGCTGTCTTGATCGAATTACCTTGAAGATATCCTATTGCAGCCTCGTTCTTGTCACATACGATAAGTCCGTAGACTGAATCGTCTACGATCATCTGCTTTAGAGGTTCAAGAACAAACTCTTTGTCACATCGATAGTGTCGGGACTCGATAGGCTGTGGGGGAACTACCTCCCATATATTAATTTCAGGTCTTCCCTGTGTATCCGAAACGTTTCCAGCAAAGAAAGCAACACCGTTTTCAGGTGTAGTATGTTCTTCCTGAACCTTTCTTCCTATCTTGCCCAGCGCATCTTGGACATTAGTTCTAGTATGTTTAGACTTGATATTCTCGGCCTCAGACTGTTCTGAGGTAATGAACTCAGAAATCTTGGACATGTCATAACCTGCCGGTATGTATAGAGAAACAAGCTCGGTATTTCTACCTCTTATATCGTCAAGCTTGTTAACCAGTTTCTTCAACTGGTATTTGTTCATTCCTACGTCCTCGTCGTTCTGATTTGGGTCGGTCATGCGAAAAAGTTGTACTAGAACTCTTTTAACCTTCTTCGAACAGATCCTTCACCTTCCACTTTGATAGCTGGATGTAGTCTGGATCATCTGTAAAGATCTCCATACAGGCTGTTCCATCGAAATCCTCGAATTTTTCCATCATGCCCTCGAAGCCTACTTCTGAAGATCCGATAGGTAGGTGCATGTCCCTGCCCTCGCGTGTATCGGTAAAGTGAATGTGCGAAATCAGGTGAGAATATTCTTCCAAGAATTCTTCTGTTTCTTCCTGTCCGACCTCTGAAAAGGCGTGACCTGTGTCAAAACACATAGAGACTTCAAGCTCTTCCAGCATAGTTCCAAGCTCTTCAAGTTCTATACCTCTCCAGTGACCCAGGTTCTCGAAAACTATCTCAATTCCGTGCTCCTTTCCAAGTTCGTCAAGTTTCTCTATCTGTTCAAGGATCAGTTCTTCTTCAATCTCCTCGTGTTTCCCTCTCGTATCTACGTGGACAACTGCTTTCTCTGCACCCATCTGAGTTGAGAACTCGAGAAGTCTGTCATGATACTCAAGTATCGATTCGTTTAGTTCTGGTACCGCTGTCGCAAGAACCTGTCGGAAAGGAAGGTGGACAACCAAGTCAAGATCTAATTCTTCTAGTTTCTCGTTGACTTCTTCAGCGTCAATATCTTCCTGAAGTCGTTCTCCTTCACCTAGTCCAAACTCGATAAAGTCCATGTCCTCTGCTAGTTCAATATTTTCGACAAGATCTCCTTCTGGACCTAGTGAAAGCCCTACACGCATCCCATTTTCAGATGTCATGAAAGAAAATTGGGAAGGGAAGTTTTAACCGGTTGTTCTAAAATAGAAGAGGAAAGAGTTTATTCGACGATGACGACCGAGTTCTCTGTCTCGATCATCTCGCCTTCACCCTTGAACTCTCTTTGTTCGTGGACTTCGTACATCTCTGCGGGGATGTGGTGGTCCGCAGCCTCCAGCATTCCTGCATCGATATGCCATTCGTTATCCTCTAATGCTGCTTCTATCTCGCCAATATCGTCTCCGAACTTAGGTCCGGCCTTCGAATAGTCAAGCTTGATCTCTACGATCTGTTTCTCTGTCTCTGGTTCCTCGGTCAGGATTTCAAGGTTTTCCACGTGCATAACTTCCTTGATAGCGTCTGTGAAGCCCCTTATCTCTCCGAAGACCTTGACTGTTTCGAGTTCGGCGGTAGGCGACATCTGGTTCTGGGTCTTGAACTTTCTCAAACCCGAAATAACTTCCATCGCGTTCTCACCTTTCTCTAGTTCTGCATCAACGTGCTCTGGTTCAGGCCACTTGCTTCTGTGAATCGAAGACTCGCTGTACATATCTCTCCAGATCTCTTCGGTGATGTGAGGCATGAATGGTGCGAACATCTTAAGGAACTTCTTGTGAGCAACCTTCAATGCGTAAACGGTTGAAAGATCGGTTTCCTCGTCAAGCCTTTGCTTGGCGATCTCTAGGTAGTCGTCGCAGAATTTATGCCAGAAAGCAACCCTTAAACTGTCTCGTGCCTTCGAGTAGTCATAGTTCTCCATTCTCTCGGTAACTTCTTCAACTGCTGCGTCCGCTTCACCTATAATCCAGCGGTCAACTTCGTCCAAGTCCTCTTCCTCGATGTCCGGCATGTTCTTGTTCCCGATTTGCTCGACAAGCTTAGATGCGTTCCATAGCTTTCTCATCAACTTCTCTCCGGATTTCAGCTCATCCGTCTTCATCGCCAGATCGTCACCGACCGAAGCGTTTGCACCC
The DNA here is from genome assembly GCA_014297435.1 of Candidatus Nanohaloarchaea archaeon. GTDB lineage: Archaea > Nanohalarchaeota > Nanosalinia > Nanosalinales > Nanosalinaceae > PL-Br10-U2g16. The sequence goes on along the minus strand of JACOQA010000004.1, from coordinate 49,669 downwards.
CAATAACGTGCTGCATCAACAGAGAACTCGTCCGTAACCTCTTCAGGAGTTGTAACGTTTCCTTTCGACTTTGACATTTTACGCCTGTTCTCATCGAGGATCATGCCGTTGATCTGAACCTCCTCGAATGGAACCTCGCCGGTATGCTCCAGGCATTTGATGACTGTGTGGAACAGCCAGAACGAAATTATGTCATGTCCCTGATAACGGAGGTTCATAGGGTAGAGCTCTTCCTTGTTTATATCCAGTTCATCGATTTCCTCATTGTACTGGAGGTCTGCGTTTATCATAGGTGTTAACGAACTTGTTGCCCATGTATCGAAGACATCGTCCTCCGGTTCAAAATCGGTTGAGTCACATTCCGGGCATTTAGCAACTGGTGGTTCATCACTGAGTGGATCGACCGGTAGGTCGGACTTGTCGGCAATAATCTCTTCGCCACACCCTTCGCAGTACCAGACCGGGAATGGGATGCCTGAGTCTCTCTGTCTTGAGATGCACCAGTCCCACTGGAGTCCTTCGATCCAGTTCTTGTAACGTGTAAACATCTTCTCCGGATTCCAATCCATCTCTTTACCTGCTTCAAGGTATTCCTCTTTCTTGTCCAACAGTTTGACGTACCACTGCTCCGAGACCATGAACTCTAGACTGCTGCCACATCTCTCGTGGACCTGAACAGTATGGGTTATATCTCTCTGATCCATCAGGTAATCTTCCGCTTCTAGATCTTCGATGATCTCTTCTCGGGCTTCTTCTGTACTCATTCCTTCGTATTTCTCTGCGAGTTCTGTCATGGTTCCTGTCTCGTCAATAGCAACTTTGAGATCTAGGTCGTGTTTTTGGTACCATTCGATGTCATTCTGGTCTCCGAACGTACAGCACATTACAACTCCTGTACCTGTCTCCATATCAACTCCTTCGTCCTCTATAATAGGGACCTCTCTGTCAAACAGCGGGACTTCAGCTTTCTCTCCAACCAAATGGTCGTTTGACTCATCATTCGGATGGACGAAGATTGCGACACATGCTGGCAGTAGTTCAGGTCTCGTAGTAGAGATCATAACCGATCCGTTTCCTGAAGCTAAGGGGAACTCGATATCGTTGAAATGGGAATGCTGTTCATCGTCTTCTGTCTCGACCTGGCTGATAGCTGTCTCACATTCAGGGCACCAAATCGCTGGTGCTTTCTTCCTGTACTCCCTACCTTTTTCGTATAGATCAATAAAGGAGAGCTGGGAGATCTTCTGGACTTTTGGATCGATTGTTGTGTATGTGTTGTCCCAGTCCATCGAGAAACCGAACGAACGCATACCTTCTTCGAACTCGTTCTGATACTTTTCACAGACCTCTCTAACCTTTTCTTGGAACTCTTTTCTCTCGAAGTCTTGGTGTTTTATGCCTAGTTCTCTTTCTGTAAGTCTTTCTGAGGCGATTCCGTTGTTGTCGTGACCGAAAGGGAAGTAAACCTCTTTACCTCTCATCCTCTGGAAACGTGCCTGGAAATCCGCTAAAGTGTTTCCATAGACGTGTCCAAAGTGGAGGTTTCCGGATACTGTCGGAGGCGGCGTGTCGATAGAGAAGACTTCCTTCTTATCCGAGTCTCTGCCTCCCTGATATCTGTAGACCTTGTTTTCCTCCCATTTTTGTTGCCATTTCTCTTCAACTTCGCCTGCGTTGTAGTCGCCTTCAACCATTTTTAGTAGCCTCTTGTTTCCCGGATTTCCGGAGAAGCGTTAAATGGGTTTTGAAGCTGCGAAAGCGTTAAGTCTAGGTGTTTCAGTTTCATAGATAAATCACGAGAAAAATTAGTTGAGATAATCAGGATATTTTGAAGGCTGGAGCTACTGTAGAACTGTGTTTTCCCGGAGTACAAAGCGTCCACCCGGAGTTGCCTTCAAGCTCATGAATAAGTAATTAGAAATGAATTTTTTAGGGCTTTCTGAAAAGAAAGTTCAGAGAAATATGTGTTGATCATCAGGTAACAAAAGCTTTATATTTCTTCGTCCACCATTAACCAATATGAGCAAGGCTGAAACTCAAGACTCTTCTCAACCTGAGGGAACAGTATCTCCCGAAACACCATCTGTACCAGACTCAGAGCCTCAGAACCCTGCTGGTCAAACTAAAGAAGCATACGAACCGGAAGTAATTGACAGCTACGATGTCCCGAACTTAGATGGCTCTGAGGACTACGATGCAAACATTCTCCACCTGAGCGACTCCGAACTTGATGAGCCTTATGATGATATAGTCGAAGAATTCGAGGAAGATGAGATAGACTATGTAGTTAACTCGGGAGACAACTTCAAACTTCCGCCTCAGGTTGTTAGCTTTGACGATGATGACAACTATGAACCTGAAGACTTCGAGGAAGACCTTATAGATGAATATATTGATGGACAGGTCAGCCACTTCGAAGGAATGAGCAAAATAAAAGACGAGCTAGAAGTTGAAATAGGAGATCTTCCAGGCAACCACGATCACGTTTACGGATCACATCCTACAAATGATGCTGATGCGTTCAAGAAAGCTGTAGAGGAGAGAGCTGAAGAAAGATTCGAGGAGTATGAAGGTGAGAACAATCTCAGAGAATTCCTTATAGAAGACTACGACGTCAAAGACCTGGAAAACGACTATGTCGATATAGGAGATCTTAGAATCGTAGGCGCATCTCACGGCGTCGAACCTGAAATCGAAGAAAAATACCTTGAAGAGCCAGAACTTGAAGAAATTTATGAGGGGGAGGAGCTTGAAAATATCGTTGAAACCATGGAAGAATCTCAAGAGCCGGATTACGGTATATTGGGGAGCATACCTGTAGTGGGCTCGGTTGTAGAATATGTAGGCAGCCTATTCGGACACGGAGATATTGGACTAGATGCCGAAGAACTTGAATTGAAAGAGATACCTGAAGACCTCAGAAATGATGAGCATGAGAACTATCTGGATGAGAAGGAAGATGCGATGGAGACGTTTGAAGAGGTAAGAGAGCCTATTGAGCCTATGATTGAGGGGCACGATGGTCCTGTTGTGCTTGCGGGACACCAAGACATCCTAGGGGAATATGGTTCGATAGCACAGAGATCTCTTGTCGAAGAGTACGATAATGTAGTGGCTCATGTTGGTGGTCACAACCATGAAAACATGGTAGAAGAGTACGAAGAATCTGTTGCTGTGAACTCTGCGGAGACATACTCTAAGTTAGGTGTCGGAGACGAAGTACACGTAAACCAATACGGTCCGGGAGGAATGACCGATGAAGAAATAGTATCTGAGTCAGCTAACGTGATATCAACGATGTTGCCTGAAATTCCTGGAGACCAATCTGAACAGATCGCAAAGGATCTTACTAAAAGAGGCTTGATGCCTAACGAAGTTCCTGGATTTGTAAATCAGCAGATGAGCCAACAGGAAGCAGCAAATAAGGAAGAGCAACCTCAGCCCGAGGCAGAATCTCAGTCCGAGGCTGCAGCCTAAAACTTCTTAAAATGCTAAAAGTCGCCTAAACTACGATTCCCGGGAAACTCCATTCCATCCTCCGCCAATATAACTTTCGATTCTACTTTCTCCTCTATCCATTCTCGTTCTGCTTCCATGTCCGACTCCAAAAATTTAGAGCCGAAGTGTGTCAGTATAGCTGTTTGAGGTTGAACTGACTTGATTATGTCCGGCACCTTTTCTATTGAGGTATGGCTCGGAATCTCGTTGCTTCTCGGTCTGGAACAGTAAATGACCATGGTGTCACAGCCTTCGTAAAGATCAAGTAGTTCTTCTGAGTACTCGGTGTCTGTCCAGAAACCGATCCTCTTCTCACCGGTCTCAATTGTGAATCCCTGTGTTCTAGGATCTGAGTGGAACATTTGTTGGGACTCAATTTTCACGTCCTTGAACTCGACCTCTGTACCTTCTTCAAGTGTTTTGACTTTCCCACAGAGGTTTTGGTGGTAAGTGCTGATCCCTTTCTCGATCTCGCCGAAACCTGAGAGAACGCTTTCGGAAGCAAAAACGGTTCCGGGATGTTCAAAGCAGTGAGTCATCATCTCAATAATAGGTTCTGCATCGTTCGAGTGGTCAGGGTGACCGTGGGAAACTATGATTGCTTCCGTATCTTCTGGTTTCTCTAGTTCTGAGTGTGTTTCGACGAGTGCGCCAGGACCCGGATCAATATGGATCTGTGTTTCATCGGTTTTCACAATTATTCCGCCTGTTTTTCTTAGCTGTTTTCCTGTGGCATATCTTCCTCCGCCGGTTCCTAGAAACTTGAGTTTCATATCTTTGCTACCTGAAATTCAGTATTTTATATTTTGAAACTATATCTCGTTCATAGATTCAGTTTCTAAATCAGGAGAAGAGGTATTTCTTGGAGTCTACGTGGATATGGGTATGGCTTCTGAAGTAAATGAGGAATTTGAATATTTTTCGAGGTCTTGGGGGGATATTCTTATCTTGTGTCTATGGACCCAGATCTAGACAAGAAGATGTTTTCCGTTTTGAGTTCTTAGATCAAGTTGTTGATGGGGTTGATTTGGTGGAAGAAGCCCTGGATACTTATGAAGGATTGGTTTAGGTGGCTATCTACCTGCTCTAAAGATAATGGGGAAAGGCATTGCTGAGAATTATTAGGTTGATATTTTCGGGAATCAGGATCTAGTTTTCTCTGATGTTCCGCGTTATATATTTTGAGGTTTGAAATATCGGTTAGGTTGCGGTGCACCACAACCTTTTTATGTGTCACTAAGTAATAACAACACATGAGTCCGGACGTGATTTACGACAACGCGACCAACGAAAGCCTCGAAGAACTCAACGAAGAGGTTGGAACAAGACAAATTACGAAACAGAAAATTGAGGTGAACACAAAATGAACAGCAATACAGACAGCAAAATAGAAACCATTTTGGAAGAAGATGTTCCAAAACTGGAACTCGACAATCCAGAAAACTTAAACGAGGAGGCTAGAACTGATGGCGGATACGGTCAGATGGAAGCGTATCGCCCTATGGAAGAACGCCACTTGGTGGCTGAAGCAGCCAGCTCAGAAGATGGGGGGCTTAACACTACAAAAGTTCTGGTCGACAGTTCAGCCTATACTATTGAGACTGCAGAATTTGATGTAGACGGTAAGAAACACAAGACAACTGCAATAAAGAACGATGAAGGAGAAAGGCTTTACGAAAGAATTGAAGTAAACGGTAAATCGCCCGATTCAGTCGAAGTTTACAGATCAGAAAAGACGGAAGATCTTGAAACAGTTGTAGAATCCCTTGACGAACCTTGTGTACCAGAGATCAAGGAGAAACTTGGAGAAGGATATATTCCCGATGGAGGCTACTAAAATGGACTATGAAAGTGGATCAGACGAAGTATACGACCATACCGCCGCTTTGGATGACGGTGAACATCTGAACGAAAAACCAATCGGAGAACTCATGGACCAGCTTGAACAGACAGAGGCATCCTATAAGTTTGAAGCAAGAGGAACACACGGAAGTCTAGATACGCGTGTGAGAGGAGAGACTGTGGAGGAAGAAACAGGTTATGAAGAGAATGATTTTGTGATAGATGATAATCCTCTAGTAAGAGAAGCGAAAAAGAAAGGAATAGACAGGATAGAGCTTAATTAACTTCTATTTAATTTCGCTTCCTTCTTTCATTTCCTCTCCCGTCTCTAACAAGGAGACGTTCCCTTCTTCATCTTCCGCAACTAGGATCATGCACTCGCTTTTCTCTCCTCTAAGCTCGGCAGGTTCGAGGTTAGCAAGGACAACAACTTTCCTGTTCTCAAGTTCGTCCTTCGAGTAATAGTTCTTCAAACCTGCACATGTCTGTAGTTCTGCTCCTCCTACATCAATCCTGATCTTGTATAGTTTGTCGGCATTAGGATGTTCGTCTACAGAAAGAACTTTTCCGATCCTGATTTCGTTTTCTCCGAACTCTTCAAAGCCGACTGTTTCCGAGTTCAAACGTTTCAGTTCATCGTTTACCTCTTCCTCTGATTCATCCTCATTTTCTCGGTCTTCCTCCACATCGATCTTCTCGAAGAGGATTTCTCTCTCACCTAGTTCATGACCTGAGTTTACCCCTCCTAGTAGAGGATCCGAAAACTCGTCAACACTTTCCGAAGTATCTATCTCTGTGTTAAGCATGTCTCCGATCTTCTCAGAAGCTTCGGGAGTGTAAGGATACAAAGTGGCTCCGATAGCCCTACACAACTGGATTGAAACATGGATTGTTTCCTCTCTTCTTTCCTCATTGTTCCAAGGTTCTTCGTCTGAAAGATACTGGTCTCCGAGCCTGGCTAGCTTCAAAGCCTCGTCAAGAGCCTCCTTCAAGTCATGCTCCTCAAACTTCCTCTCGTACTCTTGAACAATTTCCTCGGCTTCCTCAACAATCTCCTCATCCCTCTCTTCTAGTTCCGGATCAGGAACCTGGTTGTCGAACCATTTCTCAGCCAGAGAAAGAGTACGGTTGACAAAGTTGCCGACAGTATCGTTTAACACGTTGTTGATCTCTTTCTCAAAGTCCTGCCATTCAAATCTCGTGTCGTGGTGTGATGGAATGTTTCGTGCCAGGTAAAAACGCCAGTAATCCGAAGGATACATGTCAAGCGCCTCCTCAGTACTCAGTCCTTTACCTCTTGACTTCGAGAACTTGGTGTCCTCAGCCAGAAGGTACTGCTGGATAAACTCATATGTAGGAAGAGTATAACTCTCTTCCTCTGTTGAGGATCCCTTCAGCATACTTGGCCAGATAACTGTGTGGAAGATAGCATTGTCTTTCCCGATCGAGTAGAAAACATCGCTCCTATCATTCATCCAGTAATCCTTCCACTCATCGTTATCATCAAAAAGCTCTCTGGTAAACCCGATATAACCTATTGGAGCGTCAAACCACACATAGAGAACTTTGTCCTCAAACTCTTCGCCAAGTTTTGGGACATCAAGATTCTCTTCTTCGATCCTCTTGTTCACTCTTTCAACTGGGACGTCGAATCCCCACTTCTGATCTCTAGTAATTGAGCGGTCCTCAGCTTCTGCAATATCGTTTTCAACCTGCTTCTCCATGTTCACAGGAACAGGATCTGAATCTATCCATTCATTTAGATCTTCCTTAAACGGTTCTAGGTCGAGGAAAAGATGTTTCGTGTCTCTGAACTCGATGTTTGAGTTGCCGCAGATCTGACATTCCTTATTATCAAGCTCTTGAGGTTCAACCAGTTTACCACAGTCATCGCACTGGTCACCACGAGCTAAACCTCCACAGTGAGGACATTCTCCTTCAATATACCTGTCAGGCAGAAATCTTCTATCATTTAAACAGTATGGAAGGTTCTGTTCTTTCTGTTTGATGTAACCGCTGCAGTAAAGCTCCTCGAACATGTCGTAAGTCTGCTTCTTGTTGTGTTCGCAGTCAGTATCCGAGTAAATTGAGAAGTCCATGTCGAACCTTTCAAGCACTTCCTTCGTCTTTTCGTGCTGCTCCTGCTTCAGTTCCTCTACATCAACACCTCTTTCGATTGATTCAAGTTCGAGAGGTGTTCCATGGACATCGCTTCCACAGATGTAGACGTTATCCTTGCCTTTTACGTCGAGATATCGGTGGAAGATATCCGCAGGCAGTAGAGATCCTACAATATTTCCTAAGTGTGGAACGCCGTGAATGTATGGAAGTGCGGATGTAACGGTTACGCGGTCTTTAATTTTCAGTTCACCTATAGGTTGAAAAGGAAGAAGAATCTTTTAACTCCTTTACCAATTAAGCTTGTAGCCCTCTACTGTCTCCTCAAAGCCCATTCGGTATAGATCTTCGAATTCGTAACCTTGATCTTCCAGTTCGTCCATCATATATTCAAGTTGAGTGGCTAGAACGGTATTATCGTCCACTAGCACCCCTACTGAATTATCTTCAGTAAATTGAGAGAGACGATCATCCTGACGATATTCTTCCGGTATAGGGGCTGCAACATCTATCTTTGAAGGACCTGCATACTGATTTACGTTAACTTTCTTTGTTTCGGGCACGTTAAGAGGCACGCTTAGTAAGGCACATGAAAAACCTGAGTTCCTCCACCTTGAATCTTCAATAACTTCTATAGCTTTTCCAGCAAGGTCTGCTCCTGCAGCTGCCTCATCACTGTGTTCTTCCACAGTCTCTCTTTTCAGAAAATCCACGACATGATCGGGAAAATCCCAAAAATCTAATCTTAGTCCGGTTCTTGGAACATTTTCATAACGCGATGAATCCTCTAGATAACCTCTAAAGCTTTCGTCTGCCCCAAAATCAGTTGGACTAGTATCTTTATTGATTATTCTTCCCAGTCTTTGGGGAGGCGCAATATTGTGCAGATCGACTTCTTCTAATGATCTGCTCAGAAAGCTTTTATTTAATTCTCGTTCCATGACTACTGATAAGCCATAAAGAATTAAATAAGGTTTTTAGACAAACTTGGTTCGCAACTTGTTAAGGCTTGAAATCCCGAAATCCGGTTTCTGTACATCATCAGCCCTCTTAAGCTTCTCTCTTGTGATATCACCTGACATAACTGCGCCAGTCTTCATTCCAAGCCTGTTTCCCAGCTCTACGTCCGCAAGTCTATCTCCCACGAGCAAGGAACGATCGGGGAAGAAATCGAAATAGTCCTGAAAAGCATCAATATACGCTTCACCTGGTTTACCGGTAAGAACAGGGTCGTAACGTCTGAAGCCGGCGTTAAACAATCCCTGATGGGGTTGCTTAACCTTTGAAGTTCTGAAAACCTGTTCGTTAGAGCAGACATAAAGTTTTCCTCCATCTTCTAGGATCTTCATAGCCTTTCTTGTCTTTCTATAGCTGAACTGTCTGTCGAAACCCATTACTACGTTTTCAGCCTCATCCGTCATCTTCACATCGTGTCTCTCAAGCTCCTCTATCAGACCTGATTCTCCGATCACATAGGCTTTGTTTACATTATCTTTTTCGAGTTTCAAACCTGTGGAATGTCCGGCAGTCAGAACCTGTTCAGGCTCTGCCCCAATGTTCATTCCGGTCAGCTTCTTCGCGTACTGTTCTCGGGTCAATAAGGTGTTGTCTGTATGGAAATAAACCTGTCTATCCCTCTGTCTGAGCGAATGCACTAAGTCTTCGGCTCCTATTATTGTGTCATCCCAGTTCCAGAGCGTTTTATCTAGGTCAAGGAAGAAGTATTTGATTTCCTCAAGTTGTTCGTGAAGTTCCATAACCGGGATTTAAAGCTTTAAACCTCTTATACCTGTTTATGCCCGGGATAGAGGAAGCCGCTGAAAAGCTTTCAGAGAACACCAGTAAAGGCTCACATCTTCAGGAAAGATTTGATGATATAGAGAGTATCGAAAAAGATGCGGTAGTTAAAGAGTCTGAACTTAGAAAAGAAATTGAAATTACGCGACCCGGTAAGGTCGCAGGAGTTGACGGCGGACTCATCAAGAAAAGATACTCTACAGGGGATCTTGTAGCCATTCGAGCGGTCGCAGCCATACTAGATTTCTCCGAAGATAAAGTGGAGTCAAAATACGTACCCTCGAAAAGCCCGGAGCCTGATTACCATGTTTTTGAACCGGAGGAGGCAGATTCAATCGATAGGAATGCTGAATCCGAAAGATTGAAAGCAGAAACTTCGGTTGCCATAGATTCGACTGAGAAGTGTGATATGGTGCTGATGGACGGGTCGGTGGTCCCAAGCTATCTGGAAGACAATAAAGCACTTGAAAACTATACAGAACTTTTCAAGATGGCTGGAGCAGGCAAACTAATAGGAGTAGTGGAGGACTCTTACGGCTTAAAGCTAGGTGAAATACTCGAAGAGAAGCTGGGTTTCGAGATCAGTGAGATGAGAGACACACTTTTGATGGACATGATACTTGAGGAGGGAGAGAGAAGCTTTGTACGTCGGTATGCAAAAGGTCCTGTAGAACATCCTGTGCTTGGAAAACTTGAGGAACAGGACGTTAACAGAATCCACACCTTCTATGTTAAGCTTTCTTCTCAAGATTTACCTCTTAGAATCGATTACTTTGGCGATCCGGAACACGCTGATGATATAGCTTCAAAATTACTATATATGAAAAGCTCTGACCGTTACACTGTTCCTTCTCCGATTGTGGAGGCAGATAGGAGAGCGAAGCTTGATCAGAAATATCTGAAAAGGTTGGAGAAAAGATTTTCGCCGGAAGTTAAGAGAAGAGATAGAAGAGTTCTGTAAGTAAAAAATGCCATATTTTTATTGAAACAATTGTAAGAAGTTATTAATGAGATTCTCGAGAGGAATTTTATTTCTGTTATTCTTGCCTCTTTTAGCAGCGGTGGTTTCGGCGCCTGCAAGCAACCTAGACTACTCGATATCAGGTGAGGAGGTTATGGGCAGACAGTTGACCACTGACTTTAACTGGGACATAACGGTCACGTATCAGCCTATAGATACCGCGCTTGTGATAGACACGTCAGGCAGTATGGGAGGCGGAGCCCTCTCCAGTGCTCAAAGCGGAGCCAAAAATTATGTAGACAATACAAATACCGGAAAGGGCGATCAAAACGCTGTGGTTTCCTTTTCATCCGGAGCCAGCACAGTTCAGAGCCTGACATCAAGTAAATCAAAGGCAAAAAGCGCAATAAATGGTCTTTCTTCCGGAGGAGGTACAGATCACTCTTCAGCAGTCTCAGAGGGTCATAGTGCATTGAATGGCGGCTCCAACCCCAACCAGGTTATGATTGTTTTAGGGGATGGTTGTGGAGGATCCGCTACCACACAAGCGAACAATGCAAGAGAAGATGGAATAGAGATACATGCAATCATGTACGGCAGTGGTGCATGCACAGGCGAGTTCGAAAGCATGCTTACCGGTGAATCTTGTTCTACATACTCATCTGAGAACGATGATAGCGATAGATGTTGGTATGCTCGGTCCGGAACAGTAGATAAGGTATATAATTCAATTAGAGAAGCGGTTAGCACGGACAGAAGTGCTGAACTCCATATAATTATGCCTGAAAACTCTAAATCATTTACTTACGCCCCTGACAATATACTTTCGAGCGGTCAAAAGGAATACGTCTTCGACAGGAACGTTAAGGAAGGTTCTAACTCATTTGAGATGCCTTGGAGCTACACGTCAAAGGGTCAGAACCGGGTGTTAAAGACAGGTAACTCTTACTTCAGGTTGACCGAGGATGGTGATACAACGATCTATGATTTCTCGAGTGAAGATAGACGAGAAATAAACTATGTGGATTTTGATATCGTTGATACCTCAGTTGAATACAATAAGAATTTACAGGGCAGAATCCGAGTTTCTGTGACTGTGGAAAACCGTGGGAATGAAGCATCAAAGCAGAGAATATTCCGATTAGTAGACAGTTCAGGCAACAAGATTGAACGAGATCTTTCTCCTCTTAATCCAAGTGAAACTAAGACATATAATTTTGATTTTTCGACCAGTAATGCAGTTTTCTCGGATAATGAAGCTGTCTTTGCCCATGTAGATCCTCGAGGAGAATGGGACTCTACATCATACGGAGAAGGTAAAACACTGGAGCCTAATGAGGGAAACAATCGTGTCGAGCTTGGTTATCCGCCTCGGCTGGTTTCGAACTTTAACCCTGTGGAGCTAAACCATCCTGACTGGAACCGCGAGTTTGAGACAAGCTTTAATGTAGAACACTACTCAAGTTCAGAGGTTGATGGAACCTTCAAACTTAAAGAAGGAACAGAGATTGAAGCTGATGGACAACCTTTGAGTGAACAGAGTCTGACAGGGAATAGAAGGAAGTTTCTGACAGGCAATTTGGTTCCTGATGAAGCCGAAAGATGGTACAACTTCACATTTACATTAACAGGACCTAATGGCGCTAGATCAGTTTACGAGAAAAACTACTATGTTGAAAATCCTCCTCCGGTTATAAGTGATCCTGATCCGGAAGATGATGGTTATGCTTTCCGTTATCCTGTAGAGCTAAGTGCAATGGTCGAAGATAGGAATAACGATTCTGTTGATATCAGGTTTTACAATGATAATAACGGTTATTTGATAGATGAAAAGCTCTCGATGGGTGACGGGACACGCATAGGCGCAGATTGGAATGTAAGAGAATTAGGGCAGTTGCGCTGGAGAATGGAGGTATACGACGGCGTTGACACCACCACCCGGACTTACAATTTTCAGAAGGTTATCGGATCGAGCTTTCGAGTCCGTCCAACCATAGAATACGAATACGGCTCACTTGTCACATCCCATAAAAATACTAAGGTTGTTCCTTTGACTGTTACTAATCTTGTCGACTACAGTGAACCACGTAAACTAGCAGTCAATTTATCGGGAGTGAATAGCAGATTCCAATCCAATGGTAAAGAGGATATAGGCTTCGAGCTAGGACCTGGAGAATCCGAAAGATTTCTGATAGAGGTTGTTCCTAATCCGCCATCAGGTAAAACTGAAAAACGAAATCTTGTAGTAACTACCAGAAACCGGAATTTCAACACTGAGACAGTGAGAAAGCTTCCTGTGTTAGTTAGAGAGTCTAGTTCAGTCTCGCCATCGAAAGAGGTGCCAGGAATAGGATCGATACAGATTATTTTTATCTTTATAATGGCTTTAATGATTCAAGCAGGTCTCTACGGATCTTACGGAAGAACTTTTGAACGAGCCAGTTCTATCTAACCAATATGATCTCCCTTAGCAAAATTCTGCCACTTCTTATACTCTTCACTTTACTTAGTTCAGCGACTGCTGACACGGAAATACTGAGCCAGTCGCATTCAACTGTTGATGGAGATGATGATGGCGAATTTGTGATGGGACGGATGATTAACTCGACGTTTGAATACGAAGTGGAGGAGTTAGAACCTGTTCAGGTCTCATTCATAATCGACGATACGGGTTCAATGGGAAGTCAGATAGATGGGATTAAGAACAATATCAAGTCATTCTTTCAAGGTCTAGGTTCAGATGCTAGAGGTTCAATAGTCACGTTTAAGGATTCAGCCTCTGTTGATCAGACATTCACTACAAGTGAAAATACGTTAGAGTCCTCAGTTAACAGTATTTCGGCGGGAGGTGGAGCAGACTGCGAGGAGGATGCATCGGGGGGACTTTCAAACTCTTTAAACAATTTAAACTGGCAGTCAGGACAACGCAAGATCATGATACTGGTTGTGGGGGCGGGAGTTCACTCGCCCTCATCAATAAAGAACATGGCAGACACTCTGGATAGTCAGGGATACAAAGTATTCACAGTCACGGATGATCTCAGTTGTGGAGGTTATAACGCTGTAGCGAACGATCTTCCTGACACCACAGGTGGATCTCACTATTCTTTCGGAACCGACTGGGATAAAATACTTGATGATATCTCGCAGGAAGCAGGTTCAGGAGCGTCAGGACAGCTCCATCCGGTTTACAATGACCAGACTCACTCATTTGACACATTTACGGACTCAAATACTTATGGAGATGTCAGAGACTACACAATTTCAGGTCTAGATCTATCTGGCGGCATCCATTCAGAGAAATTCGTCTGGAGACCTACATTTTACGGCAATTATCCACGGAAAACAGGTCAGTCCTATATCAGAATTCAGAAAGCGAACGGAAACACTGTAGAATACGACTTCAGCAGTTCAAACCAAATGGATGTGAAATACGTCGACTTTGCTATTTCAGACCACAGTCTTGTAAGAAAATCATCGGACGGAACTGTCCGTATAAAAGTAGAAGTAACCAACTCAGGTAACACAGCTTCAAAGCCCAGAAAGTTATGGATAAGAGATCAATCCGGGAGCACCAAGATAGAAAGACAAGTAGGAGTTCTAGATCCTGGAGAATCACAGCAGTTCGATATCAGTTTCTCGTCCTCAAATAGTCTCTTCTCTGATAACGAGCCCATCTACGCTCATATAGACCCAAAGGGACTATGGGATTCAACTTCGTATGGAGATGGCAAAACACTGGAGCCTAATGAGGGAAACAATCGTGTCGAGCTTGGTTATCCTTCACAGATAGTTTCTTCTTTTGATCCTTCGCAATTAGACCATCCAGACTGGAACAGAGAGTTTCAGACAAGCTTCAACGTCGAGCATTACTCAGTTTCAGGAGTTGATGGAACTTACAGCATGAAGGAGGGATCAAACTTAGAGATTGATGGGGCGCAGTTAAATGAGCAAAATCTTGCGGGTAACCAGAGAAAGTTTCTAACTAGTCAAATTGTGCCGAACGAGGCTGAAAGATGGTACAACTTTACGTTCCGTCTAAGAGATGCAAACGGAGCTACATCAGTTTACGAAAAAGATTACTACGTTGAAAACCCTCCTCCCGTAATAAGTAATCCTGATCCTGAGGACGATGGTTATGCCTTCCGCTATCCAGTAGATATCAGTGCTCTAGTTGAAGATAGAAACAATGATTCTGTTGATGTCAGTTTCTATAATGCTAACGATGGAACTCTGATTGGCGACAAACTATCTGTGGCGGATGAAAACAGGATAGGCACAGATTGGAAGGTGAGGGATTTGGGTCAGATGCGCTGGAGAATCGAAGTATATGATGGAGTTGATAGAACGGTAGAAACCTTCTCTTTCGAAAAAGTTATCGGATCGAGCTTTCGTGTTCAACCAACCATAGAATACGAATACGGCTCATTAGTAACGTCTCATAAAAACACCAAGGTTGTTCCTATTAAAGTAACTAATCTTGTTGATTACAGTGATCCGCGTAGACTGTTCTTAAATCTTTCCGGAGTCAATAGCAGATTTCAGTCAAACGGAAAGAAGGACATCGCGTTCGAACTAGGACCTGGAGAATCCGAAAGATTTCTAGCAGAAGTAACTCCAAACTCTCCCTCAAATGATCAGGAGGAGAGAGAATTAACAGTAACTACAAGAAACCGTAATTTCAATACTAAGACAGTGAAAAAACTGCCCGTCCTTGTAACAAGTTCAAATCCTACTTCTCCAGCTCAAGAAGTTCCCGGAATAGGTACGGTTCAGTTATTCTTCATTATGCTGGTGTCGGGTCTTCTCTATTCTGCACGACTCTGACAATATACCCAGCTACTCTGTTCCTTAGCTTCTTCGACTTGAAATCTGCTTTATCATTTAGTTCTTCTTTGTTCTCTTCGAACTCCTCTGAGAAGCTTTCAGGATCGGCTTCTACCAGGTCTTTTGCAAGTCTCTTGATGTATGTAGGTCTTACACGTCCCATATAGAAAAAACAGACCTAAAACTTCTTAAAACCAGACCAGTTATGAAAGGTTCAGTACCTTTTTCGCGCCTCGATGCACTTCCTCATTCTTCTCCTTGTCCTTGATCATTTTATCCTTCAGAAGCTCTCCATAGTTTCTTTTCGAGTCAGAGTCTTTACCAGAAAAGTAGCCTAACTGTTCGACTTTCTCTACAGTAAACGATTCATCTCCATTATCAATCTCGAAACGTTCTATGTCAAGCCTCATGAAAGGTTTATGCCCTGTATTTTCTAGGAACTCAACAGCATCTTCTCGATCTACTTCTGAAATCTTTCTCTCTTCCTTACCCTGTGAGACAAAGTCATGGATAAGGAAGTTAGTTTCATCGGTCTCAATAAGAGTGAAAACAGATCCGTCTTCTTCAAATGAGAAAACATCGTTTCTGCCGAAAAGGAAGTGAGTCTCTGTTACTCTACTCTCAATATTTGATACTTCAATAATCTCTTCAGCACAGGATTTGGTTATCATCTCCATGAACTATCACCTCGACTCAAATCGACTTGACAAACAGTACAATTGAGCTTAACGTTTTTAAATCTTTTCTCTATCAAAGGTCGAATTTCTTGTTGATGAACCCTTCCTGAGTCTGCTTAACTTCCCAGTCTCCGACAAAATCACATTCTTGTTCGCCGTGGACCTCTTTTATCACCTTCTTAACTCCTGGAATTAATTCAAGGCTTTCTAGTTCCGACATAGACACAAGATTGTCGAGATCTCCTTCATACTCGGTTTTGAGATAGAAAAGAAGGTATCTTTGTTCAACACCGTCTTTCAGTTCAACTACCTTGTCGAAAACACCCATTTTCTCAAAGTTTTCCGGTTCTTCACCAGTTCTTTCCCTGTAAATCCTTTCAGCTGTCTCACTAAGTCTTTCCCGAGTTCGAACCTTGTCCGTCGGAAGCCTGTACATATCCTTGAAAATAGTTAACGGATTGGACTGGTATTCAAGGTAAACATTGTCGTCTGAGCAGATAACCAGACTCAAGAGTGTGACGGGGTTAGAGGTATCCGCACCCAAGAATTCAATGATTATCTCTCTGCCTTTTTTGGTAGTAACATACAGGTCGTCCTTTTTCTCAATTATATTCTTCTCCTGTAATTGATTTAGGTGGAAAGCCAGCTTGTTGCTAGGAAAGTCTCCCTGAAGCTCAGAGAAACTTTTTTGCTCCTCGTACCCCAGTTGCTTGAGTATAGAGACCTGTATTTCGTGTAGGTTTGAAAGTTCCATTAAACTATTTTTTAGTAGTTAAAACCTAATATTAGTTCCGGTTATAATTTTTCCTAAGTAGTAAGTCAAGGTTTTCAATCGCTGCTATACCGTATCCGGCGTCACGATGCCATTCAAGCCCTCTAAACTCTTTAGGTTCTATCCAACGAAATTCTGTATGCTCTTTGGACAGTTCGACCTCGCCGGAAAAACTCTCTGTAAATAGAATGTAACATTTTACAGTGTTGATATGTTCTATTTCCATTCTCATGAAACCTTTTAGCTCTTTGACTTCGAGGCTGGTTTCCTCCTTTAGTTCTCTCTTCGCCGCCTCAAACCGGTTTTCATCATCTTCAATAATTCCTCCAGGTTGTTCCCAACACTTAGACATCTCGCCGTACCTATCAACAACCTCTGAACTTGAGACCTTGAGACGACGCGCCTTCTTCAACATCAACAGTTTGCTGCCATCTGAAACCAAAGTCTTCTCAACATCCAGCTCATGACCTTTTACTCCATAATTTGCTTCGGTCTCAAGATAGCTGTCAAGAAAACACATAGGAACAATATAAAGACCTGCTTCAGGCGATTCCTCTAACTCTAAAAATTCTTTTCCTGTCACCCATCGACCCTCTTCAATCTCGCCTGAAAAATCATCAAAATAGATGACATATCGCTCTATATTATCATCTGTCTCAGTAGCTATTCTCACTACATCCTTAGGATTCTCAGTTTCAATTCCCATGTCATTAAGAGATATAGAAAGCCGTCTTTTCCGATTCTCTACATCATTTAACTCAATACCTGGAAGACTCCATGAGTTTTCAGGCTCATCTGCCGGCACAACAAGGAATTTTCCTTCTTCATCTCTCAAGAGAGCCCTTGCTACAGTTTTCAATATTTTCATTCACCAGAGAAAAATATTGGTTTCAAAGCTTCTTTACTTTTCGTAGTATTCTCCAGAACTTCTCTGATCCTGATCCTTCTGGCTTCCAGGTTTATTCGCTCTCAAACGTCCCGAATCCGGATCCTTTCTGAAAGTAATATCAACTTCTTCCAAGAAAGAGTCCATCGCTTTACCGATACTCATAGGCTTAGAACCTTCTCCACCTTTACCTGGTTCTCCTTTGAACACCATGCCTCTATCCGCAACATAGTCAAGCATCATAAGATCGTGATCGATGATCATCAGAGGTTTCCCCTCCTTCCTAGCGAAACGCTTCAACATCTTTCCAAGCTCAACCCTGGATTCAACATCCAAGTAAGCAGAAGGTTCGTCAAGTAGATAGACCTCTGCATCTCTTGAAAGACAGATAGCGATCCCTACTTTCTGAAGCTCTCCTCCCGAAAGCTCTTCTAGGTTGTTTTCGTAGAGATCTTCCAAGTTTAGAGGCTCAGCAATACGGTTTTCAAACTTCTTGTTCTCCGGATTGACATAGTTCGAGATAGCTTCCTTGACTGTCTCGTTCTCAGCCTCGAGGTACTGTGGTTTGTAGGAGATCGAGATATCTGGTGATTCTCCTTCATCTGTTTCGATAGCTCCTGCCAACATCTTTGCAAACACTGTCTTACCTAAACCGTTTTCGCCAAATATTGCAAGCACTTCTTCCTCGTGTACCTTTCCGGATTCGATTTCAAGTTCAAACTCTCCCTCACCAAAGTCCTTTGCCATTTCGTCGAAGCTCAGGACTACAGGTTTCTTTTCGACCTGAGATCGCTTGGTTCTGTCAAACTTTATCGAGTTCGAACGGAAACGTACGTTTGAAGCAGGAAGATAACCGTCAAGATAGTTGTTAATACCTTCTCTTGTAGAAAGGGCTTTCGAGACCATTCCGTAGCTTGCTTGTTCTCCGTAGAAGATATGGATGTTATCAGAGATTAAATCTAAGGTTGCAAGATCGTGTTCAACAGCCAGAACTGTATTTTCCTGTTTTTCGCCAATCTCTCTAATTTTTCTTCCTGTCTTTAGACGCTGCTTTACATCGAGGAATGAGCTAGGTTCGTCGAACATGTAAAGTTCAGCATCCTTCAGTAAGGTGGATGCGATAGCAACTCTCTGAAGCTCTCCGCCAGATAGCTGCTTAAGTTCACGATCAAGAAGATGATCAATATCGACCTCCTCCGCAATTTCCTCTAAACTATCTTTTTCGTCGACACCTTCAAGCAGCTCTCTGACCTTTCCCTCATATGCTTGAGGCAGTCTTTCAACCTGTTGAGGTTTGAAAGCTGATTCTATCCCTTCGCTTGATAGCTCTTCGAAATGAGTCTGTAGGCCGGTTCCACGATATTCTTTCACTATCTCGTCCCACTCAGGGGGTTTTTCGAAATTACCGAGGTTAGGTTTTAGTTCGCCGGAAAGAATATTCAATGAGACTGACTTTCCTATGCCGTTTTTACCTATTATTCCGGTAACTCTTCCGTTCTCAGGTACAGGAAGACCGTAAAGCCGGAAACTGTTGTCATGGAACTGGTGGACTTTCTCTCCTTCCTCAAAAGGAAGCTGGATCATCTGGATCGCGTTCTCGTAAGGATACCGGTTAATCGCCATCTTATGAGCTTCCATAACTTTCTCATTATCGATATGAAGCTCCTCATTCTCATCAATATAGAAGCCGCCTTCCTGTCCAGAACGGTTTAACGGGTCGTACTTGATTACTGTCTCTCGGGCTAGGTCTGGTTCGATCTTCTCCTGATCTATAGTTACGATAAACTTCTTCGAGTTTTTCCCTGTCGACATACTCTAGATTATGAGAAGAAGATTCTTAAGAACAAGCAGAATAGAATGGAAAATTGGGTAAGGAGTTATTCGAACGACAGCTTGTAAGGCGTGTCGGTGATTTCCTTGATAATCTCCTCGAACTCCTCGACCGATAGGTTGATCTTGCCGGTGTACTCGTCGTCGACAACGATCTTCTTCGACTTTCCTTCAGGCATGAAGACTGTGTTGATCGACTCTACTTCTGCAGGACTTAGAAGTCCTTTGATTGTGTCCATGTCGTCTTCAGCCTTTTCGACAACTCGAATGGATTTATCTACTTCAGAAGCAACTTCTTTCACAATTTCGCCGCTTCTTCCGACGACTTTTGCGCCGTCACCTTCCGCAGTAACTATAACTATAACTTTCTCCATCTCAAATACCTTAACGATCTCTGAATCCTTGAGAGAGGAGTATTCCTTCGAAAGGTCGTACAGTATTCTGGTGATTTTGATATCAGTCTCGGTGATATCACCGTCTTCTAGCTTGTCTTCGCACATGCTGCAGAGCTCGTCAGAACTCTTCAAGCATACGTTACAAATTGGAGCCTTCATATAACGAATTCGATCGACTAACAGTTAAATAGTTCGGGAAAGGTATCACGCCTCACTGAAACCCGAATACACTAGATAGGTCGTGTCGTAGAACACGGTTGATGCCAGCAGAATCGACCCCCAGAACGCCGAGTGAGGATTAAACTGAGAGGCAAGAAGAATCAGAGAAGCTAGAAGAATTCTTAGATCCGATCCGAATCTAAGGCTCATTATTCTGAGAACTCTGTTCTTCAGGTCGCCCATATAAGCCTTTTCAATACAAAGGGCTGCAAACAAGCCAAGTATGATGGTCTTGCCTACAAGACCTGAGATTAGGACGCTTGAAATAACAATAACCTCGGAAATGTTCTCGGAAAGGGATTTTGTTAGCTTCATTTTATCAGTTCTTCCTGATCTGTTCCCTTCCCTCGAAGCCATGTATCTAAATCCTAGTAATCCTAGTCCAATCGCTCCTGCAGGAAGAAATAACTCTCTAAACGCCAGGAGACCTGTAAAAATCGATAATAAAACTGCTCCGAGAGAGTAAATGTAGAATTTTTGGTTTCTCACGCTTCTAATTAATGTTTAGAATTCTTTTACTTCTTTCGAATTGTTGGAAAATAAATAAGGTGAAAGGATGCCTCCGCGTGTGAAAGGGGGGAGGGGAGTGTTGGGTCGAGAGCCGTCAGGATTTTTGTGTCCCCGACGGTTCTCTAACGGGAGGATCCTTTCTTCCTTTGAAAGCATAATGTGAATATGTAGGGGGGAAAATATGATGTGAAAGAGAGGTATCGAGAGTTACTCGATAACCTCCAGTCCTAGGTCGTTGACATCGCCTTTTACTTCTGATTCCTGCTGCTCATCGACCTCTCCAAGTACATAAGGTGATTCTACCCCTGTGATGATCGAGATCACTTGGATCTTGCCCTCAAGTTCTTCCTTGACTCTTGCACCCCAGATTACCTGAGCTCTTGAATCAAGTCTTTCTTTGACTGTCTGACCTACGTCGTTGATCTCGTTGAGTGTGAGGTCGGTTCCTCCTGCTACGTGCATGAGTGCTCCGTTTGCTCCATCAAACTCTACATCGAGTAGTGGGTTGGAGAGTGCTTCATGGATTGCTTCTTCTCCTTTGTTGTTTGTGTCTGATTCTCCGTATCCTACGACTGCGACTCCTCCTTCGTTCATGATTGCTTGGACGTCTGCGTAGTCTAGGTTTACGAGTGAAGGTTTCGAGATTGTTTCTGTTACGCCTTTTATCATGGTGGTGATCAGCTCGTCCGCGACACCGAAGGCTTGATCGAGAGGCATGTCGCCCGCAATATCAAGTAGTTTGTCGTTTTCGATTACGATTGCAGTGTCAACGTGTTTTCTCAACCTGTATAGTCCTTCTTCGGCTTTTGACATTCTTGCGCCTTCAATTTCGAAAGGCATGGTTACTGTTCCGATAACAATACAATCTTCCTTCTTTGCTATTTCTGCGAGGACTGGTGTCACTCCTGTTCCTGTTCCTCCTCCCATACCTGCGGTTAGGAAGACCATGTCTGCGTCTTTGAACAGGCTGCGGAGTTCTGCGCGGTTTTCTTCTGCTGCTCTTGCTCCTTTTTCGGGTTGTCCTCCTGCGCCGAGTCCTTTTGTTAGGTCGCGACCTACGAGGATTTTTCTGTCGGCGGAGGACATTTCTAAGTGTTGTTTGTCTGTGTTGATTGCTACTGTGTCTGCTCCTTGTACGTCTTTTTTCTGTATTCGTGTTACCTGGTTGTTTCCGGCTCCTCCTGCACCGACTACCAGGATTCTAGCATCCTTTACGTCGTCGAGGTTTTCGGTGTCTTTTCCGGATTCTGAATTGTTTATTATGGATTCCATCCAATTATCAGCTCTTGATCATCATGTGATGTAAGTGGTGTTGTGTAAGCTTTGGCAGCGGTAAACCTAATCTTTTTAAACCGCGATACCTAATCCTACGATAGAAGATAGATACTTGCCCAAATACGTGTTTGCCCAAACGCGTGAATGGATTCAACGCCCAAGTCGAATCCGACATGATTGAACTCGTGCCCAAACGAGTTGTATATGATTCAGTTCGTTCACATTTCGTCCGCCCAAAGACGAATGTTCTGAACTAAACTAACATTTCTAAGACTAGTTTATAAATGTTTGCCTTTTTCGGTGCTATGTTCGGTGTTCGCTGGCGATGAACAGGCATAGTTCACAATCGTTTATGACTGTTCATGTTATCGAAAATAACTGATTCTAGGACTTCATCCAAAGGTAACAGACCGGATTCAAAAAACTTCAGAAACAATCATTGACTATGGTATCAACCGACGATGTTAAGGAAGTGGCCGATAACGCCAGAATCAATCTAAACGTGGGAGAAGCCGAAAAGTTCGCAGAAGAATTCGAAAACATTCTATCAACGTTTGAAAAACTTGATGAGGTTGATACAGATGACGTTGAGCCAGCATTCCATCCAATAGATACTGGGACAGAAACTAGAGAAGACAGCAAAGAAGAAAGTCTTTCAAAGGAACAAGTGTTCGCAGACACAGAAAATGAGGAAGAAGGAAAGTTCAAAGGTCCATCAGCATGAACCGGCGATCTCAGAACGCCTGAAGTAATCCTCTAGAAGATATTCGTCGCCTCTGGCCAGAAAGTAGTCTCTATACACTTCTAAACGGACAGTTCCTAGTGCCTCAAATTCGCCCACATCTTCATACATAGTATAGGAAAGAACTCTCACCTGGTCGTCTGACCATTCAGGCATATCCTTCACTGTAGCTGCGTCAGATCTCAACTTCTGCTTAACTTGATCTAGCTCATTAACATCCTGTTCTTCCGTAACCGCCATCGACCTGTTATCGCTCACAGGTGATGTTTAACCTATCAAATCTAATAAGCCTGCTGAAGAAACCCTAAAATATGAAGATCGGTGTCATCTCTGATACCCATGATAATATTGAACTCGCGAAGAAGGCGGTCGAATATTTTGAATCAGAGAAAGTCGATAAAGTTGTTCACTGTGGAGACATGGTAGCGCCTTTCGCCGCTGAACTTTTCGACAAAGACTTTGATTTCATCGCCGTAAGAGGAAACAACGATGGGGAGTGGAATCTAAAGCAGACAGTTGAAGAGTTCGGAGAGTTCCACAACAACATAGCGGAACTTGAACTATCAGGGAATGAGATCGCAGTATACCACGGAACAGAAGAATCGATCGTTGAATCACTAGTTGAATCAGGAAGCTATGAATACGTTCTCAGAGGTCATACGCATCAAAAAAAGGTTTCTGAATGTAATGGAGCTATCGAACTTAATCCCGGGGGAATAAAGCTTCCCGGTCAAGATGAAGAGTTTCACGTTGCAATTATCGATTTTGAGAAAGGTGATATCAATTTCAGAAGAATCAAAGAATAGTTCGGAAGAATATCTTTGTCCGGAATGTGGCGGAGAGATGAGTTGGCAAGGCTATCGCCCTCTTTTCCCAACATGTGAAGAATGCGGTGAAACATTCCACCTTGAAGATTGTATGTCTCAGTAGGATTCACTTAGTATTCTGGTACATCTTTTAGCGAAAGAGTCAAGGTTTGAACCCTCTCTTACTTCAGGTTCGAGATAAGCGACGAATCCTTCGGTATCTGATTCTCCAAATATAAGTAGTTCGCATCTATCTTCCAGTATATGGACGCTGGCATTTACGTTGTCGTCGAGTTCTTTGGCTCTTTCTCTTACGTACAAGTTTTGGTCTCTAAGGTTTTCCAGAGTTGAGCTTAGATCGATGCCTTCGAGTCCATCATAGATTACTTCATGATCATCTTCAGTATAGAATCCTACTGCTTGTACGCTTTCTCCGACTTCTCGTCCAAAGTAATCTGCCAAATTATAGGGGTTGAAAATGGTGTCTTGGCTCATAGATTTTAATGAAAACAAACTTTTAAATGTTTTACTACTGAGTAGTAAAGATCAAGTCGGCGTAATGTCTTTTTTAGTCGAATTTTTAAGATTCTTCTGCCAATCTCGGTTTATGAACACGGTAAAAGAGTTCATCGAGAACGGTGCCGACGAAAACTTTCACGAAGAATTCAAAGAAGAACTTGAAGAAAAGAGTGAAGAACTCGAATTCATGAGAGCGATCGATCCTGACAAAGTTAAAGATGGAGAGCTATCCGGAATACCTTTCGTTGTGAAGGACGCGATCGCAACTGAAGGAACAGTGACTTCAGCAGGATCAAAGATTATAGAGGACTATAAACCTGTTTTCGATGCGACAGTCGTCGAACGTTTGAAAGATCAAGGCGCGACGTTCTACGGAAAGACTAACCAGGATGAGTTCGGGTTCGGAACGTTCTCAACTAACTGTGCGTTCGAGACGCCGAAAAATCCTCACGACCCTGAAAGAGTTGTTGGTGGGAGTTCTGGCGGCGCCGGTGCGATCGTCGCTGCGATGGACAAACCGTTAATCTCGATCGGAGAAAGCACAGGAGGATCGATCACCAACCCTGCAGCATACAACGGCGTAGTAGGAATAACTCCAACTTATGGGCGGGTATCAAGAAATGGTCTTGTTGATTATGGAAACTCTCTCGATAAAATAGGTGTTCTTGCAAAGACCGTCTTCGCCGTTGCGAAAGGACTTGAAGTAATCGCAGGTCACGATGAGAAGGATCAAACAACAGTTGGGGGAGCGGTTCCTGCCTTTGCGGAAAATCTTAAGGAGAGAGATTCGATGAAGGTCGGAGTTCCCAAACAGTACGTAGAACTTGAAGGTTTAGAGGAAGGAGTTAGGGAGAACTTCGAAGAATCTTTAGAGAAACTTAGGGAAAAGGGGGCGGAAGTTGAGAAGGTTGATATGCCGCTTCTCAGAAAAGATATCTCGGTATCATCATACTACATTATTGCTATGGCTGAAGCATCGACCAACCTAGCCCGTTATTCGGGAATGCGTTATGGACTGGAGAAAGATCCTCAAGACTTTGAAGATTTCAACGATTATTTCTCTGAGATTCGGTCAGAAGGATTTGGTGAAGAAGTTAAGAGAAGAGTCCTGATCGGAACTTATGCAAGACAGGCAGGTTATAGAGACCAGTACTACATCAAAGCCGCGGAGGTAAGGCAGAAGATCATCAACCAGTTCAAAGAAGCTTTCCAGGAGTATGATGTACTGGTTTCGCCCTCGATGCCTAATATTGCGCCGAAGATAGAAGATGCTGAAGACATGGCTCCCGAGAAGGTCTATGCTATGGATACTTTGACTGTCGGCCCTAACCTTGCAGGTCTTCCGATGATCTCCGTGCCGAATGGGACAAGCGAAGGAATGCCTACCGGCTTGCACATCGTAGGAGACCATTTCGAGGAGCAAACGATTCTGGACGTTGCCAAAACTTTCGAAGAATAAATAGCTTCCTCCTCAATTAATTTCCGGGAGGGGGTTAACTATTCCAGATACCAGTATTGTTGATAGGCTAAACTTTGAGAACGAATTTCTAGGAGAGGTCGACGAAGAAATCCGGAGAATGGTTGGAGACTATGTTATTAACAGCTCCAGTCTCTCCGAAAAGATGGATGAACGAATAATAGATATTTCTACGGCTCCAAGCAAACATGCCAGGGACATTTACACTGTTCTCTGGAGCAGAGCCCTTGACTCCAACTACTCCGATAATCAGCATGTCACTCTGGGTGCTTCAAACCAGTCTCATCACAACATCTCCGTTATTCTGGATGATCTCCAGGACGGGGATGAAACCCGCAGAGGAGTCACAACCTTCCACAACTCCGATTTCCTGGACGGGTTTGATGATATGCGTGAGGAACTGACGATGAACGAGGTTACTAAAATGATGTCGATGCCTTACGCGATGATCCCTCGTTCCAACCTGCCTGAAAGAGACAAGTCGTATCTGACGGAGAACCTTGCGACCTCTGTAGGCTACCTGGTGAACGGTCAAACCGAGGATTTGGCAGGACCTTCTATGCTGGATTTCAGGGACGAGGAAGTAGTAATAGCGTATAACGGTTCCGAAAAGGCTCCTGTACCATGGTATGAAGGAATGGCGGACCTGAAAACCGGCACTCTGTTCAAAGCCGGCGCACGTTCAGGTGCTATATCCGCAGGTCATAGAGAGAAAGATGATAATAATGAGTATCAGCTTGCGGAAGACCACGCATATCATCTCGGACTATTGCTTCAGGTAACGGACGATATACTTGATGTTACACAGACCGATGAAGAGCTTGGAAAGGATGCTTTATCTGATCTAGTTGAAGGTAAACCCGCAATCACTGTTATATACGGCTTGGAGAACACTGAGGATTATGAATGGAGAAGACTGAGAGAAGTAGTAGAAGCTGAAGAACCAAATGCACAGAATCTAGAGGAAGCAAGAGATATTTTAATCGATTCAGGTGCCGTAGATGATGCATACGACCTAGCAAAGGAGCACAGAGATTCCGCAAACGATGTTCTCGATAAGGTAGGAATCGAGTATCCTGAATGGGAGGAAGATCTAAGGAAGTTGTCCGGAATGGTTTACGAGAGATCGCGCTGAAAACCTAAATAAGTGTTTCATGTCCAGTTCCAAGTATGACGGATGTAAAAATAGGTTTGGAGACTCATGTCCAGCTTGATACTAACACTAAGCTTTTCTGCGGATGCCCTAATGAAGAAGCAGAAGAACCAAATACGCATGTCTGTCCGATCTGTCTCGGACATCCCGGCTCGAAACCACAGCTGAACAAGAAAGTACTAGAAGAAGCAGTCAAGGTCTCTAAGTCTTTGAACTGCGATATAAATGATGATATCTTCTTCTCAAGGAAAACCTATTTCTACCCGGACATGTCGAAGAACTACCAGATCACTCAGTATGAGATCCCGGTAGGCGAAGACGGAGAGGTCGAGGTTGGGACAGATGAAGGTTCGAGAGACATAGGTATTACGAGGATTCATATTGAGGAGGATCCTGCGAAGACAGAACACGTTGGAGGGGATATCGGCGACTCCGACTACTCCTTAGTAGATTACAACAGGGCCGGAACACCTCTGCTTGAAATTGTAACAGAACCTGACTTCCGTTCACCTGAAGAAGCAAGAGCTTATCTACAGAAGCTGGCACAGATGCTACAGTACCTTGAAGTCTACTATCCTGAATCCAGTTTTTCGATTAAGAGCGATGCAAACCTCTCGATTAATGGAGGAGAAAAAGTCGAGGTCAAGAACATTACCGGCACTTCCGAAGTAGAGAACGCTTTGAAACACGAGCTTAAAAGACAGAAGAGAGCTGTGGAGAACGGAAAGACAGTTTCTCAGCACACAAGATCATACGATGCCGACCAGCAAATAACGAGAAAGATGAGAGAGAAAGAAACCGAGGAGGACTACGGCTACATCTTCGATCCTGACCTTACAAGACAGGAGCTGGATGAGGTTGAACAAGGAATCGATATTCCGGAGCTTCCTCATGAAAAGGCTATACGTTTCAGACAGGACTACGAGCTTGAGCAGAAGCTTGTTGAATCTTTGATAGCTGAGAAAGCTTTGGCAGAAGATTTCGAAGACTTGGCGGATGAACATGATCCTGAACTGGTTGCTTCCTGGATGACCGGCGAACTCAAAAAGACCTTGAACTACAACGAACTTTCTTACGCGGAAGCCGGTCTTGAAACCGCCTGGATGAAGTACGTTATCGATCTGCTTGAGAAAGATGATATCTCTGACAGGAACGCTGAAGAAGTGCTTAGAACTATAGTTGACGATCCTCAACATCCTGAAGAAGTTGTGGAGGAACAGGATCTGTTGAAGGCCGGGGATGACGAAGTCGATTCCGTGGTTGAATCGGTTATCGAGGAAAACCCTGATGCCGTTGATGACTATGAAAACGGGGATGATGGTGCAATCAACTTCCTTGTGGGTCAGGTTATGCAGGAATCAGGTGGGAAAGCCGATCCTAAAGAGGCCAGAGAAAAGATTCTTGAGAAGATAGAATGAACTCTGAGCAACTTGAGAAGAAACTGGATATCGATGATGTTGGCCAGAAACGTTACGTTATGAACCAGCTTCTTGATGAATTAATCAAACAGGCGTATGATAGAAAGGATGAAGAAGTTCCGGATGACGAAAAAAAGATTTCAAAACTGGAAGATGTCGATGGATATGCCTACAAGCTTTCCCAAGAATTTTTGATGTCAAGTTCCACTTTAGAGAAGGAGAGAAAGCTGGAGAAGTTGGTTGAACATCTCTCCTAGGTTACTGCGTTTTCTGGTTCGAGTCCGGATTAATCAGCTTGAACATGAACTCGAGGCTTTCCTTGTCTTGGTAAAGTCTTACAGGGATCACGTCTTCGAATGGCTGGAATACTCTCCATCCATCGCCTTCAAGGTTTAGATCCTCGCCTTCTTCGATTGAATCAGCTAGCTCTCTCAAAAGTTCTGCTGCATCTCCATTCTTTAAGTTGAGTGTCTCGTCAAGTTCTGGCATAGATATCACTTAGACTATCTTTTAGATCTTTTAATGTAGCCTCCTCTTTCATAGGCGTTCTCTAGAAATCTATTTTCAAATGTTCTAACCAGGTTCTCTAGTGTTTCACCACCTACTCTTTCTGGCGCATAGACTGCTATTGAGTGGTTGAGTTGAACATCATCCTCCTGTTCCCAGTCTTGTGCTGTAGGAAAAGCTATATCGACCGCATCGCCGCCAAGGTTGTACTCTAAAGTCCAGAACCAATCGCCCTCAGTTTCAAGGCTTCTTCTCATTCCTTCATAGCCAAAGGTCTCTTCTCCTACCTCGTCCAGTCTAGCACCGTTGGTAGGAAAGAAGTCGTAGGTGTGGTTCAAGGAATCTATTCCTTCCGGAAATCTGGGTTCAACGTATTGTGTGCCTTTTTGGAGTATAGATTCGTACCTTCTTTCAAGACTCATAGTTATAACATAGAAGTAAAATGTTAAATGGAATAAGAGAGGAAGAGTTAGGCGAACATCTCGTTCGGATGGATGTTCTCTTCGGCTAGGAAGTCCTTCTCAGTTCCAAGGTTGCCTTCCTTCAGATCTTTGATCGCTTCCTCAAAGTCGCTCATCGAAACCTCTGCAGTATCAACCTCTTCAGCGGTCTCAAGTGAATTAATTGCTGCCTGTTTGACGATCTGCTGGATGTCTCTTCCTGTGAAGTCTTCTTCAAGCTGTTCTGCCAACAGTTCAAGGTCAACGTCTTCCGCAAGGTCGAGTCTTCTGGAGTGGACCTTGAGGATTTCTTCTTTCGCCTCTGTCTCCGGTACAGGTACTTCGATCGCTGAAGTTCTGTTGAGTAGTGCCGGATCCATTATGTCTGGCTTGTTTGTTGCGAATA
Organism: Candidatus Nanohaloarchaea archaeon; assembly: GCA_014297435.1. Classification (GTDB taxonomy): domain Archaea; phylum Nanohalarchaeota; class Nanosalinia; order Nanosalinales; family Nanosalinaceae; genus PL-Br10-U2g16. Next base: position 20,594 of record JACOQA010000004.1, on the reverse strand, counting down.
CAGAGATTACGTTCGCGTCGGACTCTGTGTCAAGTCCGTCCAATTCCGACAGAAGCTGGGACATGGTTCTTTCGACTTCTTCCCCGCCGTGTCTCCTGTCGTCCAGCCTTTTCTTTGCGATTGCATCGATTTCGTCGATGAATACGATTGCTGGTTTGTCTGATGCTCTTGCCTGTTCGTAAAGTCTCTTGACCTTCTTGGCTCCTTCTCCGATGAACTTTTCAACCATTTGAGGGCCGTTGATCATGAACATGTCGGCGTCGTACTCGTTTGAAAGTGCTTTAACAAGGTGGGTCTTTCCTGTTCCCGGTCTTCCAACCAGAAGAATTGATTTGTCGAGGTCCATACCCCATTCTTTGATCTTCTTCTGTTTATCGTCGTCCAACTGGGCTCCAACGTTGGATTTTAATGATTTGATTATGTGGTCTAGTCCTCCAACGTCCTGGAAGGTGACATCTGTTTCAACAGAGTCGAATTCTGCGTCTTTTCCTTTTTCTACAATATCTGTTACTGTGAAGCTGTTTGGATCCAGAGCGACTTCTGTTCCCGGTGTGAAGTCTTCGGGGCTGTATCCTGAAGGTACTTCGACTCCGTAGCGTCCTTTCATGTTTCCTGAGGCTTCGACCCAGATTCTTTCGCCGTCAAACTCTGATACAACTACGCCTCTTAGTACCGGTGTCTTGAGGTTGGTGCTGTACGGGTTGTTTTTTGTTTTCCCTGAGTTCTGTTTCTGGAAGTACTGTGGGAACTGTATCTTCTGTTTCTTTCCTTCGTCCTGGTTTTTCTCTTCCTGTTCGAGCTCCGCATCGTTGTTATTATTTTCTTCGCTCATGTGGTTCACCCTCTTTTTGAGACGGATGAAGAACTTGTTCAAATGCTTCATCCAGTTCATCTACACACGTACCCATGGAGAGTTCATCTTTATAAATCAAATCAAGGCGGAGAGACCTCATAAACAAGGGTTTCACCGGATTCAAGGAACAAAACAGGTTTAGTGTTGGAAGATGAATAGGTGTGGAGGACGGACCCGCAGGGATTTGAACCCTGGACCTAGCGGTCCGAAGCCGCTCGCTGTAGACCTCCCAAGCTCGTAGACCCAAGAGTCTGTCCGGGCTGAGCTACGGGCCCATTTCTTCTATCTATGCCTTTCTCTGGCAAGAATTAAATAGTGGGGAAGTGATCAACCCCTTCTTGTAGAAAAAACAAAAAGGTATTTAAAATTCTATGTGTGTTTTCTACACAAAGACTTATTGTAATCTTCACAAGAAGGTGATCAAGTTGCAAACCACGAAAACACACGAGTTCGAAAACAACCCGCCAGAAAACCTAACAGACCGAACCGACATCTACTTCACAGACACAACTGAGGCCCTAGAACAAGAGTCTTTGAACCCGAGAATAACGAAGAAAGTGTTCGCAAGACCCGAAGGAGAGGCCAAGACAGAGGGACTCGAGGAAGCCGCAGGAATCGTCGACGAAATGACGGAAGACGTTGATATCTACATCAACACCAACGAAACATTCGAAGCCAAGGAGCCGTTGATGCTTCTCGAAGGTCCGGCACAACAATTACTGGAACCGGAAACACTGAACCTGGGAATCGTCTCACACCACTTAACTGAAGCAAACGGTCTCGAACATCCCGATCCACAGAAATACGGCGAAGCAGTAGGAGAGATAGCCGATATCTTCGGAGAAGTAGGGGTTCCTCTCGCCGACTTCGGAGCCAGACACTACCATCCCGCTCAACAGAAAGAGCTCGCAGAAGCAGCCATAGAAAACGGAGCGGTAAACTACTCAACAAGAGCCGGAGCAGAAACGCACGGAAAGGACCCGGCTGGAACTATGCCACACGCATTCGTACTTCCATTCGCCTGGAAGCACGGATTGGATAACGCAACACTCGAAGCCGCAAAAGCCATGGACGAGTACACGGAAGGAACTACGCCGGTACTGATCGATACAGCGAACAGAGAAGCAACTGACTTGCTTGAAGTCTGTGATTACATGGAAGAAGAGCATGGCGAAGACTTCGAGCTAGTGGCAAGAATGGATACATGCGGAGAGAACTACGCTGAAACTGCCGATGAAGTAAGAAGGTACGATGCACATCAGACAGGGAAAGGTATGACTGTGGACGCAGTTGAAGGACTGGCAAGAGAACTCATAGATACTGGTTACAGGGAAAACGTCGATCTAGCTATCTCAAGCGGTATGGGAGATGTCATCAAAGCAAGACAGTTTGCTGGAGCCCAGAAAAGATTCGAAGAAGACGAAGGCTACACCATATTTGACATGGTTGGTGCAGGAAGCTTCAAAGACTCGGAAAACATGCACGCAACCTCAGACATCTATATGATAGAGGGAGAGCCTGTCGCAAAAGTAGGGAGGGAGCAGGATCCTGCCGAAATCGAGAATTACAGGCAGGAGAACATGGTGCAGGTGGTCTAAAATGGGCAACTGGTTCGAACCTTACGAGGTCGTGTTCTGGAACGTTGACACCCAGTACGACTTTATTGAACCTGAGGGAAAGCTCCCGGTCAACGAAGGAAAAGGTGCGACAGCTATAAGAGAAAACCTCCGTCATCTGACTTCTCTAGCTCAGGAATACAACTTAACTACGATCAACACCGCGGACTGGCACAACCAGGCTTCTGAGGAAATCGTGTTCGAAGGAGAACCTGACTTCGATCAGACATTTCCGCCTCACTGCATGCAGAACACGAGAGGCGCTGAGTTTATCGGTGCAACAGACCCCGCTAATCCGGTAAAGTTTGACTGGAGTGTAGATTACGATGTGGGGGAAAGGCTTCACGATAATCCGAGAGAGATAGTGCTCTACAAAGACAAGTTTAACGTGTTTGAAGGTACTCCCCATGCAGATCCGGTGGTTGAAGAAGTTAATCCCGACGTTGCTTTCGTCTACGGTGTGGCGACCGAGGTCTGCAACGATCAGGCGATCCAGGGCTTGCTTGAAAGGGATGTGCAGGTTTATGCGGTTGAGGACGCGATGACGGGTATCGATCCGGAAGCAGCTGAGAAAACCAAGCAACAGTGGCGGGATGAGGGCGTCGAGCTTGTCGACACCTACGAGGTAGAAGACTTCCTGGAGGGCAGGGGCTACCAGGCCCGTGCTCTTTAAATTCTTGTAGTTTTTACACAAAGACTGTGACTCAGGAAAAACCCGAGTTCGATAGCCTCGAAGAGTATGACGAGGAAGCTTTCGACAGACCTTCAGTGACGGTAGACCTGATAATCTTCACGGTCAAGGATGACGACCTAAAGCTTTTACTGAAGAAGAGGGATTCGTGGCCGGACGAAGGAAAATGGGCGCTGCCCGGAAGCTTCATAGAGATGGATGAATCTCTAGAGGACGCAGCGAAAAGAACCTTACATGAGAAAACCGGTTTGGAAGACGTCTACCTCGAACAGTTATACACGTTTGGAAAACCGGAAAGAGATCCTAGAACACGGGTTATAACAGTCGGATACTACGCACTTGTCAACTATGAAGAAGTTCGAGATGTAGACGAACTGGAAAATATTGAATGGCACTCTGCTTACAGTCTGCCTGAGCTAGCTTTTGACCACGAAGAGATCGCAGATTACTCAATTGAACGTTTAAGAGCTAAAATGGAGTACTCTACAGCAGCTTACTCTTTCCTACCTGAAAAATTCACGCTCTCCGATTTCCAGGATATCTATGAAACTGTGTTCGATAGAGAGTTTGACCGAAGAAACTTTAGGAGGAAACTAAAGAAGAAAGATATTGTCGAAGATACAGGAGAGAAGACTGAAGGCGTTTCTCATAGACCAGCGAAGCTTTACCGTAAAGGAAGAGAACTTGGGGAAATTGTCGAAATACTCTAACTTATTTCTTGATTAAAGCAATATCCTGATCTGTGCCATCAGCTTTCCTGGCTTCTTCGAACATTTCCTCTTCTATCTCCATGTAAGATCCATCCTCGGCATCGGGATTATGTACAAGAACCTTCCCACTTTCGAAACCTACAAATGGCAAGAAATGGCCTTGATATCCTTCCCTGTCTTTCAGTATATTCCAGTCAACCAGCACGATCGGAAGCTCGCCCTCTCTAAGTCTCTTTTTGATCTCCTCGAGCGATATAGATTCGAATTTTAATTCGGTCCCGGCATCTTCAGCTTCCCTGTAAAGTTCGCCGTTCTCCTTGTCTACAGCATGTTCTCTATGGAACTCTTTGTCATCGTGATCGTTGTCGGGCTCAGCCGTATAGAACTCTACTTCATGTCCGATTTCTTCAGCAGCTGTGGCGAGTTGAACTGTGAATACTGCGTCGCCCTCTGAATATTCCAATAGGTCTTTTATTTCCGACATCGATTTACTGTCTCCGAAGAAGTCTAAGGCCATTTTCAGTGCTGCCGGACCGCAGTCATAGTCGGACTCCTGTCTATGAAACGGGACATCTAGCCTCATAGATAATAATTAGTACTCTGGTTTGAGATATTTATTGTTTGGATAGAACCGACAGTTTGATGGGCAGGTTTTCCAATCTAATTTTAGGTGCTACCGGCAATCTTGGACCTGAACTTTCTGTTCGTCTAGAGGACAATTCGCTAGGCATATCAAGATCAAGTGGCTCTGAACTCTTTGAAAGCCAGCTCCTGCACTGCGATATAACTTCTTCGGATCTACCTGTCCGGCTTGAAGAGTTCGATACAGTTTATCATCTAGCTACCCTGAATAACGGTGAAGCTCCGAGAGAGGAATGGCCTGAGGTTGAAGGCACTGAAAACTTGCTGGAAGAAGCTAGAAAAATTGATAGTTCGCCTAGGATAGTCTATGTATCATCTGGTTCTGCTGCCCAAGTTAATCCTGATCAAGATAAAGATTGGTTAAGTTATCCGGGGGCTAACGCCGTAGGAGAATCAATTATACAGGGATACGAGAATCATTCGATTGTCCGACTTGGAAACGTCTATGGATCAGGAAGCGGGGTTATAGATAGCTTTACCGAGAGATCTAAAGAAGGTGAAAGATTAGAGGTCTACGGCGATGGAAACCAGCTGAGACCTTTCATCCATATTGAGGACGCCATAAGTGCTATAACAGAAGTTGGTAATGGGTCAAGGCTTGAGGCTTATGAGAGCCATCGCTCTATAGGAAGTATAGCCGAAAGAATATCTGATCTTTCTGGTGTAGAGGTTAGTTATGATAATTCGAAAAGCTCTGTTTCTAGAAAAATGAGTGGTGAATGGGAGGCTTATAGGCCGGACGAGTTTCTGGATTCCTATCTTGAGAGATCTATATTTGAGGATTAGTGTGTTACGGACCTGGAGGGATTTGAACCCTCGACCGCTCGGTTAGGAACCGAGTGCTCTGTCCGGCTGAGCTACAGACCCTTTGCAGGTTAAAGGTGTTTATTAATAGTCAAATAACAAACTTTAGGAAATGTTGTTACCAGGCAAGAACTAATATTTTTAAATGTTGATTTAACATTTATACGGTATGGACGAGAACGAGGTCTGGAGAGTCGAACTAGACCAAATCGCTAATAATGAGCAGATTAAACCTCGAACATACGCCGAGGAAATAGGAGTAGACTACAGCGAAACAGTTCTTTCTTCTCTAGAAGACCAGTATCTAAGTATTTTCGAGACGGCTGAAGGACCTTTCCTCTTCAACGCTTCGCGGATGGAGTGCTACAACTTTGAACCTACAAAATCAGGTCTAGAGGAGGCCGCATACAAACTAGCAGCAAACGACGACGGACTCCTAGAAGATTCAGGTGTTGAAGAACCAGGTCAGGAGTGGGACTACGTTGGACAGAAAGGGAGTGCAGATGGGAAGGTCAGGGAAATGGTCGCCGCCGGCAATTTTATGATATACAATCAGGATAACTCCGAAGAATGGCTGCAGATTGAAGAACCCGCAGAATTAGATAAAAGGCGTTAGTCCTCTATTAAGTCTTCTACCTGGAACGTTTTGTCGCATTGAGGGTACCCTTCACAGCCCCAGAAGAAACCGTAACGACCTTCTTTAATCTTCATAGGCATGCCACATTCAGGACATGCAACATCTCTGGGCTCTTTCTTCCTGTGTTCTTTACAGACTGGCTGTCCCTTCTTGTTCTTCTTTGTGGCATTCTCACCGCAGAAAACGCACTTCGCCATCTTTGTCTCTTCCATAACTTATTATCAGGTGAAGAAGTCTTTAAACAATCAGAAACAATATAACTGTTTCATTATAAGGTAGTAAATAATGGATGTTATTGCCGAACTGAAGAACACCTCTAGAGAGGACTGGAACGAAAGCCTCTACAGAGATACTTGTAGAGCTCTAAGACAGAGCTTCAGAAGCTATCCGGAAGATATAACCGAAGCCGTTGTAGCCAGCAAAATGATCTCTGGAGACCAAGAAAGAATAGATCAATGGTATGAAGCCAGGGCATTAATGGATACAGGGATCGAACTTGAAGATGATATAACCTGGTCGGGAGTATTGGCTAAATATCTGGAAAAAAGAATTGATAAGTTTGAAGAAACAGTAGAAACCGATGAGGATGCAATCGTTGTCTATGATGGCTGCAGAGAGGTACATATAAAAAGCGAGGACCCATCAGAAAACCCTTATCTAACCGTTCTAGAAGTCCTTGAACCTGTCTTCGAATAACATCGAATTTAATTAGTCTAATTAGTAAAGTTGCGTTTATGACTCGTGTTCTTGTCTTCGGCGCCAGTATCACATCAGGTTTCTGGAATCCTAAAGGAGGTCAGGCAGATCGCCTCGCAGAAGATCTACGCCGTTAACCACTGGAAAACAGCGAAAACCGTCAGGTTTACAATCTTTCTCACTTAGGCGACACAAGCAGGGATCTAGATAGAGAAGAATGGAGGGAAAAAGTTATGGATAGAAAAAATCCGGGAAATAGAGGTCATGAACTGATTTTTGAGGAAGTGAAGGATAAGTTGGAGAAAGAGGAATTAATTTAACAGGTATAAAATTTGATTCTCATACTTTCCAAAGAGAAAGAATGTCTATACTGGAATTTGAAGATGAAGATTCTCTAACCTCTGCCTACAGCATATTGAAGGATAGGATGGAGGAAGAGGATATGAAACTGAGGGAATCTATGCCCTGTATCGAAGTCAAGGTGCCACAGGAACAAATGGCAGATATAGAGAACGACCCATTTGAAAAACGGCTTGAACGACTTCAGAGGCTTAATCAGATCGGCATGTTCCTCCACGCCAAAAAAGGAGCGAACTACCAAAGCTTCAACACTCGGATGGATACTTCGATCGACTTTCCGGTCGACAAATTTCTCCAGATATATGAAGAGCTTGATAATGAGATGGGAGTTCTTCATGCAGGAGCTACCGTGTACGGATCAGGTAACTTCCCCCAACAGGCAGCAGAAGATGTCGACATAGGCTATACTTTTCAGATAGGTGAGCCAAATCCATGGTTCACGATATCATATGATGGCACGCTTCGAACAGATCATGCAAGCTTAGATGAAGACAACTTTGAGGTTGTAGCAGATATACTCGGCAGATATGGTGCAAGTTACGACGGTGTTGTAGTGGAAAAGAACAGTATGTTTGCGTATGCACCAGAACATGTTATTGATGTTGGAGAGATGAGGTAAGAACTATGAGTACAGAGGATTACACATCCACTTCCATGTTTAGAAAAACGGGGATAGTTGAGGTTATGGATCTTCAGGAATATATGGAAGAGAAGGTTAATTGGAAGGTAGACCCGGAAAAATACAGCAGACCTGCAAAAGGAAAGTTCGAACCAGAAGAGTTTATGGAGGACGTTCTTTTCGCGCTTTCAGACTCAAGAAGAAACTACCATACTCAAGAATATACTATATCGGTTTTCAGCAGGAACGGCGAAGAAGAAATCCTTATTAAGTCCTTCTACGAGGAAGTTGTCGATCCCTCACCTCTTGACGTTGAAACCTCAAGATTAGAGGAAGATTCCTATCCCTTGATCGATTCAGGTTCAAGCAGATGTTCGCTTATAGCTAAAGCCGAAATTGAGGATGTCGATCTGATGAAAGAGATACTTTCATAGCATTTTAGGTTAGCAGTCAATAGCTCTCTAAGACTTCCTCTCCTTCACATAATCGGAAGCGTTTAATGCTGCTTGGCACGCCATTCCGCCTGATACTATCAGCTGTTGGGCACCCCAGTCAGCTACATCGCCAGCAGCAAACAAGCCTTCAGTACCGGTCTGCATTTCTCTGTCAACCTTGATGTAACCTCCTTCATTCGTTTCAACTAGATCGGTTATATCTGAGTTCGGAACTGTTCCGATTTCAACAAATGCGCCTGTAACCTCTAGTTCTTGTAGTTCGCCGTTTTCATCCTCGTACTTCAATCCTTCAAGCAGATTATTGCCGTAAAACTCTTGGGTAAGAGCTTCTTCAAGTACTTCAACGTTCTCGGCTTCCTTAACTTTCTCTCTGGTTATCTCCTCACCTTTCAGTACTCCTGAACGTGAAAGAACGTAAACTTTTTCGGCAATATCTGAAAGGTAGACTGCGGCTTCTGTACCGGCATACCCTCCTCCTATAACAGCAACAGTCTCGCCTTGGTAAAGCGGTCCATCGCAGACAGCGCAGTAGCCTACACCTTTGTTCTCAAACTCTTCCTCGCCTGGAACATCAAGCTTTCTTCTGTGACCGCCCGTTGCAATAATAACAGAGTAGGATTCGAATACGTCACCTGACTCGTTCTCAACTTCGAATATCTCATTATTCTTTCTTATGTCGACGATTTTCTCGCCTTTTTCTTCCTCAACATCGTAGTCTCTCATGTGTTCTAGGTAGTTTTCCGCAAGTTCAGGTCCTGAAATATGTTTGAACCCGGTGTAGTTTTCTACGACGTCAGTATTGTTTATCTGTCCTCCGTACTCGTCCGCAATAACAAGTACATCCATTCCGCTTCTAGCAGCGTAGATTGCAGATGTCTGGGCTGCGACAGCCCCTCCCACGATAATCAAGTCCCTCACGTCCTCAGTCATATAGTTGTAGTCAATCACGGAATACTCTTAACTTTGCGGCTTACCCGAGGGTTTCCAGGTTCAACTAATATTAATCTGCTGTTAATAAGCGGTTAGTATGTCCAAAATACCGCAGCCTGATGGCGATGAGGAAATCTTTGCTCAAGGAGATATAGTTGAAATCATCAGACAGCCGATGAAGATAGGAGAAAATAGAACTACGTTTGAAATAGCGAGGAGAGCGCCAGGCACCAGGCTGATCATAGTTGAAAATGAAAGAATGCTTTTGACTGATGAATACCGGCATGAAATAGGCTGTCGAGATATAAGGTTGCCGGGTGGCAAAGTGTTTGATTCGCTAGAAAACTACAACAGTTTCCTCGAAAAAGGGAAGAAAATTGTTCCCAAAGCTCGAGAAGCAGCGAAGACCGAAGCTGTCGAAGAAGCAGGTATAAAACCTAGTGAGGTTAAATTGTTCAAGAAAAACCATTCCGGAGCCACAGTTGAATGGAATCTGTACTACTTCATAGTTGAGGACTTCGAAAAAGTTAAGCAAGATACAGAGTTGGGGGAAAGTATAGAAGCCGACTGGTACAGCTTTGATGAAGTAAAGGAAATGTGCCTTAATGGTGAGGTTCAGGAGGACCGCACAGTAGGCGCATTACTTCAGTTCCTAGGTCGGTTCAGTGAATAGACCGGATGGTTTTTAACTGTAAACCCCTCGAGTCTAACTGAAAGGCGGCGTTGGTCCAGTGGCTAAGACACGACCTTGCCATCCAGAACGAGAGCCAGACGCTCTCTGAAGGGCAGAGTGGTCGTAACCGGGGTTCAAATCCCCGACGCCGCAAAAACTTTGTCTCTCTCATAGATTTGCATAACGAGTTCTGAACTTCTCTATATGTGCTCAACATAGATTGGTACTTCTGTCCTCGCTATTAAGGATTCTAAAACTGTTCTGAAATATTCTCTGTCCTCGTCCTCAAGCCGGGTTAGATAGTCTGATTCCCATCCTCGGTCAACAAGCTCCAATCTGTGATCAAGTGATTTGCTTGTGTAGAGCTCAGTTCGCCACTTATGATTTGTTTGAATTCCTAGGGGTTCTGTGATGCTTTGTGTTGCGTTTTCTGAAACTTCTTCATCTTTCAGTTCCTGTTTGTTGGGGAAAGGAACCTCGGTTGATTCAGGTGTTTGAGGTAAATCCGCTAGCTCATCGTCAGCACTTTGGTTGATGTTTATTTCGCTGTAGTATCCGACGAGATCTAATTCAGGGGTTGGGGAGTTAATATTCCATAGGTTGAATCGGCCTAATGCATAGAAAGATCCTTCAAGTCCGATATCGGCATTATCTGCTTCTTCATCCGGATGGTGTGGGTTGTAGAAACCAAATTCGAAGGCGGAGTTGTTGCATCCTGCCTCATCATGATATGGAGAGTGCAGAACTATCAGGTCTCCTTCATTCAAGTCATCTCTGGGAATAGGTTCCAGTCCCTCGACCATATATCTATCTACAAACTCCTTGACCATATTAGAGCAATCTTCCAGTGGCATGGTTTCACTGGTAGTCATACACTACTCCTTTGATTGAAATCTTAATAGTTTGTAGAAGAGCGGGGACAAATTAAAGCGTTAGAGAAAGAATGATTAACTATGGAGTATAGAGATCTGGTCTTGTTGGCAAGTATTTTTGTTTTAGCGACGGGGGCAGGTGCTTTGATAGGGCAGTCTTTCCAGTCTGAACCTGTGGAGCAGCGTTATTCGAAGTTGCTGGATGTCAGGGTTAACTCTTCGACCCAAGTTGCGACCGCCTCTTTCGATAACCGCTCGATCAACCTGATGTATGAGAGTTCTGATAAGGCAGGTATGTATATCGATGTGAACAGAGACGGTTCCTTTGATAAGAGGCTGAATGGCTTGGTTAGAGACGGTGAGGAACATACGAAGGTTGAGCTTCTAGGATTAGATTCTGATGGTTACATGTTGTATTTCCGTTACAGCGATAATTCTAGTGTTTCGGAGGACGGTTCTCTTGAGTTGTATCAGGTAAGGAAGTTCTAGACAACAATGTTACCACCTGTGAATAAACCGCTTTCTCAGTGTTTTAGGAGTCTTTCCGAACTCGTTTTTGCTCAAGTCGGTTTGAGGAAGCAGGAGATCGCTTCAAATTGTCTCGAAAGATTTTTAAGGCTTGATCTACAAATTTAAACTCCAGACAAGGGGGGAGAAAAACATGGAACAACTACGCAAAAAACTGGGTTTCTGCGTGATCTGCGGTGATAGAGTATTTTCTGACGAGACCTTTATCGAGTCATCTGATGGATACTGCCACCACAGCTGTATATCCGAGACATCGGTATCGGCATAACACCGCAATCATTTAACCTTTATTTTCTACCTTAACCGTGGATATAGATCGGAATAATGTTGAAGTTGCCTGAAGCAGAAACCTCCGAGTATGGATACTCAAAATATAGATGTTCCGGAGTCGAAAGAACTCATCCAGCTTGGACTTAGCATAATATTTCTAATAGGGATAATGGGTAATGCCTCAGGAGCCGACTCAAACCCTTTCATAGAGGAAGAAGTCTCGACAGAGACGGAACAACAACCGGAACCCTCAACAGATATAGAGTCTGAAACCTACCAACCACAGAACTTCACGACTGAACCCGAATATCCGAGGGAGAGAAATGTTGGAAGCTCGCCTGATGTTTATAGTCCTAACACGTCCGAAGACCGCCAGGAGTATAGTGAGCCGGTTCCTGAAGACAGAGCTACAGAACCGACTTATCCCGGTTTCTACAGTCCTGCGCCACCTCGCGGAAACTACCAGACCTCGAACAGTTCAGACGAGACAAATGAATCAACGGAGTCTGAAAACGAACAAGACACAGAACAAGACACAGAAACACAAACTGAAGAGAGAAATAACACGGAACCAGAAAACACGTCAGATCAGGAGGAAGACCGAAACACTTCAAGGAACAACTCGGCTAACTCAACTAACAATCAAACTGACAGCTCAGAAACAGGACAAGAGCCTGAAAACCGGAACAGGACTGAAAACTCGACAACCACTTCTGAAAACCCGCCTCAAAACAGTACAACAAACCAGTCAGAAGAAACTCCGCCGGAAACAACCGGAAATAGTTCCTCAAACAACTCTGATTCGGGTACGCCTTATGGAACCACTGTAGAAGAGAATGGGAGCCCTGAAGACCTGGAAAACGAAGACTCTAGTTCGGAAGATGCCGACGTATCCGAAGGGGAAACAGAGAATGAGCAACGTGAAACACAGGAGAGCGAAAGCAGTGGGGAGGAAAGTGAGGGGATTGAAAGGCCAGAACGTCCTGACCGTCCATCCGGTCCGAACTAGAGAATACTTTTTTCTCTAAGCCAGACGTAGAAAGCGAACTCTTCCCTGTCAACCCACAGCTCTGAGAACGCTGCGAAAGGTATCGAGACGGCAAGCACAATACCTATAACCTCTAAGTTGATTTTTGCGTCGCTCGCCAGTGTTACAGCAAGAAGATCTTCCGCAGTTCCAAAAATAACACCGATAACCACAAACTCCAGAAATCTCTCCACATGTTTTCGATTCATACAGTATTCGTTTTGTGGAAACGTGTTTTTGTATTAGTTGTCGGGCATGAAGTTTTCGATCTCATAGTTCTTCTCTAGAATTTCTTTGACTTCCATCATTCTTTCCATGTCTGTGTCGCGTGGCATATAGCGGTCGGGAGAGCTCGAACGGGTTCTTGGCTTCACAACGTCCAGCTCTTCTAGAAGACTTAGACAGGAACCGGCCACAGGAATTGATACTGGAAAGTCTTCAGCCATCTCGTTCGAGGTGAAGGTCTTCCCTTTCTTAACGCTGTAATATCTTAATGCGGACATTATAACGTGGAAATTGTCGGTCAAGTGGTTGAAACTTCTGGAATGTGTGTCTTTGGCCTTCACTACAGCTTTTCTTACTGTCTCTTGCTCCATGGTTTGATCGCCGATAAATATTATTCGAGACTCTAACGTTTAAATCCGTGGATAAACCTGCCTTTCAAGACTGTAAATCAATTTTTCTGCTCGAGATAAGACGTCTAAGTTCGAGAAACGTTTTTCAAATTTGAGATAAAGCTGCTTAATCATGATGAACCGTACTACCAAGTTCATGGTTTTGCTCGTAACCATAACCCTTTCAGTTTCAACCTCTACAGCTTTTAGTTTGGGAGGCGGAGGAGGTATAGGGGGAGCCATAGATGATGCTGCAGGAAGTGTAGGCGATGCAGTTGAGAGCGCGGGTGAAACTATAGAACAGAATCGGGATGAGTTCCGGGATGCTGCTGAAAGCGCTGGCAGAATTACCGGTAAAGCTATAGAGGACGGTGCTGAAGCGGTTCAGGAAACCGGAGAAGAAGCTTATCAAGAAGCGACAGATGAACAGGCTCAACAGTTTTACGAAAACAGTATGGAGCGAGCCGACGAGTTCGGTTCGGAGGTTGTAAAGGAGGCGACAGATGAGCATGCACAAGAATTCTACTCTAACGTCGTTGAAGACTCCAAACAGCTTGGTGAGGAAGGTTATGAAGCAGTTACAAGCAAAGAAGCTCAAGAGTTCTATAACGGGGTTGTTGAGGGAACTGAATACGCTACAAAGGAAACTTACTCCGAGTTGACAGACAAAGAAGCTAAAAGATTTTACAGGAATGCTGTGCAGAAAGCGGAAGAACTAGGAGTTGAAAGCTGGGAGCGGTTGAACAGTGATGAGATGCAGCGAATTTACAGCTCGGCATTTGACTCAGTTCAGGATGCGGGTGATGCAGTTGAAAGATTTGCAGAGAGCGATGAAGCAAGAGAAATAGCGAGAGACGTCCAGACAATTACACATGACTTCGGAGAAATGACCGAGTCAAGAGCAAACAGGCTTATAGAACAGATAGATTCTCAGACAAGTTTCAAACAGCTAATAAATACGGATTACATCGATGAGGAGAGAGCAAAACGACTCTACCAGAAAGCAAAGGAAATCTCCTCTGAATACGGAGATGAACTTACTGATGAAGAGGCAAAAGAGCTTTACTCACGGATCATGAAGGAAGCCGAATTTTCGGCAGAGCTTGGCAAAGTTTTCGGCAGCAACATGGTCGATGAGATAGAGGATGAAGAAGATGTCGATTTCTTTAGAGGTGGCGTCGACTACCTCGAGAAACAGTACCTCGATGGAGCTGTAAACGAGAAAGAGGCTAGAAGAGCCCAAGAATTCATGAAGGAGGTTGTCAACGAGGAAAGCGACTTGGCAAAACAGCTTACGGAAGCCCAGAAAGCGGACTTCCTCAACAAAATTGTTGATGAAGCTAAGAACAGTGAATCTCTTAGCAATGTAGAGAGTTTTGTTGAATCGAAGGTTGAGGAAATTAAGTGGGAAGATATGGATGCCGAGGTAAAGCAAAGTCTTGAGCTCGGTGAGGCACGCGAACTTGTTGAGAAAGCCTCCGAATGGGAAGAGCCTAAAGAGGTTGCTTCGAACGTAGTTCCCGATAGTCTTGGACAGGAAGAGACTGAAAGGTTTAGGGAGTACCTGACTAGGCTTGAAGATTACAGCAGCGATTTCAGTCCTGAGGAAGCAAACCAGCTTTACAAGGATGCAGAAGAGTTTGCGAAATCAGGTGAGAAACCTCAAGGACCTACAGCACAGTTCTACAAAAGTCCTGGACTGGTCGAGAAGATCCTCGACATCTTCTAAAATCCTTTTTTCCGGGTTTTCCAGAGAACATGTTTTAAACTGTATATGAGAAAGGGTTTGATATGCTGGCGATGGCTATGAGTGCAGGGTCAACAGGTTTTGGAAATATTATTCTTCCTCTAATCGCTTTACTAGGTTTCTTCGGTTTCGTAATGCTTCTATCCGGAGGAAACGGAAGATCTAAGACAAATCCCGTCGTCAGGCTAATCTGGTTCCTCTTCATAGGTTGGTGGCTTGGAATAATATGGTTCAGTTTAAGCCTTGCTTTGATGCTAACAATACTGTTCCTTCCTGTTGGGGCATGGGCGATGACCAAAACATGGAAGGTTATGACACTTGCCGGTTCGAGCGGTCCAAGGGACGCAGTCACAGACGTATCCGTAGACGTTGAAAACAAGATGAAGCAACAGGTCTCCGACAACGAAGAGTCTCAACACAAAGATGGAGAGGATGAATTTGACAAGCTCGAGAAACTGAAAGATCTGAAGGATGAAGGAGTTATCACGGAAGAAGAGTTTGAGGAGAAGAAAGATGACTTGATGGACGATATCTAAGTTTAGTAAGTTGTCTGTCTAAACTCGTTCAATTATTTTCTCTTCAAATGATTCAATATAAGGATTTTTCAGAAGGCGTTCTCACCAACTCAAGCATGAGGTTTCATGCTCTTTAGGCGTTTCTCTTGCTGTTTCAAGTGCTTTAAGATCGCTCGGGTCTTCATCAGCCTGCACGTAAATCTCTGTCCACTGATCAATCACTCTACTTGATAGAGGGAAAATGTGGTAGGATTGACCAAGAATTTCTTCCTCCGGTATTATGGCTTGATCCTCTATAGAGGAGAATTAACTCCTAATATCATCGATTTCCTCATACATTCAGCTGTCTAAGTCTGCTGCAGCAACTATACTCACAGTCTGTGCCGCCGCTATCCCTACTATCCCAACTGCTATTGCAGGATCAGAACTTAGGAGGATACCTGTAACGAAAACCGCGACACCAGCGACTGAAACGAAGGAAAGCTGGTTGTAGAGCTGAGAATATCTATCCATTTCTTCCGCTGAAAGGTATAGGGCTGTTGATGGAGCTAAAAACCAGTATCCTATCGAAGCCCACGACATTAAACCTGTGTAAGGAAGATTCATGAAACTGAGAGCTCCTATTAAAGTGAAAAACAGTCCTCCTGCAATCACGTTTCTCCAAATCTTCAAAACAGGGTCGGAGTCCATCTGTCTCCAGGAAAAAAGCGTGAAACCTCCGAGAAAAGCTATCATGAAGTAGTGCATATGCTCAATCCAGTAAGTACTTATCTTCGGGTATACAAGCGTCGCTAATGTCATCAACCACGCTGCTGGAATCAACCCGATAGGTGCGTACTCACGGATCATAAATTACTTTTTTTCTCTGGTTGCTTTTATTTTAACTGAAAAAATTGAGTGGTAATTCGAACCAGCTTAAATTCAGTCTGCCGCCACGGCTTCTGAGTGGCTGTCTTCCTCCAACAAGGCTTCCGTTTCGTCTTCCTCTCCAAAGCTGAATATTTCCCTTGCTTTCTGTCTGGACCTCTCAAACGCCCTTCCTAGCTCTCTTATACGACTGTATTCGCTGTTGCCTTCCTCTATACCTTGGAAAAATCCTTCCTTCGCTTCTGAAACCTCTTCGGTAACAACCTCTTTTTCCGCCTGTACAAGCGAGGGAATTACTACAGCAGGTTTGTAAAGAGGCATTGCTGCTCCGGCAGGAATAGTTTTCTTATCAACAAAGTCGTCTTTAGATATTGCGTGGCTTCCTAGAACTGCTGTCATACCTACCTGTACATAGGCTAGATGCTCAAGTGAATCAGCCATGCCCGCGAAATCACCTTGAGATGCTTCAAAACCTGCTTTTCCTAGAAGTAGGGGTGCTGTTGCTGCTGCGGCGGTTTCGGTTGCCATAACCTGACCATATCTTGAACCTGAAAGAGTTTCTTTAAGATGTTCTAGCGGTTGTTCTTGGAATGCCTGGAATCCGCCTTTCATCCACCTTTTTCTCTGTGCGTTCAACTCCTCGTAAGAAATTGGGGCTTTTGTTTTCATTACGATATCGTCGAAGTGATCGATAGCACCGTCCTGTATTAGCTGTACGTAAGATGTTGTCTCGATGTCGTCTCCGGCATGCTTGCCGCTATGATTATCCAAAGCCTCCTGAAGTTCTTCAGTTTTGTACATTCCACCGGCTCCGGGAACTACCTTTACCTTTTTGTGGTCAGGATCAAGTCTAAAACTCTCGCCGGTCGTGTAGTCAGCAAAGGAACGGGTCATCGCGTACTCAAAGTCCTGAAGTCTGGTCCATATCCTATCTTTAAGGTTTTCAGAAGAACAGTCGGGTACAATCTTGAAAGCTAAGCCTTCAAGCTTATTTTCATCCAGGTAAGTTTCTGCATCTTCAAGCTTCTCCGGATTGGAAAGTTCGGTGTCCGAGTCAGTTAGCACTACATTCTCTGAGTCTGTGTGTCTTACAGCTTCCCGAATCGCTCCTACTTTGTCTCCGTTTTCCATCATGTAAGCTACTTTGACATCTGTGTCGTTTTCTTTCAGGTACTCTTCTATTCTCTGTTGTGTGGAATCGATGGAGGCGTCGTCCATCAGATAAATTTCTTCAAAATATGGCTCTAGATCGTTTAGATGGTCTAGAGTGTTCTCGATAATTTCTTCCTCGTTGTATGCCGGAACGATTAGGGAAGAACTCATACCTTATTTGTTACTTTAATGTGGCAAATATATAAATTTACGGTTTGTAGATGGTTACTTGGACAGCTTATGCTTGGGCGAGAAATAAATCGTCTGTCTAATCCGTAATTTCTGGAACCGAATCAACCACCTGATCTCCGGTCACTCAAACGAATAGTGAGGTCAGGGCGGAAAATACTGCTTCGTTTCTTCGGGCGCTGAGCGGACTACTTTCTCGAATTAGACTGGATTTACACCAGGCATCTCTTTCCCTTAAAAGGGATTCTATAAGAGAGCTCTGAACACAACGACGGGAAGCTCCTTTCTGAGTGATGGCGACTGAGTTAAACCACCCAATTTTGGTAAAAATATGTCCGAAGATAATTAAGAAGAAAGTTAGAGGAAAAATTAACCCTCTAATCTGTCCATTATAATCTCACCAATCTCTTCGTTGTTCTCTCCCTGCATCAAGAGATGAGAGTTGCCTTTTACGCCCATATCAGGTAACGAGACCATCTCTGCAGTTCCACCATTTTGGTTGACCATTTCAACAGTTGTCTCACAGGCTTGTTTTCTTCCTGTCTGACCTCTATCCTGGACGTAGTCGCCGTAGACCGCGACGAACTCCGTGTCGTTGAACACCTGGCTCTGAGTCTCCGGACATCCGACTGGTTCGACAGCGACCAGGGTCTCGATCAGGTCAGGTCTCTGCCGTGCTACTTCAAAACCTGTAGCTCCTTCTGCCGAGTGGACGATAACGGTTGCAGGACCTGTTCTTTCAAGCAGGTCGATAAGTGCTTCTGTCGAGGCTTGAGAGCCAAATCTGCTGCCTCCTTGAGCTGAACCTTGACCGCTTCTACTCGATTGTTGACCTCCTTTCTGATCTGAGAGATTTCCATCAAACTGTCCGCCTCTTTGACTACCAGTTCTATCTGCTTGGCTGCTGCCCGATTTACTTCCGCCAGACATACCGCTGGTATACTGCGGGAAGTTATTTTCGAGATCTTGAATCTGAGCGACAGGATACTTGCTATCCTCATATGCTTCTCCCTGCTGAGGTCCGAAGCCCCACTTGCTCCATGCACGACCAAGACTCCATTGGGATGTACTCATGGAATCATTCACAGTTTCATTCGAGTCAACGATGTTCGGAGGGTTGTAGACATACGAATTGTAGCCGTTCTCATCGAATATCTGAGCCCAGCCATCTCTGCCGTCAGGGGTATCCGTGTAGATATATTCATCGAGACCGAGACCCGGAACCATCACAACGGGCTCTCCTTCTTCCGAATTACTGTACTGATATATCTCAGCACGCTCCTGAGGTCCTTCACCGCCAGTATAGAAAACCTCTTGCAGCTCACTGCCAGAACCCCCTGATGTCTGGAACGCTGTAAAAGCTGCCACAGACATCGCCGTAAGGAAAAAAGCTGCTAAAACGATTTTAGTAGACTCATCCTTCAACCTATGGATATAACTTTCTTTCATACACAGAGCTTCTCGACTCCCTTTAAACAGCGTATTCCAAACTTAGACCCAAATTCATCCAGATCTTAAAGAAAAGTTTAAACAATTAAAGAATTCTTTAAGCATTTAAAGAAAACTTTAAACATTTAAACTTTGCTTCAAATAATGGCTACATGGCCGAAAAATTCGCTGACCTATTAGGTGGAGAGTACAAGAGAGAAGTACTGAAGTTGTTAAAGGACAATCCCGGCGATTTTTTCAGCATTAATGAAATCGCGGAGAAAACATCTGGGTCCAATCCTTCTGTCAAGAAATTCCTTGAAGAGCTGTCAGACCTTGGTTTAGTGAAGTTTAGAAAAAAGGCAGGTTCATATCTTATAGAATATAACCCACATTCAAGGTACGATGATGCAGTTCGCGAAATGTTGAAAGGAGACATCTCAGATCTGTGGGAAAAAGGAGTTCTGTTCGCAATCGGACTATTTGAAAATTCTACACATAAGGAAGAGATTGAATCTATAGTTTTGTTTGGCAGTGTTGCAAGAGGGACAGCAGATTCAAATTCAGATATCGATATTCTAGTTTTGATCAAGGATGGGAAAGACAAAGAAAAAGTAAAGTCTAAAGCTCTAGATTTGGCGAAGAAACATTCTGGTGAAGAAACAGAAATAGTGCCAGTAGTAGAAACAGTGTCTGAATTTGAAAGAAATCTAAAATCAAAGGACAGATTTGAGTCTGGTGTGATTAGAGATGGAAAAGCACTGAGGGGGAAAGAACTGGAGGACTTGTTTTATGAATAGAGTAAATGATTCGATTAAAGAAGCTGAAGAGTATATAGAATCCGCTGAAAGCAGTTACGAAAACATTCTCCAGAAAAATGACAAGATCTGGAATCCTGTTGTTGTAAACTGCATAATGGCAATGATTAAGTCGGTTGATGCACTTATGTTGGAGAAAAGAGGTCATACGAACAGCGATCATTCGAAGACTTCTAGATCTCTTCAAGGACTGTATGAGGATAGTCTTATTTCGGATAACTTCAAGTCAAATGTCGACTCTGTTAGAAAATGGGTTGTAGATGAGAAGACTGCAATTCAATACAAGAACAAGAAAGTTTCTCTCGATGATGCAGATCGAGCTTTGAAAGCATCGAAGAGATTTCTCAAGAAAACAAAGAAAGAATTGGATTACTGATAGCTCTCATAAAGTATAATCCCTGATGCTATTGTCACGAAGAGATCTGGTATGTAGGCGAATACTCCAAGTCCTGGTCCTCCTTTTATTCCGAAGAATGCGCGGAATAATGGGCTTGATGTTATGGCGTACATGAGTAGTGCGAGGCTGAATATTGTGAGGCTTCTCGCCATTTTGGTTGATATTTCTGAGTAGATTCTGTAGTAGTTGATTGAAAGTGCGGAGAGCAGGATGATGTTGATGGATGTGAAGAATACTTTGGCGATTATCACATTTTCGAAAAGTCTTCTATGACCGAAAAAGCTCATCGTGCTGTTCGCAAGAACTGCAGTTAGCACACCGAAGAGTATGCTTCCTACAAGTATGGATTGAAGCTCTCTATTTGAGTTCATAGTTCCACACCCGATTTGTCTGCGATTCTTTCCATTTCGTTCATATTACTCTCCATCTGGTCTGTCAAAAAGTAGTTTTTGCCGTAGCCTTCACCCATCGTCTCTACTATATT
>JACOQA010000003.1 GCA_014297435.1 Candidatus Nanohaloarchaea archaeon | reverse complement strand
GGCTTGGTGAGCCGTTACCTCACCAACGACCTAATCAGCCGCGGCCCCATCCTATGGCGTCGGAACATTTCACAGATGGAAGTATTCCACTTCCGTCTGCTATTGAGTATTAGCCTCACGTTAGCGAGGTTATCCTCATCCATAGGGCAGGTTGGCCACGTGTTACTCAGCTATCTGCCTCGAGTCAAAGACTCGATGGACTAGCATGGCTAAATCGGACTCCGATAGCAGTAGCCTCCGGCAGGATCAACCGGAATTGCCAACAAAAATCAACTCTGTAGCGAGTTTATAGTTGGGTTGGACGGGTATATCGAAGGTCAGAGACCTTCTCAAACGACAGTATCCCTACTGTCGACCGCACAAAAGTGTGTGCTACATGCAATAAATGAGTACAATAATTGTACTCGGGTCCGTCTCTCCTACATCACGTAAATATAATATACGCTCATCTTGGCCCTTCCGGGCTTTCACCCTCACGTCTCCGTGGCGGGTAACATGACTGTCTGAGTTAAAACTTATAAAGGGTCAGACTCCCTGGGACTTTCATCACACGACGCATGTCGTGTTCAGTCCGCATCCATACACTCAGGTCAAAACTTTATATAGGGTGTGATGGTCTGAAATTAGGTTTGGTACGACTGCCACTTTTTGAGAGCTTCTTCCTGATCTTCCGGCATGACTTCGAGAACAACTATGCCGTTAAAATTCGACTTTATTAGTTTAGATAATTCTTCCGTGTCGAGATCTCCTTCTCCGAAAGCAATTCCGTCATTAATTTCGGTGGAATCGCACATATGGATCAACTCTATCTTTTCCTGATAGTTTTCTAGGAGATATTTTGTTCTTTCGAGGTAGTTTTCCTCGGCTATATATAGGTGGGCGACATCGAGTACGAGTTCGTGATCTCGGTTTAGAACACAGTTTTCGAGACATCTTATGCTGGCGCCGGGCTGATTCTCGTATCCGTGTTCCGACTTAAAATCAAGTTCTTCGACCTGTTCGTATTCGGAGTGTACGTACTTCCCGGTGTGGAATACGAGGTATGCATTGAGTTCTTCAGCTAATCGATCAGCTTTCTTCAGGTATTCGTCTTCCTCAAGCGTTACATGTGGTGTGTGAACTGAAACTGTCTTCAAGGAGGATTCTCTCAGGTTCTTGAGGGTTTTATCCATCGAGTCCAGATGCTTCCTCTCTATAAACAGTTCTATGTTTTCGAATCCTTTTTTCTCGGTTTCTTCCAGTTCTTTCTTTTCGGGCGGGCACTTGCCTGCAACTATCATACAGTTTGTTTGGGTTTCCGAAGATAAGAAAGGATGTAGACAGAAAAACTAATCTAAAACTGTAAAAGTATTGTTGTTCTAAGGTAACATAAAATGTCTTACAATATGGAGCAGTCCTACAGAACCGATTTACCTGGATCAGATAGACCTGTCAAAGGTTTTGTCGACTTCATGGTCGATGCAGGTAGGGAAATAGAGGACTGTATGAACGTATACGAGCTGCACTACGATGTCGAAGATCTTTCTGTAATCGTAGATAATGGTTCTCCGGAACAGCTTGCCGCATTTAACAACGTTTACAGGGTCGGAATCGACCATCTCACAAAAATGTCGAGCCAGATTAATGGCTGTTCTGCGGACAACATCTGGGTCTCTAAGGAGAAGGAATGGCGTCATGGTGAGATCGATTACTTGGATCCTGTTGTTTCGGTTGAGGATAGAGGTTCAGACTTCAGTCTTGAAGTTCGGGGTGAAGGCTTAAGCTACCCAAATAAATCAATAGTCGATAGAATTTTTTCCGACCCGAGTGAAGAGAATGAATACAGCGTTAGAATAGAGGTCTCGGACTCTGAAAGAAGAGGTTGGAAAGAAGTGGTTCGGTCTCTAGAACTTGAACCGGTCTAGATTCTAATTAACTACAACTGTTCCAGTATCTCCTGCAGCTCTATGGTTGTGGTAGCCCCATTCTCCTTCTTTCTCGAACGTGAAGTTGAAACGTTCTCCTGTAGAACACTGGTCGAAAGCCGGCTGGTTTTGATCGCCGCTCTGGCAGTGCTCGTTAGTGTTGGTTCCCGAATACTGGGTGTGTGTAGGGTGTCTGTCACTACCAACCCACATAGAAGTCGAGGCGTTGTTTACCCAGGTAACTGTGTCGCCTTTCTCGATATCTATTGTCTGAGGCTGGAAACCTGAAGCAGT
The DNA here is from genome assembly GCA_014297435.1 of Candidatus Nanohaloarchaea archaeon. Taxonomy (GTDB): domain Archaea; phylum Nanohalarchaeota; class Nanosalinia; order Nanosalinales; family Nanosalinaceae; genus PL-Br10-U2g16. The sequence goes on along the minus strand of JACOQA010000003.1, from coordinate 205,261 downwards.
GTAGTAAACGACAGTATTGGTTGTGGAAATGTTAGTAGGACTGGATGTCTCTGCTGGCTGTTTGGGGGTAGTATCGGTGTTAGAAGTGTTTTGACCTATACATCCTGATGCCACGATAACCGCCGCCAACAGAAACAGTTCAGTTCTCATAACTGATAAATAGTCTACCGCGGGTTTTAACTCTTTCCGAGTCCAACTACAAAAATAATGTTTGATATTGAAGCCGAGAATGTGCCAGCAAAATTTCTAGGCGTATTTATGATCGTAGCCGGTCTCTCGAAGCTGTTTATCCTTGAGTACTGGACAGGTTACGAACCAAGGTTGGTATTGCAGTTAGTTCCTATATCAGCCGAGAACCTTGTTCTGCTTGGAGGGTTGTTTGAGGCGTTTCTGGGTGCAGGGCTTGTTTATGGTAGAAAGACAAAGTACTTTGCCGGGCTAACCGTTTTCTGGCTTTCGATAATCGCCTTGCAGGTCGTAAGAATCGGTATGTATGCTTTAGCAGTTAGAGATTTCGGATTAGTGCTATTCACACTTACAGTATTCCTGAACCATATTAAATGAATCATATCTGGCCTGAGAGTTTTAACTTGTATAATCTAGTATAATGTGTGTTCGTTCCAAAAAACAGGTACGACTCCGATAGAGCTGTATACATCCGGTTTGGGATTATTGGTATAGCTGTCGGATTTCTTTTGAGCCAGTATTTTCCTATCTGGGGAGGCATACTCACCTTGGGAGAGCCTTTCAGTCCCGCAAGGTTAAGGCTCGCAGTAGGACACATGATTGTCTTCGGTTTGTTAGGCATATTGGGGGCATATCTAAAAACTAAAGACAGGTGAATTTTGATGTTCGGGCTCTCTTAATAATATAAAAACGAGGAATTACGGTTAAAAATTATGGATGAGCGCCCAGAAGGTCGTAAATACACCAATCTAGGTCTTATATTTGCAGGGCTTTCGCTAGTAGTGATTCCCATAGTTTTCGGTATTATAGGTTTGATTTCTGGTTTGAAAGGGTACATGGACGGGGATGAGAGACGTGGAGCTTTAGCTATTGTTCTATCTGTGGTCCTCGCAACGGTCAGCGCCATTATTGGAGCCTACTTTGTCAGCCAGTAACTGACAACAAACAGATATTAAGATATTAAAGAGAACTAATTATTCTGAAAAACCAAAATTGCGAGGGCGGAGGGCGCACCTCCAAAGAAACTGTTCGGTCTACTTTGATGTTGTAACTTGTTTTTTCCCTTTTTGGATTTTCCAAATAGACTGATAGTAAATTAAAGGTATAAGAAGATTACTATAGAGTAGTAACGCTATGACAAATGACTGGACCGAATTTAGAAGGTCGCCTAAATACGAAAAAGAGATGGAAATAACTCCTGAAGGGATAGCTCCAGAAAACGTTATAGCGGCTTTAAAAATTAGAAGGCAAGATGAGGTATCTGATGAGGTAAACCGTAAAGCAAGGGTAAGAATTTCTGATGAGGAAGGTTTAAATCCTCAAGAAACTTGGGAAACGGGAGTAACTTATGCGCTGATGGGGGAAGATCTTCCTCAGCAATACCGGCAAGAAACAGCTCTTAGGAGCACAAGAGGGGCTGTTGAAGCCCTATCTCTAGCAGACCGTACTAAGAAATATTTAAGCAACTTAGAAGATGATTTACTAAATGAGGGAATGTTTCTTGCCGCTGAAAATGATATGGAGGAGTTTTGGGGTTCGGAACATGCTCCAATTCTCGCGATGGATAGAGAAGAGAGCGATTACGATAGGCTGGATCCAAGAGCGCTAGAGAGCCTACAGGATGATGTTGACCAGTATGCCGAGGGCGTTTATGAAAAAGCAACAGAGGAGGGACTTCTATAGATCAGGAATCCTTGAAACGATTTCCGATACTAGAATATTTTGTGTATATTCTATCATCGTTTTCTCATCAATTCTTGACGACAGTCTCAGTCTCTTAGATAATAAATGGTCTTTGAGAGCAGTCAGACATATGTTTGAATTTCTTGAATCTTTTCTAAGAAGTTTCCGAGGAAATCAGTCTGTAATAGGGCGGAGGGCGGGATTCGAACCCGCGTCCCGACCGCCACAAGGTCGGAGTATAGACCAGCTAACCTACCTCCACCAAACGAAATAATCGTTTGAGAAAAACTTTGCTGGCTTCTATCGAAGAATTGGATGGGAAGTTTTTAATTAGCGTTGAGATCAGTGGGTGTTACCGTCATCATCCCTCTTGTCGAGGTCAGACGATGTCAGTACCTCATCATCTAGAAAACCAGTCGGGATGAAGCTTTAACACTCCTAGTCCATCCTGCTTCCCATAAATCCGATAATTATTACAACTGCGGCGAAGAATACGAACCCGTATCTGAACGCTGCTGCTTGAGGCAGAAAGCTAATAACGCCAAGGAGTATAAGCAAGGCAGAAACTCTTCCTATAGATAATGCTATCTCTCTAAGCGCAAAGTACTCTATAACGTCGCTCTGTTCAGAGTGGTCCATCGCCTTGCTGTAGATGGGGATAGAGATGGCAGTGTAGCTCAAGCCATTTAGGGCTGAAATCATGAATGCTGCAGTCGGCTCTGTTACTAGTGACATTAGGAGGTATGATAGGGATGCCACAGCAGTTCCCCCTGTAATAACTAGGGTTCTGTTGCTTTCGGTCAGCAGTTTTCCTATCATGACCGAGGTGAAGGCACTTCCCAGCGATAGAAAGGATCCGGCTCCGCCGATATTAACCGATCCCTGAAGCACTACAGCCAGATAGAGAGGCCAAAGAACCTTTTTGGCAATAGAGTTAGCTCCTTTTACTGCAAACGTGGCGAAGTCTCTTAGCTCTGCTTCAGAGATAAATTCTAGTATGCTGTAATCCATACCGTCTCTGTGTTCGTCCGAGAATAAGAACGGGAGAAAAGACGACCCAACGATGGACGCTGTGAAAAGAAACAAGGTAGGGAATCCGAATACGGCAAGTATCAAACCTCCAACTACAGGTGAGAATATTGAGGCAAGAGAGGGCATTGAGAAGAAAAAGCCTGTTTCTTTTTCACGGTCCTCACTATGGCTGCTGCTTGCAACCTCCGGGTTCATGCCTGTCCAGTAAAGATTGAACGCAAAACCTCCAAGAAGAGCCATTATGTAGAGTGATGGACCGCTACCTGATAGATTTCTAAGTCCAAGGTAGAAGAGGAGTATGAACGGGCTTGCAAGCAAAGAAGCATGTTTGTAACCTACTTTTGAAACTATCTTGGCGTTTATCAGGCTAAAAAATAGGTAGCCTCCATAGTAGGTCATGAAGAAAAGTACAACCATCTCTATACTGTATCCAAGCTCAAGTATGTAAAGAGGGAGAAAGATCGATACAAGTTTGATACCTAGCTTGAAGAGGAACGAGTGTAGATAAACTTCCTGGATTTCTTTCCCCAGATCGATCCTTTGAACCCAGTCAGACAAATGCATCTAGCTAAAATATTCTCCTCCCCGTTTTTAATTCTCTAGTCTTGAAACAATTTCCAGGCATATAGAAGCGTTAGAAGAACAATGCTCCAACCTATTAACCCTATAATCATTCCCCACCAACCTGTTCCGAAGAGATCGTAACCCATCACATCAACTGCGGAGCGGCAGATAGAATCTCCTAAGCACTCTGTTTGTTCTACAGCTTTCTGGGCTCCGTGAGATCCTGAATGTGCAAAAGCGTTGGAAACTGAAAATAAACTTGCTGCGGCGAAAAAGAGTTTCCTCATGAGTAAAAGTTGAGCTTTCTTTGTTTAAGTTAGAGAGGTACTCAGGTGAAGGTCTGCTTGATATCTTCCTTTATCTTTTCCAGGTCTTTAGGAGTTCCATGACCCATTTTACGGCTGATGATTCCATCGATAGTTGAAATCAGTAGTTCCGCTTTTGCCTCCGGACGTTCAATATCCATTTCCGCTAGTACTTCCTCAAACTTGTCTTTTACTACTCTGTCTATCTTCCTGAATCGCTCGGCTAATTCCTTGTTGTGAGGTGTTTGAGCCTCTATCTCCATTAGAGCTTTTCGGAACTCCCACATCTCCTCGTCTTCTATCGCCAATGTTTTGTCTAATAAGCTGTCAAACTGTTCTTCAGCTGATCTGCTGGTTTTTAACATGTCTTCTTCCTCCATTCTCTCCATCATGTGGTCGAGGAAAGAGTTCATCAGGTCTTGCTTGTCATTATAATGGTAGTATATGAGAGACTTTCCTTTCTCGAACTCGTCGGCAATCCGCTGTATAGAAAGATCGCTGTAACCATGTTTACACAGGGCTCTATAAGTAGCGTCCATTATCTGTCGCTTCGAATCTTCCCGCCCCATAAAGTAACTGAATGCGTGTTCAAATTTTTAATTAGTTCGTTCCTGGTTTCTCTCCGCCAGACGACCTAGAGAAACGCCTAGTAAACCCGAAACTCCAAGTCCCACAAGGAACAGTGACGTAAGTCTCTGACTGTAAACTACTGAAAGACCTAGTAATGGAAGGGCGACCCCCGTATTCATCAAAATATACTTGGCAAAGGTCTTGGAGTCGAACAGTCTCGAATTAGGCTTCAAGCCGGTCAGGTAAGACGCCATTCCAACAGTATATACCTGCAGACAGAAACTGGAGGCTAAGGAAAGCAAAACAATTTCAATACTAGTCGGGTGATAAAGAAGAGGCAGAAGAAGGAAAATCGTCGTCAAAGGAATTGAGACAAGTAAGAAAGTATCCTGCTTGGCTTTCAGTAAGTCTTGAGAGTTCAAAGGCAGGTAAATGTAGTCTTCTGTCGAATCGAAACGGTTGATCCAGTTGTAAACCGTAAGAGATACTGTTCCAATTAGTACGCTGAAAGATAAAACCGGATTTGACAGGAAGAGTCCGGCAAGAGGAAAGTAGTATACAACAAACCAGTAAAAACCGGTTAAAACACCAAGCGAAAACACAATTTTCAATAATCCGCCTGAAGACCTTGAAACATCTAGAACCGACTTCTCCGCCAGCGGATTAATTCTTGACTTGTAGGAGGTTCCGGGTATAGGCAGCTTTAGCGAGAAACGTGTAAACAAGACTGCCAAGAACAGACCTAGAGGGAAACCTAAAAGCATTAGCAACACTCCATAGAGAGAGGGAATTCCTGAACCCAGCAGTAGTCCTATTGAGAGCGGTGCGAGGAACAGCGAAAAGTAGTAAATAATATCTTTTAACAGAAATGATGCTAGCAAACGTTTTTCGCTCACCGGAAGAGTTCTGGAAGAGTAGACAAGAAAGTTCACGGGTCCGAGAACATTTTTCAAGGCGTCACGTGATGAGAAACCTATTGAAACTACAGAGAGCCCGAGAAAGACTCCTAAAACTCCGATAGACCAGTTTAGGCTTCCTATCCCTAGGCTAGAAAAGTTAGTTAGTATGTAAGAAGCTGAAAACGATATAGCCAGTATTATCAGCGGGAAAGCAGCGAAGGATCTTCCCGAGAAGAGCTTGGAATGCATACGCCACTCCTCCTTCAACATCTTCTTAGTAATCATAGGCATCAAGAAACTTCTGTTTCAACTCATCCGTGTTTTCATGCTTCTCGGTAACCTCTCCGTCCTCAATGAAGTATACTGTGTCGCATACCTCTCCGGCTAGATCGACGTTGTGGGTGCAGAGAAAGACTGTTCCATCAAACTCTTTAAAAATGGTCTTGACCTCTTCCTGTATAACCGGGTCAAGATTGATCATAGGCTCATCGATAAACACGATCTCTGGATTGTGGAAAAAGGCTTGTGCAATCAGGAGTTTCTGCCTTTCGCCCTTTGACAGATCTTGTGTAAGACGATCCATCTTCCCTTCCATCCTAAGTCTTTCAATCCACTCGTCCTTATCTATCTCCTCTTCTCTTATATCAGAGACGAAGTCTAGGTACTCGTTTCCTGTCAAGAAGCTTGGAGGGTCCTCTCTTTCCGGCAAAATGCCGATTTTTTCACGTAGATTAACTGATTCCTTTTCAGGGTCTAGATTCAGGACTTTTACTTCTCCTGAGTCTCTTCCTATCTGCCCTGTAAGTATCTGTATTGTGGTGGACTTTCCGGCTCCGTTTGGACCGAGAAAACCTACTATCTCAGCTTCATCTACGTTAAAAGATATGTCTGTAAGTGCTTTTTTCTCCCCGAAGCTTTTCTCAAGCTGTTTAACTTCGATCGTTCTCTCCACGACTATAACCTGTCTACCTGTTTAAATTCCCAGTTTAAAAACTTCAGAGGGCGTCGTATTTCTCAGCATAGACTTGTAGGAGGTTCTTCGAAACCCCGAAAATTACAGGTCCTAGGAAAAGACCTATGATTCCGAAAGCACTGATTCCACCAATAACTCCGAACAAAACATATATCGGATGCACATTGACTTCTTCGTCAACCAGGTAAGGTCTCAAGACGTTATCCACGGCGCCCACAACTATTAGCCCCCATGCTACGAGGAAGGCTGCCTGAGGTATCTGAGCGGTAAGTACCAGCCATGCAGAGGCTGGCACCCAGACCAACATGGTGCCTACTAGAGGTATGAACCCAAGGAATATCATGGCAAGAGTCCAGAAGCCGATGTTAGGTACTCCAGCCAACCAAAGGCCTATACCGGTTATTATGCCTTGTGCTATTGCCACAATGACGTGACCCTTCACCACTGCCATCGTGGTTCTACCTGTTTTCCTGTATAGCTCTTCCTGTATGTCCTGAGGCATTATGTCGAGACTCTTGGTCCACGACTTCACTCTCTTTCCGTCTTTCAGACCGTAGAACATGGAGAAAAACATCATAGTTAATCCTATAGCTAAGCCTGAGGCAAAGCCTATTATGCCTGATAGGCTTCCTGTTATCCAGGAGGTGGCTCTTTGGGTAATCCTTTCAACACCGTCATCTATCTCGTAGTCTCTACCCGTTAAACTCTCTAGTTCTCTTTCTATAGGATCAAAGTCAATCCCTAGGTTTTGGGAGTCTTCAAGAACATCCTGTGCATCTGTAACTACTTTTCCTGCCATCAATCCGACAGGTATAACTGCTGCCAGAACAGTTAGTATAATTATGGCGCCTGCTGAAAATCCTCCTGAAATATGTTTTGTAAGTTTCTTGTGAAGCGGCATTCCGACATAGGCTAGCAGAAGACCCATCAGAATATAGGCTGCATAAGGTGCAAGCATCATTCCGATTAACAGAAATGATATCCCAATGAGTAGTATTAGGAAATTTCTTTGCCGGTTCACACGACTTACTAATATTGGATGTGTAAGAAACTTGGGATGCTGAACGATCGTTCAGGATTTATAAGGTTGGGCTACAGAATAACTTAATGTTGATGAAGTCGCCTCTAGAAATGCTGGCGGAAGCACACCTAGAACATACGAACAAGATTATCGCGTTCTGCGGCATGCTTACACTAGTACTTGCAGCAGGTCTTCCACAGATACAGCTACAGACAGACTTCCAGTCAAGTCTGCCGGATGACATACCTGCAATAGAGGCACAAGACAAAGTCGAATCCAATTTTGGTAGCCCTGACTCTATAATAGTTCTTTTTGAGACCAACAAGGAAAGTCTCGAGGAAAACTATGTAACGGATGTCCGGGATCCGAGAATGATACGGACACTCAATTTCTTAGAGAAAGAGCTTCAGAATGAACCTGCGATAAGCTCCGTCAATTCGATGGCTATGCTTTTCAACGAAAACCCTTCGTCCGGAGAGGAAGTTAAACAGGTTCTCGAAAGATCCTCTGCTAGTTTCGCTAACAGAGATTACACGGCGACAACTATGTACATACAGCTCTCAAACGACATGACAGAAGAGAACATAAAGAGCGCCACAAATATTATACAGGAAAATATACAACAATCGCCGAAGTACCCGGGAATAGATATTCAGACCACAGGAGTTCCTGTAATGAGAAGTACTCTTTCCGATGTACTAATATCTGATACTGTTACGATAATCGCACTCGCCTCACTACTGATATGGATTCTTCTCATGGCTGTAAGAGGTATTGTTTACGGAACAGCAACATTCGCCCCATTATTTATCGGTCTTCTCTGGGCGATGGGCGCCATGGGTCTCCTAGGCATCCCGATGACCATAGCAACCATCGCTATAGGATCCATGCTACTAGGTCTAGGCGTCGAATACGGATCATTTATCGCAGAAAGAATAGTAGAGGAAACAGAGGAAAACGGCGTAGAAGAAGGAATTATGACAGCAGTTCCTAATACCGGAAGAGCAATTCTCGGATCCTCAATGACTGATCTGGTTGGCTTTCTGGCGCTGCTGCTCGCATCAATCTCATTTATGCAGGATCTAGGTTTAACGCTTGCATTGGGAGAGGCGTTGACTTTGGCTGCAGCACTTCTACTAACGCCGGCTCTAATCGTAAAATACGAGAGATGGAAGGGTGATAAGGAATGAATGGAAAAGTTGAATCCGCGCTCGAAAGCTACGCAAACCTCTTAGAGGATAACCCGGTAAAAGTCTTGACAGTAGCACTTATAGCTGCTTTCTTGCTAGCCTCCGGCGCCTCCATGGTTCAGACAGAGGAGATGAGCCAGGAAGATATTTTACCTGATTCAATCCCGGTTATGGCAGCTTATGACAGAATTGGAGCCGAGTTCTCCAGTAGCTCTGGCACAAGATATACTGTGCTCGCTGAAACAAGTCCCTCAAGTGCCAACTCCACTGAAGTAAGGGACCTAAGGGATCCAGAAGCATTAAGATTTTTCCAGTCAGTATCGAACGATCTAAGTATGGTAGATGAGATTCAGACAGTTTCGAGCCCGTCGGATCTGTTTAAAGATATTCCTTCAGGTATCTCCGATTCACGTGAACTTTTCCAGCAACTGGGATCGCAGAGATGGGGTCAATATATAACTGAGGACTACTCTGCCGGAAAAATAGAAATCAACACGTACGAGCTGTCGAACGGAGAAAAAACCGAGGTAGCTAACATGATTAGGCAGACAGTAAGGGTTCATGATAAGCCGGCAGGTCTAGAAATAACGTATACCGGTCAACCTTACATCGACCAAGCTTTCCAGAACCAGACGCAGCAGACTATGCAAATAACAGGTATAGTGGCAGTCCTAGGAGTGATAGCGGTTGTTATAATTCTCTTCAGGTCTATATTCTACGGAATGACCTCTCTGCTAACCCTTATTTTCGGTATTGCAACCGGTTTCGGAATCTTCGGCTACCTAGGTCTGAACATGAGTCCTGCTACTTCAGGCGCTTTGACTATGGGTATCGGTGTGGCGATAGACTTCGGTATACAGCCGATCGCAAGATACATAGAGGAAAGAGAATCGTTTGAAATCGAAAAATCGATGGAAGAAACCATAAAAGGTGTTATAACACCTATGACGGTTGGTTTAGTTGCAGCAAACATAGGATTCCTTTCACTAAATGTGGGAAGGGTGACGTTCCTCTCAGATCTTGGCACACTGCTCACACTTACAACTACAATGGCTTACATCTCAGCATTTACGGTAATCCCTCCAGCCTTAGTTATATGGGATCGCTACTTCACTTTCGGAACTGAAAACTTTACTCTATCCAAACTTAAGTCCAAAATTAATGCTAAAGGTGAAACACAAGAATGAAAACGAAAACAATCACAATTCTGGCAGCGGTACTGCTTCTTGTCGGAGGAGCCGCCGCGCAAACAACGACATCCGACAGAGCATCAACACAGATACAACCATCAATAATTAACACGGATCCTGTTCCTGTTCAGTCAGGTGAAGACGCAGAGATAAACCTCAAAATAAGGAACACTGGTAACACGGAAGCCAAAGACGTCAAAGTACAGATCGTGGACTCCTTCCCGTTCGAACTAAAGCCGGATAGGAAGCGAAACCACTCCCTAGGGAACATAGTTCCAGGACAGGAGTACCAGATCTCAACCGAACTATTGGTCGCTGATAACGCACCTGACGGGATGAACGATCTGAAACTGAAGATAACTCAGGGAGACGTATCAATAACGAGAGAAGTCCCTGTACAGATCCAGAGTCAAAACATCGAGTTGAACCTGGCAAACCTCAAGACCTCTCCATCAACGCTTACACCGGACACGGAAGACGCAAAAATGACTCTCGAGGTCGTAAACAATGGGGAGAAAACCGCTGAAAACGTGGTTTTGAACATTGATCTGCCGGAAGGCTTCGAACAGACCTCAAGCTTCTCAACAAGACAGGCACTGGGCAACATCCAGCCAGGACAGGTCAAACCTGCAAGCTTCAACTTCGATGTAAAACCGGGCGCTGAAGTAGGAGGCATCCAGATCCCTACAGACATCGCTTATTCGACAGATAGCAGTCAGTCAACATCCAGGATTACTGAAGAAACTGAATTTGGTTTCAACCTGGCAGGGAAACCAAGGTTCGAAGTAGTCAACGTCGAGAGCAAGTTGAAAACAGGCAGCACAGAGCAGCTCAAGATAGAGTTGAGGAATATAGGGTCGGAGAAATCTTCCTCCACGAGAATTAGAGTTCTTGACTCGGCTGACCTACCTTTCAGCTACAGTTCATCAAGCAAGTACATCGGAACATTGGAGCCTAATCAGACCGGAACAGCTGTATTCGAAGTAGAGACGGAAACCGGTGCAGTAGCTAAGGACTACCTTCTTGACTTCGAGATCAGAGGTGTTAAAGACACACAGGTCTACGTAGAAGACACGACAGTAAAAAGCACTGTCTCTAAAAGTGAATCCAACGATTCTTCAACACCTTTGATACCTGCCGTAGTAGTTTTAGTTGTTGTTGGAGCTGGTTTTTATTTCAGGGATAGAATCAGGGGACTTATCTCCTGATACCTTTTATTTTTTCAACTAACTCTGCCCATTTCTTTCTTACAATGAAATCAACAACCAAGACTTTGGTGCTCGCGTTGGCTTTAATGCTAGCGGTCGCGCCGACAATGGCTCAGGACTCAGGTCCTGATAACCAGACAATTGATGAGCCTGAGGACGATTCAGATGATGAGACAGAAGATGAAGAAGAGGAAGAGACCGAGGATGAAGAGAACGAGATAGAAGATACAGAAGAAAATGAAGAAAGAGAGCGAGAACGCGAAAGAGATGAAGAAGAGACGGAAGGAGAACGCGAAATAGAGAGAGACACAGACAACAGCACAGAGATAACTGTCAGCGAAGAAGACGCACTCCAGAAAGCGACAGATGCTCTTTCAAGTGACAGATGGGAACTTGAAGAATCTTCAACGGAGGAAGAAGGTTACTACAAGTTCGAGTTTATGATCTCCGGCATGGATGCAGAAGCCGAAGTAAGAGTTGACGGATCATCCGGGGAAGTTTTCCGGCTTGAAGAAGAGATCGAATCAGAAAGAGAAACAAACGAGACAGAAACGGAAGAAGTAGAGAACATGGAGGAAGCAAGAGAAAGAATTCAGGAACTTGAAGAAAAAGTTAGAGATCTTCAGGAAGAACTTAGAGAGCTCCGCTCAGAAAATGGGGAAAGAGAAGAGCTTCCAGAACAGGCCAGTGATAGAGCTAGAGAAGTAAGGAATTCAAGCAATAATGGAAGAGCTGATGTAGAGATCGAACGTGAAGGAAACGACACAGATGTTGAAGCAGAAGTCGAAGTTAACAGAACAGAAGTTGAGGTTGAAGCGGAAACAGGATCTAAAGGACCTTCAGGAAACAGTAACTCAAACAGACCAGGATTCGTCCAGAACCTTCTGAACGGAATCTTCGGCTAACCTTTCTTTCCCTTCTTTATTCATATTCTCTAAGCACTCTCTGACTGTCAACTTTATAGTCAAGATTGATTATAGGCGGTATGACCATCTCATCTTCCAGTTTCTGCCAGTCATCGAACGGTTCGCCAGGACTGAACTCCACGTAATCGAAGGGTGCGTTGTAGTTCATCACACTTCTGTAGCTGTCGAAAGAAATCTTTTCCGAATCAATGCCCTCGAAGACTCCTGAACCTAGACCGAGGGAGTGTCCCAGTTCATGTGCAAAAGTGCTTCTTCCCGATTTTTCAACCCAATCATCCTGGCTGTATTCGCTTCCACAGGGCTCGAACGCGAAGTAAGGTCTATCATAGAGCGCTACTCCTCCAACTGAATCTCCATCGCTGTAAACATCTCTGGAGGCTATAGCATAGTGATATCCTTTGTTATTATTATCGAAATTGTCTCTTGCGATCTCTTTGATGGTTTCAGGGTCGATCCGGTCTCTGGCAGCAAGCTCGTTGCTTTCAACGATATGCAGTTTATAACCTCTCTTTTCGAACACTTCTTTCAGTTCATCAAGACCGTAATCCTCAGGATCACAGCCCTCCATCCAATCAACTTCAACATAGATGTCATGTTTCTGAGGATCCGCGTCAGGGTAAGGAGCCGATTCTGAAAGTTCTGCGCCATCCGGTATCTTGTCCTCGTCGGTATCGCTGATCAGAGGAGAAGTCTCTATCCTTTTTTCAACTCCATCGATAAGTTTGTCGCCGTCCGTATCAGGGTTCAAAGGATCTGTAGCTAGCTCGGTTTCTCTACCATCATCAAGCAAATCCTCATCGGTATCGGATTTCAAAGGATCTGTTCCTACTTCCATTTCTTCTCCATCCTCCAAGCCGTCCGAATCGCTGTCAGGATCTAAAGGGTCGGTTCCTTCTTCTATTTCTTGTCCATCTTCAAGCCCGTCAGAATCAGTATCGTCATCTTTCGGATCTAGACCTTTCTCAACCTCTTTACCGTCTTCAACTCCATCATTGTCTGTATCAGTTTTTGCAGGTTCAGTGCCTCTCTTAATTTCCTCGCCATCTTCTAGACCATCGTTATCAGTATCTTTTCGTTTAGGGTTTATGCCCAGTTCTAACTCTCTGCTGTCTGTCAGGTTATCTCTATCTGTATCCTCGTTTAATGGGTCTGTGCCGGTCTCCAGCTCCTCGCCATCGTCTAAACCGTCAGAATCCGAATCTTTTTTCGAAGGAGTTGTTCCTATCTTCACTTCCTTTCCATCGTTTACTCCGTCCTTGTCCGTATCTTTCTCTAGTGGTGAAGACGAAATCTTAGTTTCCTTAAAATCAGTTAAACTGTCGTTGTCAGTATCGTTGTTTGTGGGTGATGTTCCGATAGATACTTCTCTACCGTCAATCAATCCGTCAGAGTCGGTATCCGGGTTGAACGGGTCGGTCGAGTAGTCCAGTAACTCTGAGGTGGTGGAAAGATTGTCATCGTCAAAATCCAGGTCGAGTCCGTGAGAAATGTCCGGTAGGAAAGCTGTTCCATGCGTGCCAAACGCGACGAACAGGTAGACTATTCCGAGAAGAACTACAGTTCTGTCGAGAACTTCGATCTTATCCGGTTTTGACGTCATACATCCGAATAACAATTGTAGGGAATTGAATGTAAAACTGGATAATTAACCGATAGTTTTCAGACATCTAAAGTCGTTCTTGGAAGAAACTATATTTAGAAATGCGAGGGCGAGGATTTGAACCCCGGAACCTCTACAGGACAGCGCCCTCAACGCTGCGCCTTTGACCACTTGGCTACCCTCGCAAAAAGGTAACTGTGTGAAATAGAGTTCAGGCTTCAGTTTTTTAACTGGTATGTCTAGAAGCAAGGGTATGCCGGTCTTCCTTTACCGTTCCTCAACTCTTCTTCTCTCTGCTCCATCAACCTCTCAGCCCGCAAAATCGAATATTCGGCAAACTCTTCAGCTTTCAGAGTTGTTGAATCAGTTCCTTCAAGAAGTTCAAGCACTTCTCTTGAATTCTCCACAGGTTCAATACCATCAAGATAGCTTTCCCAGTCCTTGAAGTTCCTCACATTTTCTGGGTAAAGGTGTCGGGACTCTGGAAGATCCTCATACATGCATGCACGCCCAACCACTACGTTTCCATCCTTGAGATCTATATCTGGTAGTCCGAGACCTACAAGCTGCGGATCTGTTAAAGGGTTGGGTTCACCGTTTTGACTTACATAGATATCGCCTTCCTTGGGCGCAAAATAAGCTACAGTATCCGAGGCATCCACGCCTTTCACTTCTCCATCAACAAGAACGCCTGTCTTTTCGTATTCACCTGCTTGTTCTAGGGCTTCGAGAAATTCTGCTGCGAAAGAGTTTCTCTCGTAATCAACCCTCTGTTTCGAAGAAGGTGTCTCGATAGCCTTCATAGCGCAGAGACTGTTCTCATGAAGTAGTTCACCCCCACCAGAAAGCCTTCTTTCCTGCCGTTCTTCCGGTACCCTGGGTATTGGCTGGCTTACATAGCTCAGGTTCCAGTGTGCGGGTTCATCATGTACTATAGAAGATCTGAAGTATCCTTCCGTCTCAAGAGCTCTTTCCGCTGTCTCAAGGACAATGCCTGCGGTCTGCCCCTGTTCCTCTTGATGGACTCTGTAGTTTTCAGTCATTCTCTGTAAATCCATTCTTCCGAAGAATATTTATCGGCCAGCTTTTCCGCACTCTTTCTTTCTGTTTCCTTCCAAGAAGACTCGGTCCAGTTCTTATCTTCCAGCAGCTTCTGCTTCAAAGCCTGTCTAGTATCGTCAAAAGAAGCATCTGATTCCTTAGAAACCGAGGAAACCCTTTCCTCAAACTCCTCTATCTGTTTGTCCTTCTTCTTGTCCTCATTAGGTGTTAAAACTGTGAACATTTCTTCTGGGTCAGTCTCGTAGATTAGAGTGCCTGCCACGTATATAACTCCTTTTTCTTGTTTGAGTGTAGCTCCTGAAAGCTTGCCTTTCTCAGAAACAACATCATTAATCGGTTCATGCTCTGCCTCAATACCTAAAGCTTCGAGAGCTTCAGCTATCTCTCCACATACTTTTTCGTATATCCTGTTAACGTCGCCCGGAAAGTAGTCCTTAGGTACGATTATATGCCAGGTTATCTCTCCTTCTTCGGTCAGATACGTGGTTCCTCCCCCTCCTTGACGCCTAACTAGTTCAAGATCCCGTTTCTCGAACTCTTCTTTATCAATTTCTTCCTCTACTTCCTGCGAGTAGCCTATGTTAACGCAACCAGGGCTCCAGCCTGCCAAAAAGATAATAGGCTGACCTGTCTCCGATACAGACTCTATAGCAGCTGAGTTAAGCCCTGTCTTGAAGCCTGGTTCGTAATGCTTAAACGGAATATATCGCCATTCCATGCTTCTGTACAACTGTTCAACTTGTTCCTACTTAACGCTTGTCAGAGGGGTTACAGCTAGGTAGCCACGGAGTATAAACCGGTTAACTCAGACATTAATAGGTATGACTCCTGAGGTTAAAGGTCTGCACCATTTCACGGCTATAGCCGGAAAACCTACGGAAAACGCCAAATTTTACGTAAACGTACTGGGAATGAGAATGGTGAAGAAAACAGTCAATCACGATGCACCGGACGTATACCACCTCTTCTACGGGGATGGTGAGGGAACGCCCGGCAGCAGCATAACATTCTTCCCGGGTATGACCGATAGAGAAGGCAAAGCAGGAGCAGGAATGGTGACAGAACTAGGTCTCAGCATATCTGAAGGATCGATAGATTACTGGAAAGAAAGACTGGAAACAGAAGAGATTGATTTCAATGAGGAAACCTGGCATGAAGAGGAAACACTTGTCTTTAACGATCCGGATGGTCTGAAGATAAGATTAGTGCAGAGAAACGATAAATTCAAGTCTTGGGACGGAAGCGAAGTCCCAGAAAAACACCAGATAAGAGGAATGTCTCATATCACACTATCAGTTAATGAAAAAGACGATATTACGCCGTTAATCGAGGAGCTTGGTATGAAAAGCCAAGAGGACGGTTTCTACAGAATGGAAGATGGTTCTGGCGTAAAAGTTGAGGAAACCTCCAGCCGCGGAGTTATGGGCACAGGTTCGGTTCACCACGTTGCTTTCAAAGCAGGAGAGGAAGAGGATGTAGAGAAAATGAGAGAAAAACTGAAATCCTTGGGTTTAAGACCTTCGCCAGCGATCTCAAGGAAGTACTTTACCTCTACTTATGCCCGAACTTCGGTAGGGATTCTATTCGAATTCTCAAGTATGGGACCAGGCTATACTGCTGATGAATCTGTAGAGGAGCTTGGAACAAGCTTTGTGCTCCCGGAAAATCTCCAGGGCAGGAGAGAGGAAATACTTGAAAGCCTTCCAGAGTTCAAAGAGGAGGAAATTAAATGAAAGACATACATCAAGATACAGAAGTTTTGGATTCAGGCTCCGAGCTTGAAGATGCGGATAAAGTAGTGATAATGCTTCATGGGCGTGGAGCGACCGCTCACGGCATAATGCGTTTGGAGAAACAGCTTCCGGAAGCAGCTTACCTAGCGCCAC
Organism: Candidatus Nanohaloarchaea archaeon; assembly: GCA_014297435.1. Classification (GTDB taxonomy): domain Archaea; phylum Nanohalarchaeota; class Nanosalinia; order Nanosalinales; family Nanosalinaceae; genus PL-Br10-U2g16. Next base: position 188,966 of record JACOQA010000003.1, on the reverse strand, counting down.
AGGCAGCAAACCGTAAATGGTACCCAAGAGGTTTTCTAGAACCGCGTGAACAAAATCAGCCGGACTTGGATTCGGCTCTAAGAAAGGTTCATTCGCTTGTCGAGAAGGCGTCCAGTCATGTAGGAAAGGATAACGTCTACCTGCTCGGTTTCTCACAGGGAGGGTGTCTCGCATCAGAATATGTGGCATCAAACCCTGCTAGTTACGGAGGTTTGATAGTTCTGAGCGGCGGTCTGATAGGTGAAGGGGTAAGAGAGTTTGAGGGCGATCTAGAGGAAATCTCCATTTTCATCGGTTGTAGCGAAAACGATCCACACATCCCTTTGGAGCGTGTTGAAAAGACAGAAGAGGTTTTCAGAGATCTTAACGCCGATGTCGACAAGAAGATTTTCGAAGGTTCGAAACACGGCATATTCGAATACGAGTTGGAGGCAGCAAGTCAAATTATGACTTCTTGACTAAGTCCTCCTCTGGAATCCCCCCTTTCAAGGATAGAGTCCAAATCAATAATTAGGGTTTTTCTCTTCAACATCTTTTAGAGCGTTTTCATGTCTTGCCATAAGGAAGAAGAGATCGCTTAAACGGTTTATGTAAGCCAGAACTTCTTCTCTAAGCTGTTCGTCTTGATCTAACCGAACAATCTTTCTTTCAGCCCTACGAGCTACACTTCTTGCATGATGTAAGTGTGCGGCGCTCTTGGCTCCTCCTGCAAGAACAAAATCTCTCAAAGGAGGGCATTCGTTTTGATAGGTATCACAGAGCTGTTCAAGCCTTTCCGTATTCTCTTCAGTCACTTTAGTATCGGGTTCACGGTTAGCTAACTCGGCTTGAAGTATGTGTAGTTCGTTCTGCACCTCTTCAAGATCTTCCTTTTTGTCTTCTGTATAGGATCTGCATAGACCTACTAACGAATTTAGCTCGTCAACAGTACCGTATGCCTGTATTCTCTCCGAACTTTTCGAAACCCTTTCACCAGATGATAGATCTGTTCTACCCCTGTCACCTCGTCCCGTATATACCATACTGAATCTTTGTGGGAGGGGAGTTTAGAACCTGTTGCTTTTCTCTGGGTCAAAGGTTTAAACCTCTCCGATAATCCTTGGGCTGTGAAGCTTTACGAGCACGAGGCCAAAAAAGTTCTTGAAGACTACGGTCTCAGAACTCCGGGGAAAAAGAGCGGAGAGTTTGTTGTAAAGGCTCAGGTGCTTGCGAAGGACAGGAAAGATGATGGCGGTATCCGTTTCGCTGATACGCGGGAAAAAGCAGAAAATATCGCCGAAGAAATGGAAGGGAACAAGGTTAACGACCAGAAAGTAGAAGAAGTGCTTATTGAAAACAAATTAGATTTTTCTAAAGAATACTACGTAGCTTTTCTCTACGATACGGATACAAGATCTCCGGTAATGCTTTTCTCCGACTCCGGAGGCTCAGGTATCGAGGATAGAGAGGTCGAAAAACTTGTTATCGAAGAAGGTATGCCCCACGAATTCAGACAGTTTATCGGAGAAAATACGGCACTAGAAGATATTGTGGAGCTAGGTTCAACGCTCTCAAAGATCTACAAAGCATTTCTCGAGCAAGATGCCAGGATGATCGAAATCAACCCGCTAGCCAAAACTGGAGAAGGTCTAGTCGTGCTCGATGCTATGATTGATCTTGATGACGATGCCGGCTACAGGAGAGAAAGAAGCTTTCCAGACCGGTCTGACATGGGAAGGAAGAAGACTGAAAGAGAGAAGAAAGCGAAGAAGATAGATGAAAATGATCACAGAGGGATAGCAGGAAAATATACAGAGCTGGAAGGGAATATAGGAATGCTTTTGTGTGGTGGCGGCGCCTCACTTACTAACATGGATGCACTGATCGAATACGGCGGTTCTCCGGCGAACTACACTGAGTACGGTGGAAATCCTCCTTCAGAAAAAGTTTACAGGCTTTCAAAAATTGTAATGTCGAAAGATCTCAACGGTCTCTGGCATGTTGGAGGGACGGCGAATAATACAAACATATTAAGGACAATGAAAGGTTTCTGCAAAGCTGTTAGAGAGGAAAAACCGGATTACCCGATTGTGGTAAGGCGTGATGGTCCTCAAGCCGATGAAGCCTTCGAACTCCTGAGAGAAACAAGAGAAGAGTTAGGACTGAATATGAAGCTGTTTAGGAACGATACTCCGATGACTAAAACTGCGGAGACTTTGATGGAGATGGTTGGGGAATGAAAACACCAGTCTTCGATATTGGAGATACATTGATACCTTCATCAAAACTCCAGAATGAGTTAATTGATGATGTTTTCAGGGAGAACGGCGAAGAGGTTCCACATTTCAATGTAAACAATTTCAGAATATACAATCCGTCTCACGTCGAGAGATACATGGAAAAACACGGTTTAAGCGGCACCGACCCTGAAGAAGTCGTTAAGAGGTATGAAGAAAGAGAGAAGCATTTTATGGAGAAGAAAGGTGTCTTCAAGTTCCTTAGAAAATGCTCGGAAAAGTTCGGTAAAATTGGTTTTATCAGCGACAACTCGCAGAAAGGCAAAGAATGGTTCAGAGATCAACTCGAATCTCACGAAGTTCCATACAAAGGACTGGTTGTATCTGAAGAAGTTGGTGTGGAGAAGCCTGAAACCGAGATCTTTGAGGCTTTTGTCGAAAAAAGAGATTCCGGACCAGGTAAGTTTGTCTACTTCGGGAACAACCTAGAAAGAGATCCGGCGTGCCGCAAAGTCGGAATGAGCTTTGTTCTTGTAGAGCAGTACAAAGTATTCGGAAAGAACGAAGATTACGAGAAAATTGGGGGTCTCGAGGTCCAAAGAATAGCGGAGAAGGTGAATAGAAATGTCTATACTAGTAGATGAAGATACCAAAGTTCTTGTCCAGGGAATTACGGGTAGAGAAGCATCCGAGAAAGTTCCAGAGATGATAGAGTACGGAACTGAGGTGGTGGCAGGAGTCACTCCGGGAAAGAAAGGTGAGGAAGCGGCTGGAGTCCCGGTCTATAATACTGTAAAACAAGCTCTTGAAAACCACCCGGAGATCAATACCTCTCTAATCTATGTTCCGCCTTTTGCCGCTAAGGATGCAGCTTTCGAAGCTATCGAAAACGGCTTAGAGCTCCTGAATATCGTTACAGAAAGGATTCCAACAAAGGACTCCTACGAAATCTACAGAAAGGCTTCAAGAAATAATGTTCGCGTGGTCGGACCTACATCTGTCGGCATAATATCTCCTGGAAAGACCAAGATCGGACCTATCGGAGGATCAAACCCTGAAAAAGTTTTCAAGAAAGGCAGAATCGGTTTAGTCTCCAAAAGCGGCGGTATGACTACAGAGACAGCATGGGTCTTGAGACAGGCCGGTTTCGGGGTTTCTACTGCCGTGGCGATAGGCGGTGATGTTCTCTGTGGCACAAGCTACAGTGAAGCTCTTGAAATGTTCGAAGAGGACAGTCAGACCGATGCAGTAGTGATGTACGGCGAGCTTGGCGGAACTTACGAGGAGAAAGCTGCCGAACTGGTCAGAAAAGGTGGTTTCTCGAAGCCTTTAGTCGGTTTTATTGCCGGACAGTTTACGGAGTCGATGCCGGAAAAGAAGTACGGCCACGCAGGAGCAATAATAAGAGGTGACAGGGGAACGCCTTCCGGGAAGAAGAAAGCCTTGAGAGATGCAGGTGCGGAAGTAGTTGAGGTACACCACGAGATAGGGAACAGACTTAAGCAGATCCTATGATTTCAGTTTCTCCCGCATTCTCTTGAGGATTTCACGGGCTTCATCAACCTTGAATTCTTCGATATTGGCGGTACTTGCTTGTAGGTAAACGTTTTGTTCCCTAGAGGTTACCTCAGTAAGCTTGGACCCTGAAGAAACATTTATCTTGGCCACGCGTCCGAAGCTCCTGTTTTCTATCTGCCAGATTTCGTCTGCAATAACATCCTTCTTCTGGAAGACTGCTTTGTCGTAGTTCTGCTTTGCTGAGCTTGTATCGTTAAAATGGTATACGCTTCCTATGATAATTATAGGTGCAGAACTTTCTACAACAGGGATATTTGAGCTCTCTGGCATTATCATGAACTGCCTTGTGAACATCGTATGATTCTCTTTCTCGACAGTCTTTCTTTCTTCCTGATTATTCGTAGTTAAGGAGTACTGGTTTCCATCTTCGAGCTGGCTGTGGAAACTTGATGATCTCAAGTCTTCTAGTTCAGGTAATGCGTTTGATGCCTGTTCCGAAGTATATGTCGTTGATCCTATACATCCGGAGGCAACTACCGCCAGAGCTAGTACAAGTTTCAGTTTCATGAGCGTGTTTTCGTCCCTACTCATTTATTTTGATGGCTTTGAATACTATGTATGGACTGGGAGACAGAAATCTCATCGTCGGGAGAAGAAGCTGTAGTAAGAGGAAAGAAACTCGAGGAGGTCATGGAGATGGGTTTCTCCGATGCAATTTACCTGATACTGAAAGGTGAGAGGCCTACAGATGAGGAATCTGAAGTATTCAATACAGTCCTTTCAAGCTCAATCGACCATGGTGTTGGAAATCCTTCAACTGTTTCAGCTAGAACGGTTCAGAGCGGCGGGAACTCGATGAATGCTTCGGTAGCTGCCGGAATACTTGCTTTAGGCGACTCTCATGGCGGGGCGATCGAGGAGGCGATGAAACTGGTTCAGTCTTCGAAGTCTGCGGAAAAAATAGTTGAGGAAAAGCTTGAAGAGGGTGAAAGAGTTCCTGGCTTAGGACACAAGGTCTACGAGGAAGAAGATCCGAGAGCCCAGAAAATACTGGAGAAAGCACGTGAAAACGGTTTTGACGGCGAAAGTATTGAGAATATGCTGGAATTGAAGCAAGAGCTTGCAGACAAAAAGGTCGACCTGGTTCTGAATGTGGACGGCGCTATAGCCGCTGTCATGTCTGAGATCGGCTGGGATTGGAGGCTTGGAAAAGGAATCTTTATTATCGCGAGAACTCCTGGAATAGTTGCACATGTAAGAGAGGAGATGGACGAGGAACCTTTCCGTAGACAGGAAGGGAGTTACGAAGGAGAATAATTGGCGTACAGTTGAAAAGTAATTGTTTCAAAAATACTGTTATGGAGCATGATGAGTTCGACTCCGAGCTTGGAGAGGTAGCAGTCTCGACCGAACATGTCGAAAGAGACAGGAATCAGAATCAGGACTGGGAACGTATAGAAGAGAACTTCGATTCTGATGAACTTGTGGACAAACTACATTTCTCGAAGATTGAATCGTTGGAATTCCAGCCTGAGTCCATGTTTCCCAACATAAAGGTTGAGACGGAGAGTGGTTGGAAGAGGATGTTCTTTGAGCAGGGTGATCCCGCGAAGGAATGTTTCAAGACCCTCAGGTATCGCTGGAATGCTTTCAGGCAGAACTATAGTTAACCTATTTAGTTCAAAATATTCAATATTGGTATATGGTAGCTGTATTAAGCGGTATAATCGACAGATTTACGCAGGATGATGCTGTAAAAATCGAGCACATGGATCTCGACGAACTTATGGAAGAAAAATCAGAGATCCGTGCCGACATGGAACTAAAAAGAGACAAGCATGAAGGTCTGGCTGAGAAAAGAAGAAGAAAATTCGAAAGATTAAGAGGGACGGACGACGATCTTCTTGAAGAAGAACTGGCCGAAGAGATTGCATCTATTGAAGACGAGATGGCGATCTACCACAACGAACACGCCCAGATGATGGACGCACTCAGAGTAGTAAACGGACTGATCGCTGTAAAAAGGAAACAGAACCTTATGGAGGACCAAGGAATCGTTCAGGACCTAGAAGAGATGGATCGGGAAGAGGTTGTAGACATGCTGAAAAGAGAGGATGTACAGGAGATGATCCACAAGGAGAAATGGGACGACCTCGAAGACCTGTTTAGAGGCGACCTAAGACCCGAATACTCTGGAAACGAAAGAGTACGCGACATAATTGACTCGGCGGAAGAGCACGAAGATAAATCAGTGGACGAGGCACTTAGGCAGCGTGACCGGGAAAGAGGTCACGACATCCACTAATTCTTTCCTATTTTGTCGAATCTATCTAAATAAGCTTTTTTGCTTTTCTTAACTATGTTGCTCTCGAAATAGCCTCTTTTTCCATTCTTAACAATTTCCTGTATCATCTGAGAGCCGCTGGGGATAATAGAGTTCTCATTTTGTGATATTGTTTCAAGTTCAAACCAACTTGTCTCCATTTCCGATTCAGAACTTTTTCTTTCAATTTTCATCTCGAAGAAATGTAATAATACTGGAGAATGGCTTTCAGGATTCTCTATCTTTTCCGACACGGTCCCTAAGTGACGTTTAAGACTTGTTTCAAAGCCTGTTTCCTCTTCAATTTCTCTTTTTAACGCATCGCGGATATGCTCCTCGCCCTCTATTTTGCCGCCTGGAAAACCGTAAAGGTTCTTGAAGTTGTTAGATTCTCTTTTGACAAGAAGAACTTTTCCTTCCTTGATAACTGCTCCGAGTGCTACTGAAAGAGGTTCGACCATATTTTACTTAGATTTTATAGAAACGATAAAGGATATGCGGCCGCCGGGATTTGAACCCGGGTCATCGGCTCGAAAGGCCGAAATGATTGGCCAGACTACACCACGGCCGCCTATAACTTTACAGGGGGGTACAACACTTTTAAACGTGGTCAAGCTCTGGAATTCAACTATTTAGAGTTGGAAGATAAACAGTTTTTACATGAATGATGACTGTGTTTTCTGTAAAATAATCGAAGGAGACCTACCTTCGCACAAGATTTACGAGACAGACGACCTAATCGCATTCCTTGACGCAGAACCGGTTTCAAAAGGTCATGCATTGGTTGTACCAAAGAAACACGTTGAAACCATACATGAAGCCCACGACATGGACTACATGTGGAACGGTATAGTGAAAGTTTCGACCGCTGTAAAAGATGCATTCAACGCGGAAGGTGTAAACGTCGAGCAAAATAATGGGGAGGTTGCTGGACAGGAAGTCATGCATATGCACTTCCATATAACTCCAAGATACACTGGCGAAGAGATTGAAATTGAGTATGATAGAACTGAACTAAAGAGTGGAGAGAAATTAGCAGAAGAGATCAGGTCAGAAATCTAGACCTCTAGGTAGAGATCGCCGTGATGTATCTTCAGCTCTCCTTGAAGTGTTGTAGAACCTTCCTCTAACTTCTGACTTGAACGCACTACAACCCAGTCATCAGAACCTCTCAAAGAGTAAAGGAAAGTTCCCGAAGTCTCCTCATGGAAGTTCAACTTTCCTTTTACCTTCATCCTGTTTCCTGTCATTCCCTTGTCCAAATCTGAAGGCTCGAAGAAATCCTTTTTCTCCTGTCTTGATCTTGTCCCAGTTGAGCTAGAGGTCTGTTCCAGTTGTTTCTCGAGCTTTTCGACTCTTCTCTCTAGATCGGAGCGATCCTGGTTTTCAAGATTCTTGATACGTTTCTCAAGCTTTTCAACTTCCTGCGTGTTCGAAGCAATCCTCTTAACTTCATTAGGTTCTAGAATCTTTTTCTCGAGACTCTGTTTCACTTTTTCAATATCTGATTCGGTAGCGTTATCGCTTTCTTCAATTTGTTCAAGACGCTTCTTCACGGTTTGAAGTTCCTCCTCCACTTCTTTAGCATCGCTGATTTTTTCTTCAAGTTCTTCAATTTCGTCCTCGATTCTTGCGTCAGCTGTTTCCTCAAGTCTTTTCTCAAGATCTTCAACCTTCTGAATGTCAGCCTTTGAATCAATTCGTTCCCTTAGAGCCTCCTCTAAGGTTTCAAAACCGGGTTTGCTTTCAATCTTCTTTTCTAGATCATTTATTTCTTCCTCTCCTGGTTTTTCACTTATAGAGTCCTCTAGTTTCTGTTCGAGTTCTTCCAGGTCCTCTCTGTCTGCTGCGGAGCCCACTCTATTTTCTAATTCTTTACTTAGATCATCTATGTTCTCCTGATTTCCCTCAACTTTCTTCTCATACTCTGCTATGTTTTCAAGAACTTCTTCGAACTTTTCTTCTACCTTTTCGTTCTTCGGTCTATCCTCTATGTCCTTTTTCAGGCTATCTATCTCTGAGGATTCTGCTTTCTGTTTTAGCCTTTTTGTTATATCTTCTCTTTTCTCCTTCGAATCCTCCAGCTTTTCGTCTATCCTTTCCTCAATATCAGACCTAAAGCTCTCGATGTTTTCTTCTTGGTCCTCTATTGAATTTTCGACATTTTCCTCAATTTTCTCTATTTCTTCCTCCAAATCTTTCGTTTTCTGGTCAAGTTCTTTCTCTTCTACCTTCGAACTTAATCTTTCTTTATTGGTCTCTATATGGTTTTCAATCTTCTCTTCTGATTCATTGAGTTCTTTTCTAAGATCCTCTATACTGTCTTCGATTTCCTCGCTATCAGCTTTTTTCTCTATTCTGTTTGAGAGAGCTTCTTTAGCTGATTTGATGCTATTTTCGAGCTCCTCTGCGCTTATCTTTTGTTCAAGTCTTCCGTTAAACTCTTCCTCTGTTTTACTTAGGTCTTCAGAGGTTTCCTCTAGTGAGTCCTCCAGTTCACGTGCACGTTCCTCAAGTTTTTTGGAGTCCGCTTTCGTTTCAATTTTCTGGTTAAGCTCTTCTACGGTTTCCTGACGTGACTCTTTCTCAAATTCGATCCTATTATTGAATTCGTCCTTTGTATCATCTAGTTTATCGTTAAGACTATCCATTTCCTGGTTTATGTCCTGAAGCTGACTAGTGTTTCTCTCCTGTTCCTCTCCAATTTCTGAAATCTGTTTCGACAATTCTTGTTTCTCCTTCTTGAAAACAGCGGTATCAAGTTTGTCCTCGAGTCTCTGATCGAGCTGCTTTGACTTTTCTTTGAACTTTTCACTTAGTTGCTTACTATCATGTTCCATCTTGTCTTCAAGCTTCTCAAACTCGTTTTCCAGCCTTGAATCCACTTCTTGTCGATGGTCTTTAAGTTCAGAATCTATTTCGTTCTCCTTGGTTTCGATCCTGGAGACAAGGTTGTCGTGGTTTTCCTCGACCTTCTTCTCTAACTTATCTCCTCGCTCCTCCAACTCTTTTTTCTTCTGTTCGAAACGGGAATCAACATTTTCCTCGTGTTTCTTGACTTTGGAGCGTATCTGATCTATTTCTTCGTTTAGCTCGTTACTTTTCTCCTCTAGATGGCTATTCAACTCTTCCTCTTTCTTCTCCAGTTTTTTCTCAAGTTGTTTCTGCTTCTCTTCGAAGGCTTTCTCCCTCCGGTCTAGACGTGAACTAACATTTTCCTCGTGGTCATCTATTTGGGACTCTATCCGGTCGATTTTTTCATCTATACTGCTGCTTTTCTTCTCTAGATTATCTTCTAAATCTTCTTCCTTTTCCTCTAGCGTTTTCTCAACCTTTTTCTGGCTCTCTTCGAATCTGGAATCCAGTTCCTCTTCTTTCTTCTTGATCTTCTCTCTTTGCTGTTTGAATCTTGTTTCGATCTTCTCTTCTTGTTCGTCTATATTGCTCTTGACGTCCTGTTTGAACTCTCCAAAGTTAGAACGTAGATCTCTCGACTCTTTTTCAACTTGTTCTGCTTTTTCGTTTATCTCATTTTCAAGCTCTTCAGTCTTCGACTCAAGTTCTTTCTTAGCTTCCTTTTGTCTTCTCTGAAGTTCAGAGTTCTGTTGTTCGAACCGTTGCTCTATCTCTTCCTTCTCAGACTCGAGACCTGATTCGATCCTTTCATTAGCTTCTTTAAGTTTAGAATCTACTTCTGCAAGTTTTTCATCTACTTCTTGAGATTTGGACTCGACGCTTTTCTCCAAATCTTCTCTTTCCTGGTTTAACTCTTCTATTTTCTGATCAAGCTGCTTCTCCAGCTCCTCCGTCTTATCATCTAGTCTCTTGTCGATTCTTTGTTTCTGGTGTTCGACTTCTAGCTCGATCTCTTCGCTAAGTTCTTTCTGGTTCTCCTCGAACTCATCCAGCTCCTCTAGAAGTTTCTGTCTTATTTCCTTATGGTGTTCCTCGGTTACCTGTCTTACGTCCTTCCTCAGTTCTTGTATAAAGTTGTTTTTGATGTGTTCTACAGCCTGTATGAAAGTTTCCCGGTCTTCCTCTCTGTAGTTTTCAAATGCATCTTCCCACTCTGATTTCTTCTGCTCGACGATTCTCTTCATGTCCTCGTCAATTTCTGAAACTATCTCCTCTTCCTCTTGGCTTTGGACTTCCTCGATTTCTTTCTCGAACTTTTCGTCTCTTGAACGGAGGTCGGAGATTATCTGCTTCAGGCTCATCTTCCGTAGAAAGTTTTTTGCTCGGCTGGCTTAAAATGGTTCCCGCAGAAACATAGCACTCTTAACCATGGAGTAAACACTTTGGTTTATGACCACGCTTGCAGAGTTCACGCTGGTCTTTATCTCAGGACTTATAACTGCTTTAGCGACCGGTTTAGGAGCTTTGCCATACTTCTTCAAGGATGAAGTTTCAGATAGGTGGACGGTCGGACTATGGGGTCTAGCCTCGGGAATAATGATCTCCGCATCTGTGTTCGGTCTGGTATTAGAAGGTCTGGCTGAGGGAACTATATTTCAGGTTTTAACTGGTGGTTTTCTGGGCGGGGTACTTGTTTTTATAGCGGACAAGGTTATCCACAGGTTTAATTATGAACCCGAAGAGCTTCCGAAAGCAGATTTTACGAAACTTGTACTAATTCTAGGTATTTTAACGGTTCACAGCTTTCCCGAGGGCGTGGCTATTGGCGTCTCGTTCGCAGATCTTAATTTGGCTGCAGGAATCGATTTCCTTGGTTTTACAGTACCGGTTTTGGCAGTCTTCATGACTATAGCTATTTCTATACACAACATTCCGGAGGGTCTTGCTATTTCGATACCTATCAAACGATTAGGTCTTTCGAAGTACAGTATGGTCTGGTGGGCTGTATTCTCATCGCTTCCGCAGCCTATAGGTGCCGTGATCGCATACTACTTCGTTACTTTAGCAAGAGCTTTCCTTCCGTACGGCTTCGGTTTTGCAGCAGGCGCCATGTCTGTACTTGTTGTACACCATTTGATACCTGAAGGACTTGAGGAGGGCGAAGACCTTGAAGGCGGCGGTAAAAAGGAGATGGCTACAGGTCTGGTCGTAGGCTTCTTATCCATGCTTCCACTAGTTCTCTTCTAATGGAGTACACTGAGTTGGCTGGGAGTTTAATCATAGAGAACGAAAAGATATTGCTTCTGTATAGAGAAGACGAAGGATACTGGGAGGTTCCCGGAGGAAAAGTTGAGGGCGAGGAGAGCCCGACCGAAGCAGCTGTGAGAGAGGCACGGGAAGAAATCGGTGTTGAATTGGAGCTACGGAAGCCGTTCTACACGGGAGAGTTCGAACATGATGGAACTTTGTTCCTCTGGCACTGCTACCTCGCCGAAACCAGCGAAGAACCTGAACTGAAGGAAGAAAAATTTGGAAAACTTGAATGGTTCAACGGCTCTGAACTCGATGAATTAGACCTAGCTCCTAATCTAGAGATGGTTCTTCCTGCGCTCAGGAAGCTTGGAAGAAAGTAAAAATCCTTGTTAGGAAAATAGGGGAGAAAAAAAGATCGCTTTAAACGATCTTGTGCTCTCCGACTTCTTCTACTGTGTCAACGTGGGTAAGGAAGACTGTTCTACAACAGTACTTCTCTAGTCCGAGGTCGTCAAGGACTTCCTTCTTGTCCTCTCCGTCATCGACTCTCTCGTTAAACTCTTCCCATTTGTCGGAGATTACCTTGCCGCATGACATGCAGCGTACTGGTATTTGCATTCTTGGATACCTCTAACGGTACGACTTCTGCTGTTTGTGTCTCGCTCCCTTTGAGGACTGCGAAGGTTTGCGTGTCTCGGTTCTTCTTGGATCTTCGACTATCATGTTCCTGTCATAGTCCCTGAAGTCTCTCTCGAGATCGTCGTCTCCTGTGTGGTCTACAAGTGCGCGGGCGACTGCCATTCTTGTGGCTTCTGCCTGTGCCTGGATTCCTCCGCCTTCAACGTTTACATCGATGTCTAGGTCGGAGTAGACATCTTCGCCTGCGATTACGAGAGGTTCTTTGACTCTCTGTCTGAACATTTCTCTGTATGTTTTGAGTGGCTGGGAGTTGATCCTCAGGGTTCCTTCTCCTTCAGTAACTGAAGCTCTTGCCTTTGCTGTCTTTCTTTTTCCGTTTGCGTGTGTCATTATTCTAGATCACCCGAGGGAGTCCATCCGATAAACTTGGATACCTCGCCAAGTTTTACATAGTTCCTGTTCTTAAGGTCGTCTCCTTCCTTGACATCAACTTCCTTGAAGTCTTCAAGCTCTTCAGGAACTCCAAGGTAGGTTCTGACGTGGTCTTCGTCGCCGTCTGCGACCATTCCTTTTACTGTTCTCTTCAGGATCTTGTCAGGTCTTTTTGGGTAGTATGGTCCGAAGTCTCTTGCACCTCTGTCGTATTTTGTCTTGTACTCTTCCTTGACTTCTTTTTCGTCGCCGGAGATAACTGCTTTCTCGGAGTTAACAACTCTTACTTCTTCTCCGTCGTTGATCTTTCTGGCGATATTTGATGCAAGTCTTCCTAGAACTTTGTTTTCTGCGTTTACTACTACAGTCATTTTAGAATCTTCACCTCTTCTCCTTTAGGATTTTCTTCTACAAGATCCTCGATAAACTTGAACTCGCCTTCCTCACTGATCTTTTCTTTTGCGCTGGATGAGGCTTTGAAGGCTGCGACCTTAACACCTTTCGAAAGGTATCCTGTTCCCAGGACTTTTCCGGGAACGATCACGGTGTCGCCTTCCTCAGTATTTCTTTCGATGTCCGAAATGTTGACTTCCGGACGTCTTCTATTAACTTTTCCAAGATTTTCTGCGGCTTCTCTGTATACAGGTGCGTCCTGCTCCTTGAGAAGCTCGATTGTTTCGACTAGTACCGGGTTGGTTGGATCTGCTTTAGCATCCATAGTAATCTACCTCGCGGCAACAAAATGCCACTGCTGGTATCCACAAAAGAGAAGGTGAACTTTATAAACCGGTCTATGTGTCGACAACAAGATTGCCCTTGATCTTCTTCACAGTTCCATCAAAGACATGTCTGCCTGAAGGAATACGATCCTTCGATCTTACAATAACATGTTCGCCTTTCTCCGACATCTTGTAGAAATTATATTCCTTTACTTTCTTCCTGAACTCGAGATTGCCTTCAACCTTTACTTTTCTTCCTTCCATCGACTCATCAATCTTTCCAGGTGTTAATGCAGAAGACTCCTCTTCATCATCGTTCGATTCCTCAATCTGTTTCATTTTCTCGACTTCAAGCCTTTCTCTTACTTTCTCCACTACCTCATCAGTATCAACGCCTGCGTTATCAGCCTCTCGGGACTCTTCCTCGACCTTCTCAACTTTCTCCGATAAGGTTTCAACCTTTTCGCTCAGTGCTTCAGGTGTTTCGGTTTCCTCAATCGATTTAAGTTTAAGCGTGGCTTCATCTATTTTATCTGTCAAAGTATCTGATTTCTTCCTGAATAAGGAACGGTTCGAATCAATCCTCTCGTTAAGCTTCTCCTTAGTCGAATCAATTCTTTCAAGCAAGTCCTTGTTAGATTCTTTGATATTCTCTTCAAGCTCTTCCGTATCTTCTTCGTGCGTCTCTTCTAAATCATCTATTTTTTCAGCGTTCGACTCTATCTCTTCTTCGAGTTCTTCCGTCCTGTTTTCTACCATTTCTTCAAGCTCTTCCTTAGTGGCATCGGTCCTATCCTCGACCATCTCCACCATATCTTCCATTACCTCTCTGAGGACCTTTCTCTGGGCTTCCGCCATCGCTTTTACATGTAATTGGCGGTTCATCTCCTGGTACTTGGAAAAGGTGTCCTCCCATTCCGACTCTTTCTCGTCCAGAACATCATCAACCTTCTTCTTCAGATCCTCTTCATCTTCAGACTTATTTTTGCTTGAGAGCCGGGGAAAAGCCTCTTCCATATCCATTATCGGAGAATTGTCGAAGCTTGGTTAAAAAGATATAGCAAGTTTGCCGGGGGCAAGATTTGAACTCGCGAACCCCTGCGGGACAGGATCTTAAGTCCTGCGCCTTTGGCCACTTGGCTACCCCGGCATCTACTAAATTAGAACTGAGGTTAAAGAGTTAAAGAAGAAGGGTAAGAACCTACTTTTCTTCGGGTCCTACCTCATATCTTGAAAGGAAGCGCGAGTTTTCTGATAGAACCTGGTCGGTATACGCAAGATCGTCGAAAGTCTGATCGAGTACTTCCGTCTCTCCGGGTCCTACGCGCCATTCGTAACGGTTTCCTCTGTCTTCGTTTATTTCTCCTTGGAGGACCTCTGCGAACGGAGGAACCTCATCAGCCTCCACTAAAGGAGCGTTATGATTATAACCGAGTCTCTGGTCGACAGTACATCCGATTATGAAACCATCTTCATCAGCAGTCACGTCTACCTCGGTAGCTCTTCCCTGGTAGATCGCCCTGTCTTCATCTGCGTTAACAAGTCTTAGCTCTCCCGGGATCTCTCCGATCTCATGTTTAACAAGATCGTCCAGATCATAGCCTCCTATTGGTACGACTCCGGGGTCAGGATCAAATTCTTCCGCAACTTCGTAATGCTCGGAGCTCATTCCTATTCCGACTCCGGATATATCGGTCGCGAGATCTTCTACACGTGTTTGATCATGCGGTGTAACAATTTCACGTTCTCCGTCGTAAGACATAGCCTAACAATTACACTAGAGAACAATGTTAAATAGATATGAGGTTAAAGCTCGGCTACAGCTTCTTCAAACTCGTCAAGCTCGTTCCTGATCTCTTCGATAGCCTGCTCGAAAAGCTCCTCATTACTGTAACCTGAAGTCGACTCGATTCTAAACCTGAACTCTCCATCGTCCAGTTTCTCGTAACCTATTGTTCCGCCCTGGTGTTTGGCGTGCTCATCTCCTGTTCCAAGGGTTGCTGTAGCCTCAAAATCAACTTTCTGATCTTCTTTGAGATCTACGATAACTGCTTCAGGATTAACAGGCTCAGCTTCATCGTTATCCGCTTTAAGATCTTCGGCGAGAACTGTTCCAGGACCTTCCTGAGTAAGTGCGATATGAACCGTGTCTTCCTCGTCTACATTTTGAGGGATGGTAAAAGGCACCTGTCCTACTCTGTTTGCAAGCATTTCATCGTAGAGAGCTGATTCGTTAGAATTAATATCAAGCTCTTCAACTGCGAGTGTAGGGACTTTGACCATCATCGCCCTTCTTAGAGAGTTTGCGATGGCTTCGTTGATCCCAGAAACTTCAAGTTTCAAAACGTCATCAGTTTCTTCAACGGTCTCAATATCCATTTTTTAGACCCTTCTTCCTCTCTTTCCTCCCTTGGATTTGCATCCGTCGTGAGGTACAGGAGTAACATCCTCAATATTTCCGACTTCTAGATCGGATCTTGAGATAGCTCTGATTGCTGGCTGAGCTCCTTTACCTGGCATCTTCTGCTTCTGTCCGCCGGGAGCTCTAACCTGGATATCGACCTTCTCGATTCCTTTCTCAAGAGCTTCCTCGACTCCCTGTTTAGCTGCCTTCATAGCTGGGAAAGGGCTTCCCTGTAGTCTTCCTTTGTCAGTAACCATTCCTGCTGAAATTCTGGAAATTGTTTCAGCTCCGGTTCCGTCTGTGATGTGGATTATTGTGTTGTTGAAGCTTGAGTAGATGTTTACGATACCTTTCTTTGTCATTATTCTTCAGCCTCCTCGTCTTCTTCGTTCTCTTCGGTTTCAGATTCCTCTTCAACCTCTTCCTCAACTTCTTCAGGTTCTTCCTCTGGTTCTGGAAGTTCTACTGTGACTTTCTTCTCTTCTTCCTGTGTAAGAAGGTAGCCTGGAACAGTTACTCTGTCCCCTTCAATTTCAACGTGTCCGTGGTTGACAAGCTGTCTTGCTTCGAGTGCTGTGTCTGCGAAGCCTTTTCTCTCGACAGCTGTCTGAAGCCTTCGGTCAAGAAGGTCTGTAGTATTGAGTGTTAGAATGTCTTCAAGCCCGCCGTCCTCTTTGATGAGTCCGAGCGAGTGAGTTTTTCTGACGAGATCCTGTCTTCTGTCCTCGTCTTCGGAAGCAATCAGTTTTCTTGCTTCTCTTCTGAATCCTCTTAGCTTGGATTCTGCCTTGTATACTTCTCTCTTGTTTTTCAGTCCGTATTCTTCTAGGAGCTGGTCTTCCTTGTTGATTCTTTCTTCGCTCCATCCTTCGTTCGGTGTCTCGTACTGTTGTTTTAGTTTCTTTACCATTTTTTACACCTCTATTCCTCGTCTCCGCCGCCTCCCTCTGAGGCTTCTTCCTGAAGTCTTGCACGTGAGACTCCGATCTTTGAACCGGATCTGAATGAGGATTTTGTCTTCTGTCCGCGTACAGGAAGTCCGTTTTGGTGTCTCCAACCTTTGTAGGATTCAATCTCCTTCATCCTTCTGATATCGAACTCTTCTTTCAGTTCAAGGTCAGACTCAATAAGGTGGTTGTTTTCGCCAGTTTCTCTTTCTTTTCTTCTGTTCCTGATCCAGTTTGGTAGTTCTAACTGGTCAGGGTTCTTTAGCATTTCTTCAATTTCGTCAATTTTTTCTTCAGATAGGTCTCCCATTTTCTGATCTTCGTCGACGTCAAGGTTCTCGGCGACTGCGTTAGCGTACATGTCACCTACTCCTTTTAGTCCTGTCAGTGCTTTTCCGACAGGCTTGGTGCCGTCGATTCCGGTTCTGGCGATCCTTACAACTTCCTGTGTTTCAGACATGATAACCCGTACTCCATGAATCTCTGTTAAATTTTATAAAGGTGGACCGGGTTTATTTCTCCCCGGTCTTCTTAATGAGGTGCCATCCGAACTGGGTCTCTACAGGATCGGAAATTTCTCCTTCGTCAAGCTCGAATGCTTTTCTTTCGAAGGGTTTCGCCATCTTCCCTCTTCCGAAGAAGCCTAGGTCGCCACCTTTCTCGCTTGAAGGGCAGTCGGAATGTTCTTTCGCCAGATCTTCAAAACTGGCTTCGTCCCTGTCAATCTTCAGTTTTAGCTGCTTGGCGTGTTCTTCGTTATCTACAAGGATGTGTGATGCACGTACT
Source organism: Candidatus Nanohaloarchaea archaeon (assembly GCA_014297435.1). Classification (GTDB taxonomy): domain Archaea; phylum Nanohalarchaeota; class Nanosalinia; order Nanosalinales; family Nanosalinaceae; genus PL-Br10-U2g16. The sequence continues at coordinate 171,873 of JACOQA010000003.1, read as the reverse complement.
TCTGTCATAAACTATTTCGGGTTTGGAATCTTTATACAAATGAGTTACTCTAGCTGTTGAGCTAGGAGAATTGACTCCAAGATCCGTTTATGTTGCCACCTCAAGATAACGTTTAAATTTTTTGGTTAAAATTAGAGTTTATGAGTTATTTCGAGCAAGTAGAATGCTTTGATGAGGATCAAGCCACTTTGGCTTTCAGAAACAACTCGTTCTGTATTTTGGATTAATTCTTCTAACATAATTATCATTCTCCAAAAAGCTCTTTTCAGAGCCTCACAGGTGTTTTCTCTCCTGTTTTCATTATAAAGTTACAGAAGAACTCCCTTTCGTAGGGAAGCACTTAAAAGATTTTGCCACTTTAAAGTCACAATATGGCAGACTTCGTTGAACAAGAATACTTGGACGAAACAGCAGATGAATTAGAGTTCTATACAGGTGAAGTTGAAAGCCGTCTTGAGATGTATGATGAAGGAGAAGTTGATGAAGAACATGTCAAAAGACCTGCCGAAAAGGCTAAAGAGGTTTACGAAGAACTCGATGAAGCTTTGGACGAAGTTAGTGAGCAGCTTCAAGAACACGATGTAATTGACGAGTTCGGAGAACTGCTTGAGGAACATGGATACGACTCAGGAGCAGAGTTCCTTGCTGGGCAAAGACCAGTAACAGCAGGGGATGAAGACCCAGAGAGACAAGTAATGGAAGACTTTACAGAAAACGACTGGCCTGATACCGAAAATGCATACGATGCCAAGAGAAGATACCTTGATGTGAGAAAAGCAGCTTACGAAGAACACGGCATCGAACTTCCAAGCCCGGACATAGACATCAACCCAGAACATCGAGAGATTATGGAACTTGTTGAAGAAGGAATGAGTGTTAAAGATGCACGGGAAGAAGTTACAGGAGAAAGGTCTTGGACTGTAGGAGAATAATGCAGAGAATTGAACAAGTAGTAATCACTCTCCACAACAAAAAATAAGGTGAAGAAAGATGATTCTGGATTTAACGAGAGAAGACATAAACGGCTACTTCCAGCCGTTAGAACAGCACCCAAGCTGGCATCGACTAATGTCAGACGACAAGTTCTCACAAAACTTAGACAACACAGTTAACGCAGTTCAAGCTCGGCGTAATAGTCTTGAAAATCCAGAACAAGAAAAAGACAGATTGATGAAAGCCCACATCCGAAAAATGCTGGGCGATGTGAAAGCAGCAGACCCAGACCTCGACTGGAACGAAGAATGGTCAGAAGAAGAATGGGAAGACGGACCACCACAAAGAGTCCAACCATTCCTAAAAGAGATAGCCGAAGAAGTAGCAGACCACACTACAATAGCAGAAAAATACGCTTCACGACCTGAAGAAATGTCAATCACAGGGTTCACCGTAGACTATAGGCACGATGACCAGAACCACATGCTCCGAGTCAATATGCCAGCAGAAACCGTAGAATCCATTCCAGAAGGACCAATAGAAGCCTGGCTAAACCGAAACGAAAACATACCAACATTCGATGTAGAACCAGGAACAGAACAGTTCTACCGAGAAATAATTCGAAACAAAAGAAATGAGTCCGTAAGAAGTGCAGAATTCAGCAACGAATACATACAAAGAACCACAGGAACAGACATAGCAAGAGCAGTAGCACCATTCCACGCAGACATGGAAGAATGGAATGAAGTCCCGGACTTAATGGATAATATCGCAAGAAAGGATGAAGACCGTATTCTGGAAAAAGAACCTGTAACAACAGAAAGTGGAATGCCCTGGGCAGAATCAGACCATGACGCACCCAGATGGATGAAAGAAAAGAGACTAAACCATATCAACCAGCACATAGACGAATACAGAGGAAAAGCTGAACAACTCGGAGAAGAACTTCTGGAAGCATTCGACTACAACCTCACACCAGAAGAATACGCAGAACAGACAATCAACCAAGCTGTCAAGTTAGCACCAGAGATAGAAGACACTTTCTCTGAAATAGAAGGCTCATACCATGTCAACGACAACGCTATACCTGCCTTGATGAAGCTTGAAGCTGCCGATGTCTTGAGAGAAACAGTAGCAGAAGGGATGGAAGACGAATATACTGAAAGCTACATCAGACAGTCTATGAAAACTGATATGAGTTCTGAAGGCTGGTATGCAGAAGATGTCGAAGTCGGCAGCCCGAGCGAAGATGAAGTAGAAGAAATGATGGAAGACCACGATGTGATGGCAGAAGCCAGAGAAGTAAGAGAAGAACTCGACACCTACATCTTCGACAGAAAATGGATAGAATACAATTCACAGGGCAGACTATTCATGACCAGCGACAACGAAGGATTAGACATAGCAGCAGAAGCAGGAATAGGTTCGTACGAGAAAGTATCTTGAACTAGCTGAAGCATAGAACTGTTTACGGGAAACCGTGATTCTATTAGGTCTGGAGCTTCGGAAGGTATTAGGTTCGCAGTTTTCTACCCTCTTTCAGTGTATCTACCTTGGTAATTGTAGCAGTTTCAACCTTTCTTCTGTAGCTTTTCCAGGCATTTGGCTGAAAGGAGTTTTCTAAAATTGGTTTTTCTGTTTCAACCCATTAGGTTTAAGGCCTAATATACGGTCTGACTTTCTATGGGCTTTGACACAGGCACAACAAGCATCCACATCACCAAGACCGACAAGAAGCTGCTGGAGAAGAACAACCTGGGCAATAAGCAGGTCGGAGAAGCATATCATACTGCTGTCGAGGAGATGGACAGGCACAGACAGCTTCGAAAGGAAAAGGAAAAGGAAGTCCGTAAACAGGCCACGGAATTAAAGAAAAAATGTGAGAAATGGGGGATCGACATCTATGACATAATTTAACGCTCTTTAGGTATACCATCGAGCTTAGCGTTTCTTAATGTATTCTCTATCTGAGGCTTGTCATCCAAAATCTCAACTAATTTGTCTGGTATCTGGTCTTTAACATTTCTATTGTAGATAGGTTTCACAGGATTCCTGAGATTTTGACTTTTCCCTCTTACTTGAACAATATCTGTTGTAAGAACTACGGCTTTAACTCTGTCAGTTTGACCAAATATGCCTATAATCTTTTCTTCAAGCCTTTCCCACTTCTTGACTATGTCTCCATTATGATTAGGTTCTGAAGCGTCTTCCCTCATCATTTGCTTCACCACTCCAGTAGGAATCTTCGTGAAAATAATTAGGTTAGAATGGTCGGAGTGCTGCTTTCTAACATCTTTGATTGTGGAGTAGACCCAGCGGTGATATGGTATATCCCACGGGATATCAAGGACGAAAGCACAGGCGTTGAATATTTCTACAGCCTCTCCATTATCCGTTTTTTCCATATAAGGATAGGCGTGCCCGTTTCCGTCCAAAACATCTGGGTTGAAATCCAAGTGCTGGAAAGGATTGACGACCTTTTCTACCTTACCTCTATTATTTAGAGCTTCCATTTGTTCAGACTCAAGCACCACTTTATAGCGTCCCTCATAGTAATCTATAAGCTCTATTTTGAGGGAGAATCCTTTGAATTCTATTTTAGTATCTGATTTTCTATTTTCAATCAGATTTGAGACTTTTTCGCTTGCGAGTTCGATGAACTTCTGCCGATTCTGTTGGTTGTTTAAGATTTCGTCGGAAAAATCGTCCGAGCCAGATATTTTAACCGCAAAACTGTCTTCTCCAATTTTTGAAAGCAGGTCGTGGTCTCTCCATACAGAATCCGCTACTTCCTTGCTTAACCTTTCCAAATCCCACTCGTGAGGTGTTGATTTCCTTTTGTTCTTGCATTCTACCCAGAACTCTCTTCCGTTTTCTCTCACCAGGACATCCGCACCATTTCCTTCTACAGCAGTTTCATCGATAGGGTATGCCTTAAGTCCTCCATTTACAAGCGTGTTTGCGACTTCCATTTCGTAGTAGACATTCCAGAAATCTTCTGGGTCGGAGATTATTTCTGCTCCGTATAAGTCTGATAGGCTTCTATTTAGTTCTTCTCCGTTAGGGCTAACTATGGTGTGGTCTTCAAGGGTTGATATGAAGAAGCAAAGTCCTGTGGAATAGAGGAAATCCGTCGGTATGAGTTCAAAGTTTCTCGCTTGAAACTGCTGAATACCAATTTCTGTATTTAGCAGGAATGGAAATAGTTCTTTTTCTTCGCCTGTCCCTATTCTATCGAGAGCAGTCATTTTGATTTCGTCGTCTGCTAACTCTGTTTCACGAAATTTCTGGTATCGCTCTCGTATTTCAGAGTCTTGCTCTTCCAAGAATTCCAGTATAATCTCGGTAGGGATGTTTGTGTCAGGCATAGGTTGTAGTTTGGTCGGTAGTAGCAAATAGCTTTGGATTATCGCACTATTATCTACTTACAGTGTCTTCGCCTCCTTGACCAGTTCCTTCGCCTTTTCATTTATTTGCTCGTCGTCGAGTCCTACCTGGTCTTTGATAATTTCTGCCTGCAGTTTCTGCGTGGTTTCTTCGATGCGGACATGGTCGAAGTAGGCACTTTCCGTAAGCTCTTCTCCACATTCGCAGGTGTTGTTGTCCCATCTCTGTAGTTCTCCGCAACTAGGGCACTTTACGGGTTCGAAGTGGTAGCCTTCTTTGAGTTCTTCTTCCTCTACTCTGTGGTTGCGGGAGAATTTTTTGGCTCTCATTTGTAGGTCTCCGTCAGCGAGTCTAATGTAGCGTTTTGGCACTGAGCTTCCAAGTTCCCAGCCGAAGAATTTACACAGGTCGGTGTATTCCCATCCCTTCATCGCTAGGTATCGAGCTTTACCTTTACGGATAGCGTGCGGATTAGTCCGTATTTCTTCAGGCATTTCTGTCCTCTCTTGGATTCTATTAAGTAGTCTGCGGACTGCTGAGGATTTGAGTTGTTCGCCTGTCTGGCTGTTCTGGAATACAAATCCTTCTGGGTCATCTGCGTCTTCGTGATGGTTTCTTAGCTGTTGGAGGTAAATATATCCTTCGAGTAGAGGGACTTTTCGATGTGTTTTCTTGTTCTTGCCGCCTCTCTTTGTATCTCTGAAGTGAAGTATTCCGCCTTGGTCTGAGAGGTTAACATCTTTCCATTTCAGGCTAAGCACTTCCGATATTCTTCCACCTGAACCCCATAGAGTCATTATGAGAGCCTTGTTTCTAACCTTCAGGCTCTCTACATTATTCAGCATTTGTTCTATATGTTCTGGGCGTGGCAGTTTTTCTGGTTCCAGTAGCTTTTCTTCGCTTGGAAGAGTGAAGTTAATCAGGTTTTCACCTTTGAAGTTGCTTTTACGATCCTCAAGGTATCCTGTAACAAGTTTTCTTACAGCTTTTAGATACTCTCTTTGCGTTCCTACGGACATTTCTTTAATTCTGTCTTTTCCGTCTATTAAGTCTTCATCTTCTCGATCGCCGTTCGTGATCTTCTTTGCTACTCGTTTGATGTCTTCTTCTGCTGGTTCATCTAGCTTGAAATCTTCTTTTCCCTGAACCAGTATAATTCTCCAGATAGTAAGAGGCCTTTCAATTCTTCCTGTAGATAAGCCGTCTTCTTCTAGAAATTGGTGGAAGTCGAGTAGAACATCTTTGTTGTGTTCGCTTATTTGGTCGGAGGTCTTTATCTTCTGTATTGAGCTTGCCAGTTTTTCGTCGAAGTCGTTAGGGTCGCCTGCTGCCATCGTGTTGGGAACGGGTGCGACCATTAGCTTTAACTTGCACCGAATCGGTCACCGAACTCCGAGTTATATAGTGGAGGTCTTAGAATCTATCGGTTTTCTGAAAGAGAATGTGTGACTCTCTGAGGTTCTCGCTATCACTATTAATGCGGTTGTTTGGCTGGAATCTATGGAGTTCCGGAATCTTTGAAGTTAATCTGCTCTTACTGATTCTTAACAGACGCTGTAAGCGAGGGAATCGTCGTTTCTCAGTTTTCAAGAGCTTTTCCAAGTCTTCTATTTGAGTGAGGTCGTTGATTTTGGTTGGTAAAACTCCATAGGCGGCAGGAGCTAGTTCTTCACCTTTATGCAATCTGTCTATAAGTGATTTGATGAATTCTATATCGTAGTAATAGTCTATCAGCTTATTGGTGGTTGATTTTCTGAATCGAGTTATTTCAGAGGCGTTCCCGTTATATACAGCGGTTGAAATTCGAGAAGAAGGAGGTATATCTCCTTTCTCGTATTTTGGAAACCAGTATGCAGGAACGGTTCGCTGCAGTTTAGTCCCATCAGGCAGATAATCAAATTTTCCAGGAAGAGGAACTTGCTTTTCATGAGTTATGTTTGCCTGTTTGAGATGGGGTTTCAGGTTTTTGATGCCTTCTCTATTTTTCCCCACTTCCTGTAGGAATGCATCCGCTATTCTACTTCTTGTTGTGAATCTTCTCTGGTAATATATGCTTAAAGTTACTATAGCACCTGCTAATGTCAGAAGTTTGGCAGAAAGAAGTAAATTCAAGATTTCCATGTGAGAAAATTCGTGGTAACTATTACATCATTATTGACCATGGTAATCTAACTGATAGTTTATAGCCCCCCCAGGATTCGAACCTGGGTCAGCGGCTATCTTCGATCGAAGACCAAGAGATCTTCTTAATCCCCGTTCAGCTAGAACTTGAGGTTCCAAAGGCCGCTATGAATTACCCCAAACCGGAGTATCAGTTTGGTTTGGCCACTACACCAGGGGGCTGAACTCTATAGAAACCAGTGGTTCTAACTCTTAAGAAACCTGCTTTCTCTACCTCTCGAGAATATGTTATTTAGTGGAATAATCAATTTTTATGTAGGCTCTGTTAACAGGATATGGAAACGCAGATCGGTGTTTTACTGGCTTTAGCTTTACCTGTCGTGGCTGCTGGATGCGGTGCAACGGTTCCAGATCCTATTGTTGAAAGCTCTAGTCTCGAACAGGGAACCTTAGAGAGCCTTATAGGGAACGATGCGACAGTTACCGCAACCGTTCTCAACAACGGTTCGGCTGGAGAGGTTGAGGTTACTGCTCAGTTCCTTGACTCAAATGAGGTGGTGCTTGGCGAGTTTTCTGAGACTGCGAACATGAAACAGGGTGAAAGAAGACGTTTCAGTATAGATGTTGAGATACCTGAAAATTCGCAAGAGTTAAACGTTACAGCTGATGCCGCTAACTGAGAAAAACCTTTACTCTGTTAAGCATCCCTGCCAATTTTTTCTTAGAGGAGTAACCGGTGAATAAGAAAGAACTGTTCAAACAGAAGATGGGTATAATAGAGAAATGCGGCGGTCACAAGGAGTGGAACAAGAAATCGGGTGTCAACAGGCACGGCGACGAGTACCGCCATTTCATGGTCAAGTCCGCGATCTACAACATTCTAGCGGAAGAAGGACACGAAGTAAGGACAGAAGTTGAGGTTCCGAACGGATGGATTGTTGATGTCATCGATGCGGATACAGCACACATCTATGAGGTTGAAACCAATCTTTCTCCTGGCGACAGGAAAAGCAAAGTTCAACGTTATCTTCAGGCAGAGTGTATGGGTCGTGTAATTGAGGATATAATATTCTTGGATCCTACGGAGCTTCCTCTTGACATGAAAGAGTTGAGAGAAAGGTTGAGGTCGGAAGTTATATTCTGATTGAAGGGAGAAACAATACGTTTATAACTCTAGAGTAACAATCTAATGTGTGAGCTCAATGATCGCCCTTCCGGGTTATACCAAAACCGGTGCAGAAGCCGCAATAGACAATCTATATACTGCTATTGACGAACTTGAACCTCTGAACCAGCATAAAGCTGAGAGCTTGAGATCGATGGTAGGAGAGCTAGAAGATCTTCCATATGGCATAAATGAAGGAGATTACTCGGATCAGAATTTGGGGAAGGCAGTTGATGCATATGAGAACCTTCAGGACGAGCTAGATCAAAAGAATTATTTAACAGAATCCGGTATTCCGGTTGGAGAAGCCTACTCTGCTCTCGGAGAGCCTGAAAACATGTCTGTAGTCCAGACCAAATGTTTGATGGCGGAACTAGGTGATATGCGCAGGGTTGAAGAGGTAGAGCAAGCTGTAGAAAAAGTCGAGGAAGCTGAAAATGCCGCCAAAAACGTAGTTGAACAGATTTTCCTTCCTATTTCACGGGGTCTGGATCCTAAGGAACATCCTGTAGATGAAAATGCTTACAATCGGTTGGAGGAAACCGTAGAATCAAGTCTACAGGGAGGCTTGTACTAAAGCCGTGTCCTGTTCTACATATTACTTGTTTATTGTCTGAGAACTAAAGTAAGAAAATTAGGGGTACGTATCTAAATATTGAAGCTCTTTCCTGTCAAGTCTTCAGATCTATTCCAAAGTTTTTCTGCTACTTCTAGGTCTCGAGCTTCATTTGAAGGCTGTTGTTTCTCAGGATAACCTCTCATATTCCTGAAGCCTCCAGGTCCGATATACTCGCCGCCTTGAACATCAGGCGATGTAGATGCATAAAGCATAGGTAGAGCTCCTTTAGCCGCGCTCTGAGCGAACAAACTGTTAGCTACTTTCATTCCCAGCAACCTTAATCTGCTTCCGCTCTCTTCCGGTCCCTTATATTGAAGATTGGTGGAGGCATATCCGGGATGGCAAGCAACTGATCGAATATTCAGATCGTTTTCCTTTAGTCTTCTATCAAGCTCTTTAGTGAACAGAATGTTCGCAAGTTTCGAGTTGCCGTAAGCCTTCCACTTATCGTAATTGTCTTCAAGCATCAAGTCATCAAAGTCAAGGCTTCCGCTCTCATGAAGCCCGGAGCTCTGATTCACCACTCTTGTCTCGCCCTCTGTTTTTTCAAGCAATTCTACTAGCTCAGATGTCAACGCAAAATGCCCTAAGTGGTTAACTCCGAACTGGTACTCGAAACCATTCTCAGTCTCCTTTCGAGGAATAGCCATAACACCGGCGTTGTTGCAGAGAACATGGAGTTCATTATGATTCTTTCTGTATTCTTCGGCAAAGCTTTCGATAGATTTAAGTGAGGCAAGATCAAGCTCCAAAACGTCGAGTGAGCCTTCGAGATCTTCGGATTTGATCTCTTCAGCAGCTTCCTCAGCTTTTTCCATGTTTCTACATGCCATAATAACTGTTGCGCCTTTCAGGACAAACTCTTTAGCTGCCTCAAATCCAAGTCCTGAGTTCGCACCTGTAACTATGATTTTCTTGCTTTTCAAATCCGGTAAATCATCAGCAGTCCAGTTCATAGTAGTATGTTAGAAAGCTTTACGGTAAAGTATGCGGGTAACTTCAGAGAAACCTGGAAAGAGAATGTTTTAGCCCCCGCAGGATTCGAACCTGCGTCGAGAGGGCCAGGGCCTCTCATGATTGGCCACTACACCAGGGGGCTATAAACTCCGTAGATGAAGAAGAAAGTCTAACCTTTAAGAATCAAACTTTCAGGCTAGGCCTTTCTCTCCAAGATAAAGTAGATTCCGACGATCGTGATCGTCGAGAACAGTACGGAAGGTGCGAAGATCTGAAGCATCTCTGAACCTAGAATTCCTAGATCGATACCGATCAGGATAACAACTAGCGTCTCGATGTCAAGGCTGAGAAGCGATCCAGCAACCGTCATCGACTTCTTCACTCCGTGGTACTTGGTGATCGCATAACCGATGCCAAGTTTCGAAACTGTCGAAAGCAGGAAGAGGAATGTTGCGGCCTCCATGTTTGCAAGCATTCCTCCGGAGCCAAAGATTTGGAGTCCTAGACCGAACCATGCGAAGAAAAGTGGGATAAAGAGCCCCATTCCAATTGCTTGTATCTTGTCTTGGAATGAGCGGGATTCGGAGAACTCGCTCCGGGAGATTATGACTCCTGCGAAGAAAGCACCTATCACGCTGGAGAGACCTACTGACTCGGTAAAGTAGGCCATGAAAAGGAGAAGAGCGAACGTAATAGCGAACTGCGCCTCGGTCTCCTCGAACATTATGATGTAATCATCAAGACGGTGGATGAACTCGTGTAGGATGTAAAAGACGAGTGCAAAGCCGAAGATCCCGGCTATTTTGATTGCGAAGTCTCCGATAGAAGCAGAGGATATAAGTACAAGCGTGGTAAGTATTCCGAATCCGGCTGTGACGTTGATGACCGATGATTTGATTGTGTAAGGTCCAATTTTTTCACGCATCAAGCCTTTAGAAAGCATTATCTTGGAGGGCACTCCGATATCTACCATCGAGTATCCAAGTGCGACAAATACTGCTGCTTGTATAGATTCAAGCCCTAGTACGTCTGGGAACATTAGAAGCGCGCCAAGAATAAATGTGAAGGAGCCGACAAGAATTCCTACACCTAGGTCGAGTCCTTTTTCGTGTCTGAAGATGTCTGCGGCGTTCTCTTCTCTTAAACCGGCTTGGAAGAGAATTAATGTGGCTCCAATGGTTCCGAAACCTGCCAAAGAGGAAGCTGAAATCGCCATAGAGGTTTCAAGGAAAGGGACGTGTGGTGCAAGATTCTTTATTCCGGGACCGAGCATCAAACCCGAAATGATATATCCGATTATAGATTCAAGACCTATCCGTTCAAAGAGTTCTCCGACAATAAATGATACTGAGAGAACCATCGCTAAGGCGAAAAGTGTGTTTGTTGAGAGTCCTGCCGCCACCTTAAATCTCCTCCATCAAACGGTTTTCATGCACAACTCCAACTACCTCGCCATCTTCCTCTACAGGAAGCGAACGGATGTCCTCACGATCCATCAGAAAGGCTATCTCTCCTAGTTCTTCGTCCTTCGGAACAGTTACTTCGTGTCTCGAGGCTAGATCTTCAGCCTTCTCCGCGACATAGCTCTGATCGAACGAAAAACCTATGATTCCGATAACTTTCTCTTCGTCAAGCCTTTCCTCTGGAATCAGTAGTTTTAGGAGAGCGTTTTCATGTATTTCGCCGATGAGCTCATCGTCTCTTCTTACGATTAACGTGTTTTCTGAGCCTTCGAACTCTTTTTCTACTTCTTCAATCGGGGCATCAGCTTCGATAAAGTCAGGTTCATCCATCAGCTCCTCGGCAGTCTTAACCATACCTAAAACGTGTTAAATGGTTGTTTAAAACAGTTTTCTAGCTTGGAAAAGAAAGAGTTCGCCGGAGCTGGGATTTGAACCCAGGAGAGGCGTGTGCCTCACCGGTTCTCAAGACCGGCACCTTTAGCCACTCAGTCACTCCGGCACAAAGCTATCTAGTATAGAACTTTTATTCGGGAAACCATCTTATAACCTATTCCTTTTTGACCTTCTCGTATCTAGATTTCAGCTCTTCAAAAAGCTCTTTACCTGTATCAGTATTAAGCCGTGGTTCTGTATATTCGAAGAACTCGTCCATCGACTTTTCAGGAGACCTTCTATGTTCGATTTCATACTTCAAAGCCTGGAAACACATATCGATCATATCCATATCTTTCACGAACCTCGCAGTTCTCGTCTCTCTTTCCTGATATTCCTCCCAGAGTTCAATTATGTCATCAAATCGATTTTCGGGAGGTAGTTCGTGCATCGCGACTCGTTCCTTCCGGTCTTTTTCTTCGTCTGTAAGCTCGTATCTTTCCGCATGTTTTTCTGAAACTAGATCTCCTGTCTTGGCTTCAGGAAGATCCTGGATTACCGCCATCTTCACAGCTCTTCCCTCGTCAACATCCTCTTCTTCAGCGTAGAGAAGACAGAGAAACTTGACGCCCCAAACGTGAGATGCAACGGATTCCGGGTCGCGGACACCTTTGAAAAGCCATCCGGTTCTCACTTCATCCTTTACGTTGTATGACTCAAGAATGAAGTCTAGGTCATCTGAAATCATTCTCTTTCGTCCTCGTAACGTGATTTTATTTCGTTGAAAAGCTCCTCTCCAAAACCGGTTTTGAACTCTTTTTCAGCTGTCTCGAAGAACTCATCCAGGTTCTCAAACCCTGTATCGTTTTCTCCCGGATCATAATTTTCTTCTTTTTCATTCTTCAAAGCCGTCAGACATTTCTCGATGTGGTCCATGTCGTTGACCAGTCTGGCTTCAGGTGTCTGGCAGTCCTCGTACTCCTTCCAGAGCATCCTGATCTCGTGAGAGTTCAGTGATTCGGAAAGCCCTGTTATCGCCTCGAACTCTTCTACTTCTTTCTCCTCGTCGCTTAAATCCTGTTTATCTTCGTCGGCTCTCTTCGCGATATCACCTGTCTCGGCTTCAGCTAGATCGTGCACTGTAGCGATCTTCAAAGCCTTCTTCATGTTGACATCTTCGCCCTCACCAAAAAGCATCGTCAGGAAAACAACATTCCATGAATGTCCGGCAACAGAGTCAGGTTCAGATATATTGTAGATTTCTTGTCCGGTACGTTTCTCATCCTTCAGTTCTAGTGCTTTAAGAAGTGTTTCGATCACTGTTTCCACCGTTTTGGATAGGTTTCAGGAGCCATATGCACAGATTCTGGTGAGGCTGCGGTTCCGTCCTCATCGTAAAGTTTCTCTGAGTTCATTCTTGCCTCTGCAAGCGCGACAAGCTCGCCTTTCAAGGTCGTTATTGCAACAGTATCCCCCTCCTTTATACCGCTCTGGAACTTCGAAATCCCCGTAGCACCTAGATCCGCGCCGTTAGCCACAGCGTTTACCGCAGAGTCCTTTACTGCGATCTTCGGAACATGTTCCACAGCTTTCTCGATAGGATGCAGAATATCTCTGATCTCGTTTTCTCTATCATCCTGTTTCCAGAAGTGGTAAGCATCTACAATATCTTGTAACGTGTTAGCGTCTTCTTCGGATAGATGGTCTTGTTTAGTTCTTCTAAGCTCATTCATCTCTGCTTCTGTGTCAAGTTTTTCTCCCAGCTGCGTGATCAATACTCTTACGTAAAAACCTGACTCGCATTTGACTCTTCCAAGAACTTTCTTGCCGTCTTTTTCAAGCAGTTCTACTTCGTATACCTCTCTTTCTCTTTCCTCTCTTTTCACAGCGGATTTTTCAGGAGGTGTCTGCTTGTTCGTGCCTTTGAACTCCAGTAGTTTCTCCTTTATCTTGTCTTCTTCTCTTTCCTCATGCAGAACTGCTTCGAATATGTATTCTTTGTCTGAACCAGATAGTATATCGTTTATGCGGGTTCCCGAGTTTACTCCTACAGGTAGTACGCCTGTAGCATTTGGGTCAAGTGTTCCAAAGTGACCTGTCTTCTTCAGGTTAAGTTCTTTCTTTATCCAGGTTGAGACCTGTTTTGACTGTGGTCCGAAGGGCTTGTCTACTACAAAAAATCCTTTATCCATCAGTTCTTCGATAGAACGTTTTTCTGGTATTGATCCGTATTCCTCGGATGTCTCTGCCTCGTCCCGGGTGTACCAATCCATAACTTAACCTCTTTGAGAAACTTTTATCTGATCAACTGAAAATGGAGAGGGAAAACCTACTGGATTCCTAGCATCTTCCTGAACAGGAAGGTTAGTGGCATCGAAATTAGGATGTAGGTTCCAAGCCAGTTCAGTGCTGCTCCTGCAAGCGGAATGCTGAAAGGCAGGTCTACGAACCTGGCATTCATCTTCAAAACGTGTCCTTCTCCGCCTGATGAGAAGAAGCCTCCTTTCTTTTCACCGAACCTGACTACATCCCAGTCCACACCAAAGGCGTTGACCTCTCCGCCGATCAAAGCGTTCTGATCATCCATCTTAACCACTGGCTCTGTATCATTAACTATAGTTATCTTTTCGTTTTGACCGTTAAACTGGAAATCTCCTTCAAATGTCGAGTTAGATGTCTGCTGTAGATCGATTGATGGTGCGAATGTTGCCCCAAGCCATGGGAAGATGAATGCTACGCAAATCATAGTCACGATCATCGGTTTGAAGTTGAGCATCATCATCTCCTGATTCAGAGACATAGCTTCCTTCATGTGGTCGGTTGCTTCATCGACGTTATCGTTCTTCTGTGCTTCCTTCCGTTTTTCCTGTTTCTCGTTAATTTTCTCTTTAATTTCATCCATCGCCTCGATATCTAGGAAGATGTAGTATATTATCGAGAACATTCCGGCTAACATTCCGGAGAAGATTGCGAGTGAGGGAAGCGGTCCTAAACTTAGTATCGGCTGGAAAAGCGTATCATAGAACCCGAATAAAACGTTTAGGAATCCCTGTATCGATGCCATCTTATCAAGTAACTTCGCGGAGAAGGCTTTTAAATCGGAGGCTGTTCAGGAGGAGGAGTAAAAATGAGGTTTGTTAGGACATGAAGTCCTTGAGTGCTGGGTGAAGTTCCTCCATGTGTTTCTGAGCCAGCTGCTCATACATCTGGTACAGGATCATGACTGTAAGTAGGATTCCTGTTCCGCCCCCTGCAGCGTTTGTAATGTTGGCGATTCCTGCAAGGAGTCCAACAACTGCTCCCGACAGTACTGTCAGTCCTGGGATGTACCGATTGAGTACTTTCTTGATTACTCGTTTGTCTTTCCTGAATCCTGGAACTTTCATGCCGGTCTGTTGAATATCTTCCGCAACAGAGTCGGCGTCCTGTCCTGAGGTCTTCATCCAGAAGATCGAGAACATGATCGATCCTAACGTGTAAACACTCAGGTAGATTAGGACGTGCATAAGTCCACCGGTTCCAACCATCTGAACTGTTCCGTTAATCAGTCCATCCACGAAGCTCTGTGGAGCGCTGAGATATGCGACGAGTCCGGATGTTGCCTGTCCTCCCTGGAAACATCCAAGGATTGAACAACCGTTTGTTCCGGCAAGTGTGGTTCCAAGTATCCTGAAGTTAGACACAAGTGCTGCGATCAGGATGACAGGCATGTTCGAGGTGTAGAGGAATTTCAGAGGCCATTTTTGACCGAACCCTCTGACGTTTCCGAAGGTCAACGGAATCTCCACACGCATAGCCTGTAGGTAAACTACTGTTGCGAAGACCAGTACTGTGAATATTACAGGGATTATGGATGATGCTTGGAACGTTAGGAAGAACTGGATGATGTGTCCTACAGGGTTTCCTCCTACAGTCCAGAATAGTTCTCCTGCGGATGTAAGTGGAGAGATAGTTGAGATGTATACTGCTTTAGATACACCTGCTGCAATAAACAGCGATACCCCTGATCCGAATCCCCATTTCTGGACCATGTCGTCAAGCAGGATGATCAGCCATCCGCCCAGTGTTATCTGTCCGGCTAGCAGGAACAATAGCATAGGGTCTCCTGCAACGTTACCGAAGGTGCCTGAGAGAACGTACCCGAAGGCTTCAATTACTGTCAAGCCGTACGCAAGTACCTTCTGCGCCGACTGGAACTTGATCTTTCCTTCCTGTGTGTTAGTATTCCATGGAAGGAGATCCGAACCTACCATCATCTGAAGGATAATCGATGACGTAACGATAGGTCCAATACCTAGTGTAATTATAGAACCAATCTGAGCTCCTAGAATAGTCTGGAAAGTCTGCAAACTCTGAAGTGCTTGTTCGACCGACTGGGCGTTAGCGCCGTAGAGATCGATCGAACCCATTATAAAGTAAAGAACCAGGGCAATCCCGGTCCAGGTCAACATTCTCCTTAATGACTGTTCTTTCTTGGGTTCCTTGATGCTTGGTAAGTAAGATGCTGCCTGGACTAGTTTCGACATTCGTTTAATCCTCTATTACAGGTTCAACTCCGGCTTCTTTTAACTTTTCTTCTGCCGTGCTGGAAAAATCTTCGGCATGGATCTCGATGTCCTTCCTGAGCTGTCCTTTTCCGAGAACCTTTTCGTATCCTGCGTCGGAAGCGTGGAAGACATAACCGTCCTCAGTTTCTTCCGCAGAACCTTCTTCTACGAAGTCGTCGATTCTCTGGTCGATGTCTCTCAGGTTGATGCCGTCCTGCTCGGACTTCCGGGAGTTGAATCCTTTCTCTCCAAGCTCGTGGACTTCGCCTGACTGCATCTTGTGGTGTTTTGCCTTCTTTCCTCTTCCGGCGTTACCTCTTCCACCTTTGCTTCCTGCTCCACGGTTTTTCTTCGATGAACCGTGTCCGTGAGAACCGGACTTATTCTTCTTAGATCTTCTCTTCGTCATTTATACCATCCTCTCTAAAAGTTCGTCGATATTTTCACGTTTTCCAAGGCTTCCGCCCTGTCCCGTGTTTCTTTTCGTGTCTTCGAATCCTCCTGATGGAGGCGAAAGATTGACTGTATCTCCTGACTCGAGACTCTCTCCTTTTCTTTCCTCAAGTTTCTCTACTACTTCATCGGAGATCTCTCCATAGGTGATGTAGTCCTTTACAGAGTTCATCATTCCCATGATTGCTTCGTTTTCCTCGAAGACTACAACCTGGTTTTTTGTGTTCAGGTTGATGTTGTCGAGTGTGTTGTTCACTGTTTCGTTAAGGTCTACTGGACCTCTTACTCTTACTGCTGCGATCATTCTGCATCACCTGGTGATTCGTATTCGTTGAGCTTCTTGAGAGCTTCGAATGTTGCCTTCATCATGTTCTCCCGTGTTCTTGTCTGTCCTCGGGATTCAACGTAGATGTTCTGGATTCCGGCAAGCTCAAGCATCTTCTTTACTCCTTCTGATGCTGCAAGCCCTGTTCCTCTCGGTGCAGGCTTAAGCTCTACTTCAACAGAACCGGACTTTCCTGTAACTTTGAAAGGAATCGATGTTGAGTCGTCTCCTCTGTCTTCCCAGGATCCGTTCCCTCTGTTTACCTTTATGAGGTTGAGCTTTGCTTCTCTTGAAGCGGATTCGATAGCTGCTCTTGTATCGTTTGCGTCTCCTTCTCCAAGTCCTACAACATTTCTTCTGTTTCCGAGAACTGCCATAGCGTTTGTGGAGTAACGTCCTCCTGACTTGTGCATTCTGCATGTTCTCTTTGAAACAGTTCTTCTTACGCCGCCTCCTTTTCCTGGTGTTCCTCCGATCAAGATTACCTCTTCGTCCAGGTCGACAAGCTGGTCGACGATCTCTTCTTCCATGATTGGGTACTTGGAGTCAAGTGCTTCTGTGATCTTTGTGATTTCTCCGTTAGCGACCTTTCCGCCTAGCTTGGTGCGTGGCTTCCAGATCTCCTCTTCTTCCATTTCCTGTGACATTATTCGAACTCACCTCTGATTGCTTCCTTTGTTTCATCGAAGTTTGCAGGTACTTCTTTGTCTGTCATCTCTTCGATGTGTTCTCCCCTTAGTCTTTCCTCGGATGGGAAGATGGATTCGCCTGCAGGGATTTCGACTCCTGCATCGATCAATCCTTTGAGAGCGGCAAACATTCTTCCGCCCTTGTTTTTCTCTCTTAGTCCTAGGTCGAGAACTGCTTCGTCCTCTTCAGCCTTCATTCCTGCAAGGAAACCTGTCAAGTAAGCGGCAGGAAGATTGCCTGTATGGTTCTCCCATCCGTACTCTTCAAGCTCCTTTGAAAGTGTCTGAGCTGTGTTTTCATCTCCCTCCTGTTTGTAGTGAGAGAGGTGGACTCTAGTATGGTTGTTAGAGATTCTTACAACTGCTCTTGGCTTACCTGATTTCAGAAGTCCAAGTCTCTGTTTGTAGTCTGTTTTCTGTTCTCTTCTTCTCCTGAAAGGTAGTTCGTAGTTTGATGTGTCTGCCATTTGTAATCACTCTAGCTTGTTCTCGACGTGGTTTTCTAGGTGTTTTGTGTTACGGAAGAATCCTCCCTTTGCCATGTCGTAAAGATCCCAGTACTCGTCGTTCGAAACTTCTTCCTCTTCCTTCATTTCCTTGAGTCTTTTCCTGATGGCACGGATTTTTTCCTGCCATTCTTCTTTGGAATCTTTCCTTGCTGTCTTCTTTCCTTTCCTGTTTCCTTGACCTTTTCTGCGTCCTTTGGCTTTCTGCTTCTTCTTGTCTCTTGCACGACCTTTCGAGGTTCCTTTAACATCTTTTTTCTGGATGACTCCTGACTCGACCAGGTTCCTGATGTCGTTCCTTGTGATGGCTTCCTCTACTTTCTCTGTGTTGTCCGGATCGATCCAGACACGGTTCTTTCCTACGTCAAGTACTTCTGAAGCCATTCTCTTCTGTGATTTAAGGTCGGTCATTCTTCGTCACCTCTGTTAAGCACATGGATTCCTTCATCGTCAGCTTTTTTAACTATCTTTTCACGTTTTCTGTCTCCGACTGTTGAACCGATTCGTGCTGCTTCTGTCTCTTCATCAAGTTCCTCAAGGTCGGAGGTGTTGTGGACAAGCACTTCCTCATATCCGGAAGGATGCTTGCCTCTAACATCTTTATCAGTTCTGTAACCTGCCTTCGGAAGAGGGTTCGCACCTTTCTTCTTCAGACGTGCACGGGAGTGCCCTCCTTTAGGCTTTCTCCACGAGCTAGGGGTCTGTGTCTTCTTGTGGTTGTCTTCTCTCTTGAAATCGTCGCTCATTCTTTCTCACCTTTGTCTGTAATGTAGACTCCGTCCTGGAACGTTCTTGGATCGCGGTTCCCTTTCTTGCATGCCTGTTCGATACGTCCGGCGGTAAGTCCTACTGCTTCTTTGTCTGCACCTCTGATTTCTAGGTCTTCGCCGTTTACTGATACTTCTGCGCCTTCAGCAATATCGACCTTTCTAGGATTTCTTTCTCCCATGAAGTTTCCGATCACTACCTGGTCGTTCTCTACATCGATGTCCATAGGGAAGTGTGCGTAAACACCTTTCATCTGGTAGACGTGTTCATCTTCAAGTCCGTCGACCATGTTCTGGACGTGGGACCTGAAAGTTCCAAGGATTGACTTAACTGTCTTGTTGCTCTCGTCTGAGGAGAAAACTACTTCTCCATCCTTGACTTCTACATCGATTCGTGCGTGGTTAAGCTTTCTTGAAACTGTTTCGCCGTTTCCTTCAACTTCAAGTACGCCGTCTTCGTAGTTGGCTTCGAATCCGTTGAGGTCTGCTGTCTCTCTCATTTTCTTTTTCACCTAGTAGACGTACCCAAGGAGCTTTCCGCCCACGTTTTCTTCAACTGCCTCGTCGTGGGTGAGAACTCCTCTCGGTGTTGTTACTATGAGTTTTCCGAAGTTTCGTGCAGGCAAGTATCTCTTTGCCCACTCTGTGTGTTCGTCGCTTCCAACGTAGAAGTTAGGCTTGACTGGTTCACACTTGTTTACTGCTTCCTTGACCTCTACCTTGTACTTTCCACCTTTACCGTCCTCGATAAGTTCGAAGACTCCGATGTATCCTTCGTCCTGAAGCTTGAGTAGGACGTTCTGGATAAGATTGCTTGTAGGGCTGATTGTTGCGTAGTTGTTGCCCTTTCTCGCTGCGTTGTTGATTGCGGAAAGTGCGTCGCTCAGTGTATCGTGTTGCATCTCTTCTTCACCTCTATTTTAGTTGTTTGAATCCCAGATCTTCTGCGATTTCGCGGAAGCACTGACGGCAGTAGTTAAGTCCGTACTGGGAAAGAATTCCTTTCCCTGTTCTGCCGCATCTTCTGCATTCTTTCTTTGCTTTTCCGTAGTCCCTGTCCTTGGGAGCGTTGTGCTTCTCGAACTTCTTTCTCTTTCCTTCTTTGTGCTTGATCTGGTCTAGTACTTTCTCGTATGACATTTACTCGTTCACCTCGACTTCGAAGTTTTCATCGACGAACTCTCTTCCTTCGTCGTTGGAAACCTGGTGTTCTTTTCCAACACTGGTTGGCTTGTGGTCTCTCTTCTTTACCCTGTAACCAGGTCTTTCGAGGTTTACTGCTACCTCGAATCCCATCATGCCGATGTCCGCATCGTAGTCTACACCCGGAACATCAATGTACTCGGAGATACCGAATGAGAAGTTTCCGTTTCCATCGAATGCGTCGGCATCAAGCTCGTCCTTTGCAGGAAGAACTTTTTCGAGGAACTCTCTTGCTTCCTCTCCTCTGAGGGTTACGAATGCTCCAATATTTAGTCCGGAACGTTTTCCGAACGTCTTCGAAGCTTCCTTTGATTCTGCTTTGACAGGCTGCTTGTCTGTAAGTTTTTCAAGCAGGTTGACTGCTTTTTCAACGTCGTCTCCGACCTGTCCTATTCCTATGTTTACTACAACTTTACCGATCTCGATCTGCTTCATCACGTTCTCGCTCATTTTTTACTCGACCTCCAGGTCTCCAACTGCTACAAGGTTTTCGAGCTGTGTCTCGAAAGAGTTTTCTTCCGTGGACACGAGACCTGTGTTCTTGTTCATTCCTCTTTCGTTGATCTCTTCAAGCTCTGCTGTCTCTCCGGCGTGCTGTCCATCGACAACTAGAACTGTTGCTCCTTCTTCGAGCTCTAGTTCCTCGACTCCGCCGTTGAAAACAAGCGTTGAGCCTGTGGAGAACTCGTCTCCAGTAGCATAGTTTTCTCCGTTGTGAAGCCTGTAAACGTATTCATCTCCTTCAACAGATTTGTCAACGACTTTTGCGGCAACCCTTTCTTCGTCCTCAATTTCGACGAACTCTAGGTACTTGCCTCTTCTTACTGCTCTGAAGGCTTCCTCTGTTTCAGGGATTGTTACGACGTCCAGAAGACCTACGCCTTCTTTTACGTCTCTGATCCTGTCGCCGTTTCTGTAGACTTTTCCGTCTCTGACAATCTTTTTCGCTTCCTTCTCGTTGTCCGCGTACTCAAGTACGTCTCTGAGAAGTAGGACGGTCGGTATTGCGTTTTCGAAACTTCTTGAACCCTTGATCGTCGAGACGTAAGTGTTATCCTTTCTCGAGATAGGGTAGTGCTTAGGTGCTGAAAGCCTTTTCTGGTGTTTTGTCATTTGAAATCACTCCTCTTTTTGAGATTCGATCCATTCCTTCATGGTTTTCCTGTCCTTGTTGTCTTCCTCTGCTTCGAGCAGAGCATCGTAGTCAGGGCTTTCCATCTCCTGAACTGAATCCTTTACATCGCCGATGTTCTGCGAAACAACTTCGCTGTAATCGGCTTCAACTTCTTCCTCTTCTGTTTCTTCAGTCTCTTCCTCTACTTCTTCTGTTTCTTCTTCGTCTTCTTCGAACTGCTCGTGAGCTCCTGATTCTCCGCCCTGCATCTGCTGCATCATCTCGTTCTCTTCTTCATCTTCTGCTAGGGCTTCTTCGAGCTCTTCTTCTTCGACTTTGATCTCTTCGTAGTCTTCGACATCGTATTTCTCGATCCTTGAGATGTCTTCGATGTTTAGTGCTACGATCTGTACGTTGGATGGAGGGAAAGCCTTCTGGTTCGTTGAACCATCGGTTCTCTCGTTCTCAACTCCATCGATGTAGACTCGAGTATTTTCTCTGTCAATATTGTTTACGATTCCTTCTGCACCTTTCTGGTCTCCTCTCATAACTCTTACTCTGTCTCCTGTTCTGAGAGGCATGTTTCTTGTTCCGACTTCTTCTCTAAGTTCTTCGTCTAGATGTGCAGAAACAAGTTTGTCCTTTACGTGTAGAGGTGCGTTATCTCTGTACTTTCTCTGTTTTGAAGGTTTCTTGCTTGATTTCCAGTTGCTACTCCAGTTCTCTGTCTCGTTTACCATTTTTTACACCACCTGTGATGCGATCTTTCCGATCGGGCTGTATCTTTCGACGACTTCTTTCGCGATAGGTCCTCTTGTAACCGATCCTTTTGGAAGTCCTGTGTCTTCCACTAGTACTGCTGCGTTGTCTTCAAACTCTACTCTTAGTCCGTTAGGTCTCTGGAATTCCTTTGCCTGTCTGACGATCACTGCTTCGAAGACCTGGTTCTTGACTTCCTGGTCTCCCTTCAGGATCTTTACCATTACTTTGTCTCCGATTCCTGCAGAGTTCCTTCGGGAACGTCGTCCCTGTCTTGCCTTGACTCCGATGATTTCTAGCTTCTTTGCTCCGGAGTTATCTGCGCATGTAAGTTCTGCGCCGATATCCAGTGTTCTTGTTATGTTGGATCCGATCGGCTTCATTTACTCTTCACCGTCTTCTACTTTTTCGATTATAACATGGCTTTTAGTCTTCGAGATAGGCTTCGTTTCTCCTACTTTGACTTCGTCGCCTTCCTCGATCTCTACGTCTTCGGGCACGTGAACCGTTATCTTGGTGTTTCTTCTCTCGTACCTCTCGTACTTGGGAACCTTCTCAGAGTACTCCCATCTTACTGTTGCGGATTTCTGCATCTTCGTGGACTCTACCGTCCCAACGAAAGTTCCTCCCCTAACGGGGTATTCGGTTTCAATTGATTCTGTCATGGTTCTTTAGCCCTGATGTAGTCTCGTTCGATTGTAAACTTTTTAAGTAAACCACTGGTAAGTTACCCGGGAAAAACTGTACGTTCTACACGAGGTTTTTCTCTCGCTGCTCCCGGAGTATCGCTCCAATCTGAAAACCCGGACAATAGGCTTTCGTCAATTCACGACTCCAAGCGGCTATCCCAACAATAGAACTAAAGTTTTAAAAAGGGGTTTAGTCGAGGTAAAGCTTTCCAAGCTCCTCGATAGTATCGTAAGCTAGGTCCAGTTGGTTGTCTCCACGATCAATACTGGTGTTTCTCGCCGACTTGAGGATAGCTTCGTCATAAGAATCAGCCTCGTCCTTTCCCTGAAGTGACTTCATAAGATAATCGGCTACAGCCCACATCTTCCCTGGCTCAGGATTCATATCAAATTCATTTACAAGGTTGAATGCAGTCACAACCTCAAACTCTCCTTCTTGAGAATAATCTTCGATCGAAGTGTAGTTCCCCTCTCCCATACATACCAGTTAGTAACAAAAATTCAAAAAGGCTCGTTCAATCAACGTAACTCCATTTGCCCGGAAGCTTCATCCCGACACGTTCCTCAGGTCTCTTATCAATCAGTTTGCCGTCCAGCTCGACCTTTTCGCCTGAAGGAAGCTCGAATTCGAAAGTGCAGATCTTCTTTTCGACCTTCGTATCACCAATCCTTAGTAGGGATTGAGTCTCATCAAGAACCTCGCCTTTCAATCCGATCAGGTTCTCATCCTTTGCTTCTACAACTTCGCATTCAAGTCCGATCAGTTCGTGGCGGGGAAGGTTTTCAGGAGTGATAGGCATAACTATTGGTTGAAGGGAAGATTTTTTGGCTTTTCCTCCTTTAGGCTTTCAATAATCAACTGGAGCATCTCCTGGTAAGCATCTTTTTCTAGGTCCTGACCCCAGCTCTGAAACCCTGCAGCCAGCCAGAAAACCGGGGCATACCGGTACAACTGTCTCCTTGCTTTGAACCCAGAATCTTTATCCAGATCAATTTCCTCCCTATACCCTCCGAAAAGGCTTTCTTTGAGTCTTTCCTTTTTGGTCTCACTAAGAAATCTTAGATCATAATCTATTAGCAGATATTCTGCCCGTATGAGATCGTACTCGTTATGACCGGTACGTGTAAAACTCCAGTCAATAAATCCGGTTATCCGATTGTCTTCGACTAGAAGATTGTCAAGTCTGTTGTCTACGTGAATAAGTGAGGGCTTAGGTCTCTCAGGTATACAGCCCAAATTATCAGGTATTTCCATTTTCGGAGGGTTATCCCACTCGTCTTCGACAATATCCCTATAAACATGGAATATTTCAGAGAGCTCATCCCTCCAGTTCTCAGAACTATCCCTGACTGTCGGTCCGTCCGTACTTCCTTCGAGTTCTCCGTAGGATTCGAAGCCTATTTCTCTATGTATCTCCCCTAGAATCTTGCCGTATTCGAAAATTAAGTCTTCAAGGGTTTCCATTTCCAAGTTCTTTCTTCTTGGTCCGGGATTCTCTCCTTCAATTAATTCCATGACATAGAAGCTGAACTCTTCGTCATCAAGTGATTCATGTATGACTTTAGGGCTTGGAACATCCGTTTTTTCCTGTATTGCATCGTAAATGAGTGGCTCGGCTTTGAAATTTTCGGATTCAAGGTTTTCGTTAGTATGAACTTTCACGATAAACTTTTTTTTCCCGGAATAGATTCTGTAAACACTGTTTAAGCCTTTCTCAATTTTCGTCCACTCAAAACTTTCTTCAAGAGCTGATTCAATCTTATCCTTTATCGCCTGCTCCATTTTTCATCCCTCAATTTGATGAACTGAACCTGCTTTTGCTTAAAACCTTTCTTCTCGTAGAACTCCTGTGCTTTCTTGTTCTTCCACTCGGCGGAAACGGTTATGTAATCGCATCCGGTTTTATCTGCGTATTCTTCCGCTTTCTCAACTAACTTGGTTCCGTAGCCCTCGCCACGAAAACCTTCTTTGATGAAAAGGTCGACTATGTCCAAGCATTTATCCATCTTGAAAGTGGTTTTTTCCTCTACCTTGACGTTCATGAAACCTATTTCGTTGCCGTCTTTTTCGATTAGAAATGTCTCGTAATCTTCGCTTTCTAGAACATTCTCGAATCCGTTTAAAGCAAGCTCTTTAGGATCTTCCTTAAGCTCGTTAGCTTCGCTGTAAGGCTCCATCATCTCGGCAAGTTCTATCCACATCTCATGAGCCAAGATTTCTCTGTCCTCGATATCCGCGGTTCTAATTCTCATAACCAAAGATTACCTTAGGAAGGGCTTGAATGTTTCGTGACTTAAACGCCATCACTGTTTATAAGAGTTAAACCTGATATTTGTGATACTGGCGGTCAGAGCGAGGGGGTTACACCCGTACCCATCCCGAACACGGAAGTAAAGTCCCTCAGCGATCCGGTCGGTACTGCCTTACAGGCGGGAGTTCCGGGACGCTGCCAGACTACTTTTACCCCTTTAACTTTCAACTCAAACTTGTAAGATTTTCTGTTCCAATAACTATTCTATGGAGAAAGAGGTCGAAGAAGAGCTTAAATCAAGGCTGAAAGACGAGTTCTCAAACTATACCGAGATAGCCGGGGGAAAGAACTACCGTTACAGACACCTTAAAACGGTTCTAGAGATCGTACACAAACTGAAACAAAACGTCGAAACAAGTGAGGAGATAGATGAGAACGTTTTGGAGATCGCCGCTCTCTACCATGATATCGGCAGAAAAGAGGATATTGAAGACGGTGAGATGGATCCTTTTGAAGGACATGAAGGACACGATGAAAGAGGAGCCAAGATAATCGAGGAATACGTTTCTGACTTTGTTACAGAAGACCAGCTCAAGAAAATTCAAAGAATTATCAGGAACCATCACTCCGAACCTCAAACTGTCGAAGGAAAAATTGTGCAGGATGCTGACAAGGTTTCAAACTTCGGTGTAAACAACCTCTGGCGGCAGATACATTACGCAGCCGAACACGAAAGAACTTTTGATGATAGCCTAGAATACTTCTGGGACTCTGCAGTTGACCGCTATAGAGGACAGATGAAGAAGCTTAACTTTGACTATACTAAGAAAGTGGCGGAGAAACGTTTAGAGAGGCATAAACAAGCTATTGAAAGAATAGAGATGGAGATGGATGGTGAGGATTTCTAGTTGGGCTCGGCAAGTATCCATAGATGTGTTTCCTCGCGCCAATCCTCTACGTACGTTTCCAAAATATTGAACCCGGCTTTTTCTATTAGCTCTTTGTTCTTCTCGCGTGAGTAGGAGCTCCAGACAAGTTCACCTCCTCCTATTTCTTCTTTATGCTGCTCCATTTCTTCAGCACCCATCGTGACAAGTAGGGCTCCATCGTCTTTCAACCAGGGCCTCACCTCTTCGAAAAGCTTCTGGTGTTCTTCTCTAGGTATATGGAAGATAGCGTAGAAACTTACTACGGCATCGAAACTGTTCTCTCCGAAGTCCTGATCAAAGAAGTCTCCCTGAAGAAATTTGGCTTCAGGTATGTTTTCTCTTGCCTTTCTGATGTGTTTCTCTGATATATCGATACCTGTCAAGTCGAAGCCCTCGTCAACGAGGTAACGATCGAAAGGAACGCCCGTACCGCAACCCAGATCAAGTACTTTATCGCCTTTGATGTTGTCAGAAAGCTTCTTGAACAGCTGTTTTTCTTTTTCAACTATCTCTCTGTTCTCTCGATACTCTCCTTCGTAGTCGCCTTCTTCGTAGCCTTTCTTGACGGTATCTCTCATATTTAGAGGTTTTTCACGCCGATTTTTGAGTTTTTCCCAATTTCTAGGTTTTGAAATCTACCTCCTTAAATCGGATAACTCAAACTTCAGCAACGGAATCTTCATCTCTTCCTGATGTAGTCCTCCATGAACCCCGATGTCTTCAAGGTTCCAGGGCTCACCCCAGTGAATTTTGTTGTCGTTTGAAACTATGACTAACTCTCCGGCTCTTGCCTTGAAATTATCTGCTAGTTCTCCTTCACCGAAGTATCCTTCTTCTAGAGCTGTCTCTGTCTTCATTACCTCTGCATCAAGCTTTTCGTTCAGAAAGCTGTGCAGTTCATCGAGCTTCTCCTCTTTCACATGTAGGAAGATGGAGCGACCTCCGTTACCTGTCGGAGTTATCAAGTCGCCGTTGTCATCCGTCTTCAGGCTTTCACCTACATTATCCCACTGGAAGAGATCCACCTTTTCATCATGCTCGATCTGGCCGTGATCGGCTGTAATTAACACGAGAGTGTCCTCGGCTGTTTCCTCATCCATCTCCTCAACCAGATTTCTGTTAAGGGTCTCAGAGATCATCTCCAGCTGATTGCGCTCATCCTCAGTCTTCGGACCCCGCATATGGGAGATCGAATCAATATCGGACGTGTAAGCATAGATGTACTTTTTACCTTCATTTTCTTCCAGGGTTCTCCTGATTTGTAGCGCCATATCGGCAGTGTTCAGGTAAGGCACTATCTCCGACCCCTTTTTGACCATCTCAGTGTACTCGCTGTCTACAATATCCTCTTTAGTTACTGAAAAACAGTTTACATCATTCTGTTCAAGCCTTGGGTAGATAGGTTCGCCTTCGAAAAGCATCTTCGGGTCAACTTCCTCGAATGCATCTTGAGGTTTTTCGCCCTCTGTTGTCAGAAAAGGTAGTGTAAAGATATTCGAGTCTATCTCCTCGTAGTACATCTCCCATCCAAGCAAACCATGTTCTTTAGGTGTTTTGCCGGTGTTAATACTGGTAAGCGTGGCTGGGGTCGCTGACGGAAATACACTAGTAATCCCCTTAAGCTCTCCAGATTGTTTAGCTTCTTCAAAAAAACCTCTTGAAAAATTCTCTAACTGGTTTAGTCCAAGACCGTCGATCAGAATTACTACTACGTTTTCGTAGTCTTCCTCTGAATTAACTATATCTTCGTCTAACCGGGTTAGGTCTGATTCTATATTAAAGAGGGAGAGTACTGTTCCGGGAATGTCTGCCAGCGATGCCTCGCCATACTTGGGGAAGACTTTCTCCATAAATAAATTTGTTTCTCGGTATTTTTTACGGTCTTTTGATAGTTCTTTTGGAGGGTCAGAAGTTGTTTTCTATTATCTGGTCCAGTCTCTCCTCGTATCTCTCTTTTCCCTGCGGGTAGATCTGTTCGAGCTCTCCCTGTCTGTAGAGCTCTGTGCCGTGTTCCACAACTGCTTCGAGGCCTTGACGCACTAATGAGAAGAACTGTTGTGTTGAGTCTAGGGCATTATTCGGGTTTAATCCCTTCTCACTCATCTTCCTACCAATTAGGTTTGCGGAGTGGTGCTGTAAGTCAACCTGAAGATCTGAGTTCTCATGGTGTTCCTTCCAGTCAGGTATATCTTCCTCTACGAGTTCGGCGTAGAATCTTGTCTGATCAGGATTTGTGTAAGGGTTTCTTTCTGGTATGGATTCAGAGTAGTCCATTTCTACCTGATCGAAGAGGTGGTAGGCAGTAAGTTCAGCGAATGCTTCGGAATAGGAAGTTCTTATCGGCTCCGGGTCAGATTCAGGTACTTTTTCCCGTATCTCTGAATGGTATGCGCTGTGTCCCAGCTCGTGGCAGAGTCTGAAGGGCTTGAACTCTGTAGCCATTGATATAGAGATTTTGTCGCCTCCTTTATCGGAGTCAAAGGCAGCTCTTCCATGATCAAAGATATAGTCTCTTTCCGCGAAGCCGTGATTGATCTCTCGGTCTGCTAGTTCTATGACCCTGAATATATCCTCAATTGCCTCTTCGTTCAATTCAGCTCCATGGCCGAGCGGGTCATTTAGCAAAATATCCTCGAACTCGGCTTCTATACCGCGTTGCTGCCTTTGAACAAATAACGACATACTTTGTTATTACATAGTAACAATTAAATGGGTTTAGGGAGAAGCCTATTTTCTCAAGAACTAGATTCCTAAGAGCTTACTGACCTCAATAGGCAAACTTATAATCAAGTATTCAATACCATAACTCTAGATCCCTTTCTCCATAACTTTCTGGTCCACTTCATCGCCTTTCAACTCAACTGTCTCCACATTCACTGTTTCAAATCCGTTCTTCCTGTAAAAACTGAAACCTTTCTCATTTTCAGACACGACTTCCAGTCTAATTCCTTCGATATCTCTATCCTTTAGTTCATTCTCTATTTTCTCATAGAGCCTTGAGCCGGCACCTTTTCTCTGAGAATTTGGATCAACGTAGATCCGGTAGAGATTGGCTTTACTTCCGTCTTCGGGAACCTGCGTGGGCGAAACCGATTACTTCGTTGTCTTCTTCGGCTACGTAGAAAAGACCTTTATCCAGCTGATATTCTAAGGAATCTAAATCATAACAGTCATCGATAACCTTCTGAATAGTGCTTTCAGAAATGATCGAGCTGTAAGAATCCATCCATGTCTTCTCCGCTATCTCACTAATACCTTCAACATCT
The DNA here is from genome assembly GCA_014297435.1 of Candidatus Nanohaloarchaea archaeon. Lineage (GTDB taxonomy): Archaea > Nanohalarchaeota > Nanosalinia > Nanosalinales > Nanosalinaceae > PL-Br10-U2g16. The sequence goes on along the minus strand of JACOQA010000003.1, from coordinate 143,357 downwards.
TTCTTCCTGGCTTCTCTAACTCTCATTCTCGCCACTCTTGTTCGAGGATGCTCATCCAGATAACATCTTTCCAGCCACCGTCAACCAATTTGAACTCTCTTTCTATTCCTTCTTCCTGAAACCCGGCTTTCTCCATAATTCTTTTCGAAGCAGGGTTGTGTTCGAGGTAGCCGCCTCTCACCTTGTGCATGTTGAGGTCTTTGAATGCGTAATCTGTGATCATCTGTACGCTTGTGGTTCCGATTCCCTGCCCGTGATAATCCGGATGGATCGACAGACCTAGGTGACATCTACGGTAATCTCTGTTAATATTTTCAAGTGAGATTGTTCCGACCTTTTCGCCTTCGTACTCTATCAGGAAGTAAGCTGCATCATCTTGTTCACTAGCTAACTCGACATGTTCTTCTTCGTCCTTCAGGTTCTTTGGTTTAGGAGCCATGCCGATTGTGTCTCTGACATTTTCATGGTTAATTAGCTTTCTAAGGAATTCCTTGTCCTCTTCCTCTACCGGTCTAAATACAACTCCGTCGCGTTCCATAAACCTTGTCATCTCCAATCCCTCCTAAGCATTCCGTACATAATTACATCGATGTATTCTCCGTTTGTGTAACAGTGTTCCTTCAGTCTTCCTTCTTTCTCGAACTCAAGTTTTTCCCAGAGTGCTTGTGATGCCTCGTTATTCTCGTGGACTCGTGCATACAGTTTGTGATAGTCCAGCTGTTCGAAGGCGTGCTCAATCATTAGTTTGGTTGACTCTGTTCCAAGACCCTGGTTATGGTAATCTGGGTGTATCCAGAGACCTAGCTGTCCAAGCTTCTCCACAGTTCCTTTATCCTCTACCGAGATTATGCCGGCTCTCTCGCCGTCTTTACAGATAAGGAAATGGACAGTATTGTCAGAACATACTACGTTCTCGAAGAAGTCCTCGCTGCTGGCTCTATTTTCCGGTTTTCTTACCGATAAAATGTTTCTACGGATAACAGGAAGGTTTACACTGTCTCTGAGGAATTCAATATCTCCTTCCTCGATAGTTCTTAGTTCAGCTTCTTCTCCTTCTAGGAATACAGGTCCTGGCATATAGTTGAATTAGGGATTCTAGAATTAAAAGTTGGGAAGTAAAAAGGGCTGTGAAACCGTTCAAAGAAAGCTTTTGAACGGAGTTTCTAGCGTTTGACGTCGATGTTCTCCCGGTCGAAGCCTTCGCCTTCGAGAACTTCTTCAATCCTCCTCAGGTGATCTCCCTGGAGCTGGATCTGTCCATTCTTCGCGGTTCCACCGCATGCAAGCTTGGACTTGAGGGTGGATGCGAGTTCAGAAATATCGACATCGTCCCCGAATCCTTCGACAACAGTCATTTCCTTGCCGAAGCTACGAGTGTCGATCTTGACTGTGATGGTTTGTTCGGACCGTGCAAGCTGGTCCATAGGGTCGAAGTCGTCCGGTAGGTTATCGTCGTTAAGATCTGACATCTTGGTACGTTTACTCCTTTTCGTTGAGAACTGTTTTGATGCGGGCGATGGTTCTCCTCATCTCCTTGATTCTTCCAGGGTCTTCAGCGAATCCTCCTGTCTCAATTTGTCCTTTTTCCTCTACAATTTCCTTCTTGAGGTCGTTGAGTCTCTCTCGAGCCTCATCTTCGCTCATGTCCCTGATCTCGTCTGCCTTTAGAATCGCCATGTGTAATCACTCCTTACTCTGCTTTTATTCTTTCTTGTTCTCCAACCAGTCAATAAAGGTTGTTCGGTTTTTGTCTGCCTCTTCAGCAGCAAGAAGCTCTGCGAAGTCAGGCTCTTCAAGTTCGTCAATTGCGTCCTTTGCATCGCTGATGGTTCCTGAGACGATTTCCGCGTACTCTGTTTCGTCGCCTTCAGATTCGTCAGACTTTTCCGTGTCTTCTACTGGTGCTTCTTCGTCTGCCTTCGATTCGTCCTGATCTTCTTCCTCAGGTTCTTCGGAAACAGCTTCCTCTTCGTCATCTTCTGAAGTTTCTTCGTGTCCGCCGTCCTCGAAGACTTGTCTTACTTCGTCCTTCGAGATGTCAGAGGTCTTGACCTCTTCAAGTGTCTCGATAGCGTCTTCGATCTCGGCTGCTGTCATGTTGTCTGCTTCCTGGATGATCTCGGAAATTCTCTCTGCCTTTTCAACGGATTCTCCGCCTTCAACTGTTTCATGCATGATCTCTTCCTCTACATCTACGTCTCTGTGCATGAAGTCAGGCATTTCTTCCATCATCCTGACCTTTACTCCGATTGCACCTGGCTTGGTTCTAGCTAGTTCGTATCCGCGGTCTACGTTTTCCTTTGCTGTGTTTCCGCAGATCTTTACGTATCCGAACGAGAATTTTTCTGTTCTTCCACGGTTTCCGGAAAGCTTTCCGGAGATCTCGATCTCTGCACCTGGGACACCTGCTTCCTTCATCCTGCGAAGGTAGGTGTAGCCAACCCTTTTGGCGCGACCGCCTTTCTCAAGCCAGTCAGCCATGGACTGTGCGACTACCTGTGCGTCTGCATCAGGTTCGTCGATCTCGTTTACCTCTATCTGAGGGTTCTCAAAGTTGAACTCTGCTTCCATGTCAGAAGTAAGTTCCTTGATACGGGAACCACCTCTTCCAATAACGAGTCCAGGTCTCTGTGCGTAAATCACGACTTTTGTCGATGTAGGTGTTCTCACGATATCTGCGTGAGAGTAACCTGCGCCTTCAAGCTCGTCTTTCAGAAACTCGTGAAGACGAACCTTTCTGGCTCCTTTCTGTACGAATTGTTTTTCTTGCATAGTATGTTTAAACCTCTATTTTTCGCCCACGACCATTTTTACGTGAGCTGATTTTATCTGGCGTCCTCTATGACGCTTCGGTGTGCGGATCGAAGGACCCTGATTGGTGATGATGTTCTGGACTTCAAGTTGTCCGGTGTTAAGTCCTTCGTGTTCTGCGTTGGATTCTGCCTGTTCGACAAGTGAAAGCATTTCTTCCGCTGCCTTAACAGGGTACTTTCCAGCACCCTGACCGGATTTGTGTCCTGCGTCCGAGTCAAACTTTGTCATCGGAACTGGTAGCTCCTTGTCGATTACTCTCTCAAGCTTGTTCTTGGCTTTCTCGACGGAGTCTCCGTCAATAAACCTGCCAATCTCTGTGCAGTCCTTCCAGGAGACACGTAGGTTTTTCCCTACGGCCTTTGCCTGGTGTGTTTCTACTTCTAGACTCATGATGATCACTTGAGAGGTACGTGCTGTGACGAACGTGTAGCTCCAAGTCCTGGAGCGCTGTGTTCGACTTTCTTTCTGGTTTTTGCGAATTCGCCTAGGTAGTGTCCGAGCATTTCGCCCTCGATATCTACCTCGATAAATCTCTGTCCGTTGTAGACTTCAACGGTTTTTCCAACCATCGAAGGAACAACGATCATGTTTCTCTCGTGTGTTTTCGCTGTGTCGCTGTCCTCAAGGTCTGAAAGCAGTTTCTTCTCCTTTCTGTTTAGTCCTCTCTTGATCTTTCTCCTTGCTCTCGCGTTTGCGAGGTCTGCGAAGGAGTCGAGGTTCATCTGCTTCAGTTCCTCAAGGCTTTTTCCTCTGAATGTAAAGTCTTCATCTGTCATAGTTCTAGGCCTCTAGTCGTTCTTCTTCTTGCCAGAGCGTTTTGCTCCGATGTTTCCAACCTTTGAACCAGGCGATGCATGCCTGGAAACTGTCTTGGGCTGTCCTGGTTTTGCTGATCCACCGAATGGGTGGTCGACGGCGTTCATAGCAACTGCAGATACCTTTGGATAAGGTTTTCCGCGCGCTTTCATCGCCTTGTGCTTGTTTCCGGCCTTGACGAAAGGCTTCTCCTTTCTTCCGCCGGCAGCAACCTTTCCGACAGTCGCTCTGCACTCTTTCGAGAGCTTCTTGAACGACTTGGAAGGAAGGCTGATTCTGACTCCATCCTTTTCGTGTGTGACAACGAAAGCGTACGTTCCTGAGGACCTTACAAGTTTTCCGCCGTCGTTAGGCTGGAGCTCAATATTATGTATTGGAACTCCTTCCGGAATTTCGCCGAGAGGTAGTGTGTTTCCTTCTTTGATTTCGGCGCTTCTGCCGATTTCGATTTGCTGTCCGATTGAGAGGTTTTCTGGTGCAAGCACGTTCTTTTTCTCTCCGCTGTCAAATTCGACTACGGCGACTGGTGCTGTTCTCGAAGGATCGTGCTGTAGATCTACTACTGTTCCTGTGGTTTCTGCGTTGTTGTGATCTACTCCTCCCTTTCCTCTGTGGGAGTTAGCCCTGTAATTAGGCGATCCTTTTCCTCTTCTCTGTTGTCTTAGTGGAGATCCCATATCTTGTTCACCTCTCTTACATCATACCCATTTTCGTGGCAACATCCATCGCGTCGTCTGCGTTTGAAAGTCTGACGAACGCTTTTTTCTTTGCCTGTGGTGTGATACTAGTGTTTACTTTTTTAACCGTGACATCGAATAGGGTCTCGACCGCGTCCTCAACCTGGTTCTTGTCTGCATCAAGATCAACTATGAGAACTAGCTTGTTCTCCATATCGACTTGATCCATCGCTTTCTCTGTCATGTGAGGATTCTCGATCACGTCCCATGCTTTCTCTTCTTCCATCTTAATCACCTGTAAAGCTCTTTTTCTTTTAGTTCTTCTACAGCTTTTTCTGTCCAGACAACAAGTCTTCCTGGCTGTGCGCCTGGTGCAAGTTTCTTTGCGTTTAACTGGTCGACTCTTGAGGAGTCAACTCCCTGAAGGTTGCTTGCTGCGTTAACAATTCCTTCATCTTCTGCGTAAACAACTAGAGGTCCTGTCTTCGTCCTGTACTTTCTTCCTCTTGAAGTTCCTCTACCTGCTCGAACCTTCTTCTCCGAAGCTCTTTCTAGTTCATCTTCGAGTCCAAGATCCTCGAGTCTTTCCTTCAGTTCCTGTGTCTTCTCTACTTCGTTCAGTCCTTCCTCGATAAGCGGTAGTTCTCCGTCGTAATCATGTTTCTTGGAGACTAGCTCGATATCGTTTGAAGCTGCGATAGCTGACCTGATTGCCTTTCTTCTTTCCTTGTCGTTGATCTCTTCTTCGAAGTCTTTCTCGGCTTTAGGTCCGTGGGCTACTCTACCTCCTTTTGTGTGAGGCGCCTTTGCTCCGACCCAGTAGAACTGCTGTCCTCTGGCGAGCATGGCTTTCTTCGGTGTTCGGGACATTCCTTTTCCTTTCTGTCCTCTGAATGCGTTGTTCCTCTGTTTGATCCTTGTAACGTGTTTCAGTCCGGCTTCCGGATCTGTTCCGTAGTCCTGCCGGTTCTTTGACTGGATTGAGAGGAACGCCCTCTTGATTATGTCGGGTCTTACTCTTTCGTTAAACTGTGTTGGTGTGTCTGTCATATCTATTTTCACCTGTTGATGTGAGTGATTTCAGGTGTTCCTGGGTTTTCGTCTTTTCTTAGAGCGGTTCTAAGCCTTACTAGTCTCTTTGTTGCTCCTGGAACCGATCCTTTGACTAGGATGTAGTTTGATTCTACTTCTCCGTAGTTCTTGAATCCGCCATCTCTCTGGACGTCTTCAGGTTCTTCGCCGTGTCCGAGGATTCTCTTGTTGAACTCGGTTCGGTTATTGAATCCTTGCTGTCCTGGAAGCGGAACTCTCCATGAAAGTGTATCTGGGTGCCATGGACCTACGTTTCCGGCCTTTCTTCTTTTCTTCTGTGTCTTGTGACCGAGCTTCTTGATCCCGTATCTCTTTACAGGACCTTCTGTTCCTTTTCCTTTTGTTACGGCGATTGCATCGGAGAAGTCTCCTTCATCGAATACATCAGAGAATTCGATCTGTTTTCCGATCATCTCTTCTGCGTATTCAATATTTTCTTCTGTGTCTCCGCCGATTCCCAGCTCGAAGTTTGCGGCTTTATCTTTTCCTACGCCGGTCTTCTGTGGCTGGGTGTGGACGAGGAGTTTGACATCTGTAATTTTTTCTGAGTTTTCTTTTGCTTTCTCCAGATTGTCCATGTTTCCTTCTTTTGGTACGTTGGTTGCTTCTTGGAGTTCTTTGGCTGGAGAATCAGTCCATGCTTCTGTGTAGACCTGTTTTCCGTCGTTCAGGTCTTCGGTGTAGAATCTTGCTCCGTAAACTCTTAGTGGTGGAGCTTCTAGGATTGTTACCGGTGTCGCAACTTCTTGTCCTTGTGTTGCTCCTTCGGTATCGTCGATTCTAAGTATTCTTGTCATGCCGACCTTGTAGCCAGCAAATCCTAGAGGTTTTTGTTCATCTATTTCTTCCCATGTGTCGATTGAGGGATAGATTCTGTCTGCGCGTACCTTCGGCTTGTAGCCTAGTGATCCGCTTCTTGGTCTGTTTACTTGTGACATTTGTTCTACACCTTGTTTCCATAGGCCTCAAAGCTTGAGGCTTGTCCCTTCAAAAATGCTGAAGGGTAAAGAATGAATCCCAACCAAGTTTTATAAATAGGGTGTGGCTGTCAGAAGAACAGAATATGGAATTTAGTGGTTAAGGGCTCTCTATCCCTTAATATTTACTAAAGGTCTCATTCTCGCCACTTTTTGCCCAATTTCTAGTTTATCTGAAACCTGTATTACCTCATCCACGTCCTTATAGACGCCTGGAGCCTCTTCCGCTATTGTGGAACCGGAATCGGCCTTAACCAGAATTCCTTCTCTTTCTAGTTCTGCCTGAACGTCTTCACCCCAGTAATCCTTCTTTGCCTGAGTACGTGACTTCAAACGCCCGGCTCCGTGTGCTGTAGAACCAAAGCTTAGTTCTGATGATTTGTCTCCGCCTGAAAGAATGTAAGAAGAAGTTCCCATGCTTCCCGGAATTAGTACGGGCTGTCCTACCTCTGAATAAACATCAGGCACCTCGGGTCTTCCGGCTGGCATCGCACGTGTCGCACCTTTCCTATGAACAAGCAACTCCTTCTCCTCGCCATCAACCTCATGTACTTCCTCTTTGGCTATGTTGTGGCAGACATCGTACACAAGCTCGATCTCCACATCATCGAACAAGGTGTTGAAACACTCCCTTACTCCTTGAGTGATCGCTTGTCTATTTGCCCAAGCATAGTTCGCTGCACCATACATAGCATCTCGATAGTCCTCAGCTAGTTTATCGGCGATAGGAGCATAAATTAATTCTTTCTCGGGAATACTTTCGACAATTTCAGGGTACTCCTTCTCAAACTTTCTAAGGTAGTTAGTACAGGTCTGGTGTCCGAGACCTCTCGACCCGGAGTGTATCATGACTACGATCTGGTCTTCCTCAAGTCCATAAGATTCCGCTTTCTCTTCTTCAAATATATCGGAGACGACTTGAACTTCCATGAAGTGGTTTCCGGATCCAAGAGAACCGACCTGTTTCAAACCTCTCTTAATAGCTTCGTCGGGAACTTTCTCTGGATTTCCCGGCAATCTACCGTTTTCCTCACATCTTTCAAGATCAGATTCTTTTGCATGACCGTTTTCAAGCATCCATTCCGAGCCTTTCTCAAGAATCTCGACAACATCTTCTTCAGAAGTATCGATATAACCGCCTTTTCCAAGACCTACAGGAACTTTTGAGTATAGAATATTAGCTATTCTCTGTTCATCCCCATCAATATCTTCTCTCTTCAAATCTGTTTTTAGAACCCTCACTCCGCAGTTGATGTCGTAGCCGATCCCGCCAGGGCTTATAATCCCGGTTTCGTTGTCGAACGCTGCTACACCGCCGATGGGAAAACCATAGCCCTGATGTCCATCAGGCATCACGATAGAATATTTTTCGATCCCCGGAAGCTCCGCCATATTCTTTACCTGGTTCAAGGTATCGTCGCCCTTCATTTTCTCAAGTAATGGCTCTGATGAGTATACTCTAGCTGGAACGTTCATCTCCTCTGTTTGAGGGATCTCGTAGATGTTTTCTGAAACCTTCTCTAGTTCGATGTCTTTAGAGTCTGTCATGTGTAAAGATTCTGAGCCAAGGCTTTAGAACCTGACCTCTCACTCAAAAATCTTTAGTTTCTATCAGGTAACAAGAGAATGAGCGTACTGGAGTCAGAGAATGAGATATCTGAGTTCTTCAACTTGGTTTTAGAAGGCGAAATAGAGCTGTATGAGGAAGGAGGAAAACGAGGCACTATAGGGAATAGCCATCAAGCTGTCCGGGACTTCCGAAGATATATAGACAGTATCTATAGAGGTCTCGAGAACAACGTATTGGTTCAGAAGGGCGATGAGACGTGCTATAAGAAGAGCACGTTCGAATCCTCCAAGTTTGAGCGCCACAACATTCCAGATAGCATTCCCCAAAATAGCGTTTCTAGGATCTTTGAATTAGCAAACGAACTACAAGAGTATGTATCCAAGGATATTACGTTGGTTGAGAACTCGGCTTTTGGAAACAAGTGGGACGTTTCAGGTTCTAACCTATCTGACTGGAACTACGTAAAATGTGACACAGAAAGCCTTCCCTCTATTGAAGAGGAGAATCAGGTGCTGGAGTATGTGGTAGCGAAACTTGAACGAGAGCATGACCGCGCGGAGCTTGGTGAAATATTTGATGAATTTAGTGAAAGAACGGAGTACGTTATTGCAGACAATCTGGAAGAACAGATTGTGAAGAAGAGAGGAAAGAACAATCTTTCCCGCAGGATGGAGAAAGATGATAACGAACAGTTCAAGAAGGTCAACGAGACCGTCTATAAAATTGACAGGAATGACTATGTCTAGATATCAAGAACTGCCTCTAAGATCCAGCCTGTGCCGTCTTCGTAGTCAACCTTCATCTCGTTGTAAGTCGGAGCCTTAAGATCAAGGAATCCTGAGCCTTCAACTATAGGGTCAGTATTCAGCTTCGCTTCAAGCAAGTAAATATTCCCGATTTTTTCAACTTTCAGGTTCTCGGCGTGTGTGACAACCTGGTTCTCTGTATCCTGTAGAAAAATTATCTTGTCGAGGAAGTCGAAGAATAAAGCTTCGTAAGACTCGGACTCAATCTCTACATTATGATGGTTTTCGCCGGCTCCAGGATCAGCTCCAACAATTTCGGCGACAGCCTTCACTGATTCGGAAAAAGCTTCTTCAACTGTTTCTCCTTCTGCATGAAACTTCTCGTCTGCCGTATGTCCAAGTATCTTGTAACCCATTTGCTTACACCTTTTCTGGAAACAGTTTTTCCAGTTCTTCAAGTACTAACTTGTTCTGCTTGTTTATGGAAAGATCGGTGTTGTCAATAACGATATCGTATATCTCGGTATCGGAAGTGTTGATCCCGTAGTATTCTTTGTAACGTCTTGAGTCCTCCCTGTCACGTTTCTCAACAATTTTCTCTGATTCCTCGATCTCGATATCTTCGCGTCCTGCAAGCCTTCTCGCTCTTTCACTAGGATCTGCTTTAATCTTTATCTTCAGGTCTGCAAAGCTTCCGACCGCATAACAAGGAATCCGACCTTCGACAATACAATCCTGTTCCAAAGCCCGTTCAAGAGTTCTTCTATCTATTTCAAGGTCTAGTTCTTTTTCGGCCTCTTCGGAAAGCTCATGATCCTCAAGGTTTCTCTCATCGGCAACCTGGTAGAATACATCGCTCGCCGAAAAATGTTCAATATTAAGTTTGTCAGCGATAAATCTGGCGACAGTTCCTTTCCCTGCTGCGGCCATTCCATCGATCGCTATGATAATGTCCGAGTTTTTCTCTCTATCGTCCTTGAACTCGTCGATAAAGCTCTCCATAAAGATTTTTTACCGAAAGCAGTTTTAACACTTAACCTATAGGAATTTTCGTGTGTCGGTAGAATCTGAAGACATTTACAAGATTGTTGAATTGGATGAATCTATCCCGTCTTACCACGATAAGAAGGTTGAAACGGAGAAGTTCGGTGAAACCGAGGTAAGCCTCTTCTACATCGATATGGAGGATTCTTTCCATATACTTAGATACGGTTTTGAGGAAGATGCTTCCGAAGCAATTGAAAGACAGGAAGTCGCTGAATTCTACCAGGAAGAAGAGAAAGCTTACACGGTTCTTGAGATAGAAGAAGAGTTTGAAGCAGTCAAGGTCGCGGAAAACCTTCTTGAAGCTCTGGACGGTTTCTGATCTCTTTTCTCGACTAAATTCTAGCTCTCTCGATCATTTCATCTTTCAAAACAATAAAGACTCCTCCGTTCTTTCCGCCTACAAACGTATTTTCTCCCGACTCTATAATCTCGTTCAACTTAGGGTACTCTACATCTATGTGGATGTTCTGAGATCCTGAGCTCTCATCCTTCTTGTGTATGTAGACTTTCGCTTCCTCCAGTTCTATCTTTGAAGGCGGTGATCCTGCCATAACGGTTTATACTTTAGCTGTTAATATGTGGTTGTGGGTTTAGAGTATGGACGTGAAAAAGTAGCTCACTACGAGAGCGATACGTGGCTTGATAACTCAGGAGAATATGTTGAATTAAAGGTCTTCACGAACTATGGTAGTAGTTTTGAAGAGCATCAATCTATAGAGTAAAGTTTTCCTGAATCCAGGAATCTTATTGTCGGAGAGCTTGAACATTTTGCAGAGAATAATGATTTGCCTGCTATAATCAACTGTTTTGGTGAGCCATGTATGACCGTTATGAGCACAGAAAATGACCGTGTGGCAGCTGTCGAATTTGCTGAGACTACATTATCAGAACTAGATAGATATCTGGCTGATTAGGTTTCAATTTAAGCTTCTTGTTGAAAATCCTAGGAGGGACGCCGAGGCTGGGCGTTAAACCCTGTCGGTTTTTTAAGTTTTGAGTTGTATATCCATTCATAGGTTATTCACCATATACGCCATAATAGCCGCCTAGGGGTGCGACAACACCGCCTAGGCATTTTTCTCCTATACATACTTTTTGACCTGATTTTTATATTACAACCGTAGTATAACGCCGTTATTGACGAAATAAGTGTTTTTACCTAAAGGTAACAAAGGTTATAAAAAAGTTAATATATCGGGTATGGTATACATATGTCCGAAATATACAATCGAAATTCCGACCTAAATGGTCAGGTACAAAATATCAAAGATGGAAATTACTCTAGGTCTAATAAAGAAGCGATATTGGATTTTAAAGACTATTTAATGGCTCAGGGGCTCAGTACATCCAGAATTTGCCGTTATATGACCACTTTCAACACGTTGGAGAGTATTGTAGACTTTGAACTTAAAGAAGCTGAGAGATCGGATATAATAAGTTTAGTTGGCAAGATCAACCAAGATAGAATAAATAAAAAGGATTACTCGCCTCACACCCTAGCAGAGTATAAAAAAGCAATTAAAAAGTTCTATAGTTGGCATAAAGGCACACAAAACCCTGAGATAACAGATTTTGTTACAGTCATGGTAAAGAAAAATGAGCAATCCTTTACCGATCCAGACGAATTACCATGCCCTGAGCAAGTAAAGAAGCTACAAGAACACGCTGTTAATCCTAGGGATAAAGCGTTTATCTCTGTTTTGTGGGAAACTGGGGGTAGAATCTCTGAGGTTCTTCATATTAAATGGAAAGACCTCCAAAGTGTTGAAAAAGGTCATAAAATCCGCTTTACTAACTCAAAAACAATTAAGAGAAAAGTTCCTGTTAAAGAATCGGTCAAGCATCTAAAGAAATGGCAAAAAGAACATCCTAACGCGTCCAGAGACAGTTATATTTTTACTAAACTAAATAAGAATGATATTATAACCTATCAAGGTATGAGAAACCAAATGGAAGATATTTTAGACCGGTCTGGCGGTATTGAATGTAAAACAAACTTCCATGCTTTTAGGAAAGGACGAGCGACATATTTAGCTAAAAAGGGTCTTAATCAACCTCAAATTTGCCAATTTTTTGGTTGGGTTCAGGGGTCTAAACATGCCCGTAAATACATCAGAATGGCTAATAGCGATTTAGACGAGGCTATGAATAAGCTATGGTCTCAAGAAGAAGAAATAAAAGCTTAAATTGTATCTTCTATTTCTTTCTTTAAGCTATGCCAGTCGTCCTTTATGTCTTTTGTTTCATGTTTCCAGTCGTCAACCTGCTTTGATGCGATGCTAAAAGCTTTCTTACCTATAAAACGCTTTCCATAGCTTTCACGACCCGGGTATTCGGTTTCAATAAACTCTCTGACGTTTTTAAACTCTTCTTCTATGTCCTTGACCGGAATATCAACCCTTTTTCCCACAGTTATCGCCCTGAACCGAAATATTCACGGATATTTAAACAGCTTTCGGACATAATTGCTTTGCTCATTCGGGGAATCCTGATATACTCAATTTTTTGACCCTGATTAACCCTCCTGGTATGAGATATTGCGGGAAGTTCAAAGAATTTGAATCTTCTAATCTATATCTCGAATCTCGGAGCTTCTATGTCCGATATATAGACCTTACAAATCATTTTTTAGATTGGGCATGGTTAAACGCCAGAGATGTACCAACTTTCACATTTGCCTTTGTGAGATGCCTATAAAACGTATAGTCAAAGCCTGAAAAATGCCGATTTGACCGGTTCGAGTGAGTCATCTATGAAATTTTGAAAAAGCCGTTATATCTTGCGATATCTGAAAACTCTAGAATAAAGGATGTATAAAACCTATCGGCAGGATCTAGATCTTATTCTTTATAAAGAATCTGCTCGAAGATATATGTCCTTTATTATATACGGCGTTTTTCGAGTCTTTGAGGGCTTGTTTTAAAACGCCAGTCGCTTGAGTCTTCGGCAAAATCCCGCATCTCAAGCTTTGCCAAACGTGTTTTATACTCGCCAAGGTCGTCACTTCTCTTAATCGTGTTTTTCTGAAGAGCTAGTTTTTTGATTCGTTCGTTAATCTCTTTTCTTATCTCTTTCTCGTCCGTGCCATCCTCTTCGATGTTCCAATCCCATTTAGTCTTCTCATATGGGTCATAACCATGTTTAGTCTCTGGAATTGATTCAAGGGTCATTTTCTTATTCGTGCCTTGACCGTTCTTAACGCCTTTAAATACATCTACATGCGTTTTATTCTTTTTATCCAAAAATCTGGCTTTTCTCCGAGCATCCGCATGTAAATCCATTCCTGTATGACCGATGAAGGCTAGAGAAGCCTTGTATTTGGCTATGAAGTTTGTCGTCTTCCGAATTTTTTGTTCAAATTTTTGTCTATCGCCAGAATAACCGGAGGCATGGTTTGAAAAGTCATCCGCAATAAAGAATTTCTCGCCGGGTTCTTCAAAGAAGCTTTTAAGTTCTTTAAAGCTTTCCACAGTTCTAAACGCCTTAACACTTGAAATATTACTTGCGACATCGCCACCAACCTCTTCACGCCATAACTCAGCCATAAACAACGCGAGATTGGTTTTACCGCTGTTAGGGTTGCCGGAGATATAGTATATTTTACCTTCTTGGGCTATAAACGGTTTAAAGTCATCCTCAATTTTTCTGTAATCCGTTTTCTTGTCTCCCGTGCTTAACCCAATCGCATGAGCCATGCGATGGATGTCGCCCTCTCGAATCGCCTCATTAATGTTTTTACTTGTGTTTCTCTTTAATACTGTACGGTAACGCTCGTCTTTGGTATAATCCGAATCGTTGTACCTTTCAAACTTTGAAAGATATTCAAGAGCTTCAGGATCTAGAAGCCCGGCATTCTCATAGGCGTACAAGTCGTTATTGTCGGATTTAAGAACCTCTCGCAGAATCCGTGAAATCAAGACTTTATGTTCTTCCAACTTATCCCCACTAAGCACGTCACTCATCAGATTCACCACCGGAGCCAGTCGAGAACTCTAAACTGGCGTTATACTCATCTTGTGGACTCTCAACTTCTCTTAAAATTTTTTGAATACTTGTGTCGTCCTCGTCCTCGTCCGAATCCCCGAGAAGCTCGGGAATTTCAGCTTCGACCTCATCCAGAATCATTTCTGGATCAGCTTCGACCATTTCTATATCCTTTTTTTGGTTTCTATTGTAATGCTTGGCTTTCATTCGGTCGGCTATGGTTCTTAAACGCCTTAAAGCCTTTCCTCCGGCTTTTGCTAATTTTCTATTTCTCAAGCGGTTGGCTTCAATCGTTTCGACTTTGGATAAAAATTCTATGTCGTTGTATTCTCCAAGTTCTGGAGCTACAACCTCTTTATTTTCCTTATCAATATTATTCACTATATAAACATCTTTACCTCTTTTACTAGTCTCTTTAATTGGGCTTCCTTCCTTAAAAGTGTATTCTTCCTCAAATCGTCCTTTAAAGTATGTGTAACCCTTTATAGTTTTCTCATTCTCCGGATTGATATATAACTCCAATATCCAGTCTACTGGGTCGGTTTTCATGAATTGAAAAATCTTTTTAGACGGATAAAAAGCTAATACGTTTGCAATTACTGCCATAACGCCGATCTTATAAATTCCTGATGGTATCAAGCCGATAAACGGCAAGGGAATTATTTTAAAGAAAAACAGAGCTACAACCCCGGCTATAGTAAACCCGGAAACCGCTCGATGTTCCATAACAAATTTATGAACTTTTTCACGGTTATTGTCCGGGTTTTTACGCTTAACTGTTTTGCTTGGAGTTATTGAAACCATTTTAGTTAAATCACCCTGTTAAGCCCCTTTTTAAGCCGGTAATAGTACCATTTATGCCTCCAAACTACTTGTAGCGATGTAAAGACGGCAACCATCAAGCCCTCCAAATAAAAGTCTAATCGTGTTATATTGGAAAGTAACGGCTTAGAAGGATTTGAAATTGATACAAAAGTTTTACCTGATCCTATTATAGCCTTCATGTCACCTCTTTTCATAGTTAAATCCATCCGTACTGTAGTCATTCCGGGCGATAATCTAGTACGCTTAAAGTTTACTGTCGACGCTCCAGTACTTGAAATACTATTAACATCTGTAATACTGATTAGTTTAGGTATTTCGGAATCGAAAACAATTTTAACTCCGTTAGAACCCCATGTCGTGTTTACAATCTTTGTTGTTTCATCAATACTGATAATTGAAGAGTCTTCAAAAGAAGAAGAGGAGTTTGAAGACTGGGCTAGTCCTCCAGATATAAGAGCAATAAAGAAGAGAAGCATGAAGGCGGGTTTTTTCACCTTCATTTCTAGTTATCGCCTCCTCCCGAGTTTCTTCCAACGCCGGAGCTTAAAGCCGCTAGACCGGCAAGGACGATAACTAATGCTCCAATTCCTTTCTTTAGGCTTCCGAACACGCCAGAAACCCAGTCCGTGAATCCATCGACAACTGGGGTGATTCCGCCGCCTTGAAGGTCTTTCATGTCCTCTCGTAGTTCTGAAAGCTGTTCTTCAAGCTTGGTCGTGTTTGTCGTCACTAACTTTGTGCTTTGTACGCCTGTACTGTTCACAGTTTCGCCTGTTTCCGTGTCTGTCATTTCGTTGATTGTGAAAGTGCCGTTGAGGCGTGTTGTTTGGGCTTTTCCGTTGTCGTTGCTGTGGACGAACCAAGCCGGTCGATTCGATGCGTCATAAGTCGTGTCAACTTCGAGACCGTTGCTAAAGTCGTCCTTGTTGACAAATAACTGTCCGTGCCCGGTTTTCTCGTCTACACCTTGGTTGTTCCATGTCACGTTGAACGCATAGCTTTCGTTGCTTGAAAGACCCATGTACTCCAACGAAAGGGACGCATAGCCGTAATAGCCCGTGTCCTCGTAGTTGGTTGATGCTGTCTGTAAGAGTTCTAGTGGGGTCATCGTGTCCTTCAAATCGATTTCTCCGGGGTCGTACTGGCTGTAAACCTTGTCGATGACGTTGTTCACGTTGTCAATCGCTCTTTGGCGATGTCCGTTAATTTCGTTCCATGCTTCGCTGTAATCGCTGTTATCAAGAAATCTTGCAGTATCGCCATCGCTGTCCTTGCCGATGACTGCTTCGGGATCGGATAGGTCGCTCTTAAACTTGCCTAGTTCTGTGTAGACCTCTTCAACAATCTCACTATCTGTATAACCATCTGTGAAACTTACGTTTACTTGATAACTTTTAATTTCTGATCCGTTGACTAGAGTTACCGATTCCTCGACGATCTCGGCATTATGGACGTTTCCTGAGTGGCTGTCAGAGGATGCTTTGACTCTGAAAACATCTTCTGTGCTGAGTTCATTCGTTGCTTGGATCGTGTTAAGTGATTCGTTGAACTTGAGGGCTTCGGTGTTTCTGTCTCTGATAAGTGAAAGCTGATATGTTGCGTAAAAGTCGTTTACCTCGCTCTGGATCTTGTTATAGGCTACAGATTTCGCTGAACCGTTGTTGTGGGCTTCTATGCCGTACATTTTGGCTTGACCCATCGAAACTCCGTAGCTCTGATTCGCATAGCTAGAAACCTGCGTAACCATGCGTTGTCTTTGATCTTCCCTAAATACTCCGTTGCCGTATATGCTGTTTTTAACTTCGTCTGGTGTTGCTCCGTCAATTTCTCCGTCTCCGCCGAATCCGAAACATCCGTCTCCGGCAACTGCATCAATAGCACAAACTCCAATACCTGAGGCTACGGCAACAGAAGATAAAGCTAAGGCTGATGCGGTGCTGATGAGGATAAGAGAAATTAGGGTCAGAGTGGCGACCTTTCGCTTCATACGAAAGGAATCCACTCCAAGACCGCGTTAAACAGATTTTCCAGACCGTTCAACAGATCTGAAATGATCGGGATCTCCGAACCGCCTATAGCTCCTATAGGCGTAAGTTGTAGATTGTCGAATCTGCCGTATAGATTGACAGAGTCGATTGATACGTTCTCTGAGTCGGTTTCTATGCTGATTCTTACCTCTTCCGTGTTGTCCGGAACATTCGGGTCGATTGTGTTCAACCCGTCACTAAGTGCTTCCGTCCGGCTGTTTCCGGTGTTGAGGTATTCGATCTGTGCGTCTACGTTCGAGTTGGCGTCCTGTTTGCTTACTTCGATCTCTAGGCTTTCGTAAATCTGTGCTGGAACTTCATTAAACTGTAGTGATGCGTTTTTGCTTGTTGCTTTCGCTGAATCGTTCTCAAACTTGAAGTCTGTGGTTGTCTCGACCGCTGAATTCCATGATTCTGTGGTGTTTGCTTGTAAGAGTGTGTCTTGTGCTCTTTCAAGTTTGAAGGCGTGTGAATGTCGTGCTTCAAGCTTTGTGAGGTCGGCTTCTGTGAAGCCGTCCGTGGCGTTGAATGCCGATATTGTGAAGCCGTAGCCTTCGCTCCATAATGCGTCTCCTAACTGGTCTTTAAGGTTGTAAAGTGGCATTTGACCGGTTACTGTCATCGTTCCGTTTGTTAGGTTTCTGTTTATGGTTCCGTAGCTGTCTAGGCTTGCGGTTGTTTGGTTGTCTCCGAATCCGTTGGCTACTACGGCTCCAACATGCAAGTCGCTTGGGGAATTGTAGCCTTTGTCGTTTGCGATTGCTTGAAGGTCTACAGTTGCTTCAAAACTTATTGTGTCGCTTTCTCCTTGTTCTAGATCGCCGTAGAAAACTGTGGTCTTGTTGATCGGTTCTGTGATCGTTATGTAGTTGCTGGTGTCGTATCCGCTGTCGGTTGCTGAAAGGTAGGCGGTTGATGTCGAAACCATTCCTATGAGGCTTAGGACGGCAAGTGAGCCGAAGATCAGTTTAGTTCGTGACATTTTTCACAGCACCTCCTATCTCTCGTCCTTCAATAGTTGCTATATAGATTACTGCCGTAATAGCCGTTATTAAAAGACTCTTGGATGCAGAACCACTAACCCAAGAAGTCAAGCCGCTCGAAAAGACAAAAGCCACGCTTGAAACAAGTAAAGTTGCTCCTGCCGTGCTTATACCTGTCTTTGTCGTCTGTGCGTTAGCAACCGCGTAGAGTGAAGTCGCTATAACCGCCACTTCTGCCCAAAGCATGGTAACTCCGGCTACAGTAAAAGCCTCGCTAGTTAAATACCCCGTGACGTGTTCGAATCCGCCAAAAAGAGCCATAGTCGCTAAAAGAAATATTGAACCAGCGACCCGACCACCGGAATCGAGTAACGCCCCGGAGCTGTCCGAATTTCCGGGAGTTAAGTTTGATAGTTTCATAGTTAGTCCTAAATTATAACGGCGTTATAATTAAGTCCGTGCTAAAAACCTTAATTTTACACGTTTCTTAGAGACCCCAACCCCCCGAAGATTAAGGTTTTAGGCTTTAACGCTGTTTTTTACTGTTTAGTCATTACGCCAAAAAATTAACGTTAAGAGTCTGTAAGTGTACTTCTAAAGTATAACAGTGTTATATAATGGTGTTATATTTTAGAAAACCTTAAACATTAAATCCGCTTTTTCACACTTCTAGACAAAACCGAATTTTACAAGAAGAACCAGCCAGCTACATAGTTTAAGGTTTTCAATATCGCAAAAACCTTAAACTTCCGGCTATGCCTTTCTTTCAGAAACGTGTAAAATTAAGGTTTTTTCGACCTAAAAATAATGAGCTAAATAGGGTTCTAAGGGGTATGGATTAAAGCTGATTCCTTTCTAACGCCTTTTTTCTGCCCTTTAAACTTGAAAAAATCAAAGGCTTTGCCATATCTTCGCATTATATTCAATTTAGTTGGGTTACTTACGTCGACATCATGTTCTCTGAGTATTTTATCAAATTCGCCGCTTCTCGCTTTGCCACGCTTCATAACTTCTTTAGCGACATTTTTAGCTCTTTCATCATAAAAATCTCTTTCTAATTCTCCTTTGTCGTTAGTAATTCTTTTAGAAACTTTAAACTTTCTGTTAGGCTGATTTTTTCCTTCTTTGTTTTCAAGAAACTGTACTCTATCGCTTAAATCGGCTTTTTGTTCTTCTAACTCTCTGACTTTATCCTTCAAATGCCTAACAGCTTTTTCAAGAGATTCAATTCTAGCTTCAGGACTTTTAAGGCTAGAAACCTCTTCCATGTTCCTAAACCTCTACATATTTATCGTTTCTCCGGATTTTCCGCTCTACTTCATGTTTATGACCATAAAGAATTCCAGAAGGTTCCCCTTCTATTTCAAAACGCTTAGAATTTTTCTTTTGGTCAATCTCTGCACCGCATAAATAACAGGTTCGGTAGAAACCAGACATTACTGCTTAATACCTCCAATACGGCTTTTAACTATACGGATTGAATGGCTATGTCCTAATCCACTTCTTCTACAATCGTTATAGATACGTTGAGCGATTGAATCCTTTTTCATGCAGATTCAACTCCTTCTAAATCCAGCTTTTTTGTTTTTACAGATTCCAGGTTTTCGAGAGCCTTAGCAACCTCAACACCCTTTGATGTTAGGGTAATAACCATTTTTCTACCCTCTTTTTTGGTTTCGATAAGTTCTAGTTCTTCAAAACGATCAACCACTTTAACTGTGTGTGAATAAGTGGAATCAACCGCCTTAGAAAGATCATGTTTACATAAATCGTCCTTTAGACGGTTTCTAAGCAGTTTTATAATCATTTTGTAGGGTTTTTCGTTGATAAAAAGCTGTTCTAGATTGTCTTCTTGTTCTTTCATGCTATTCACCGTTGCTGTTCTTGTAAAATACGCCTTTGCTCGCTGTTTGCTTTTTGCGAGTAATATTATCCTCATTCACATGCTCTTTCGATCTATGAACGCCTTCTTTATGTTCTGACTCAAATTCTTCACCACAATATGGACACTCAGGCATCCGTATCACCTTTAATCAGTTTCTTGGCGTTCTCGCCCATTTTAAGAAATGCCTGTTGCTCTTCAGGACTAAGTGATTCTTCTAAAGTTGGTTCTTCTTCTAAATCCAAGTTTTCCTCTTCGGATTCTTTTAGACTATCCGCATAACTATCAAGACGATCTTGCTTACCTTTACGTCCCCTATCTTCCATATAAACATCTCTATCTGTCTTAGGCATCAAAGAAACCCCTTAAGTAAGAATTGAAGTGTTTAGAGAAGTTTTAGGATTTTGAAGAAGTTGAGAACTAAAACCGGGCGTTAGAGCCTGAAACGGCTGAAAAACGCCGAGGCTGGGATTTGAACCCAGGAGAGCTGTAACGCTCACCACCTTTCCAGGGTGGCACCTTTAGCCACTCAGTCACCTCGGCAACAAACTCGAGTTTAATCAGTCAAGCCCTTCCGGAATAGGAAGCGCTCTGTTGAACCGTCTAAAATTAGAAGCTGGTAGAAACTTTAAATTAGGTTGGAAACCTTCTCGATATTTAGAGAGGGAAGGGGAAACCTCCCCTGGTGACATTCTATAGCTCAAATCTGTCCGAATAATCCGTATCTAATTCTATCCCGGTCTCAATGTCTTCTGGAAGCCTGTCGTAAGTATCTTCGGACTTAAACTTTGAGTAGTCGACAGTGTCTTGAAGGGAGGTTGATGTATCGTCCTGGTTGTGGATGTTTTCTGCCAAGATCTGTACCTTTTCTAATTCTACATCAGTTATGTCCTTGGTAAATTCGAGTTCAAGTTCTGCCTCGTCTATGGAGTTGTAGATCCCTGTTACGGAATTGCTAACATCACTAGACACGTCCCATACTAGTTTATCATCATGAGGGTATTTGGCATCCGGTTCTAGGAGTTTATCATCGTCTCTACTGGCTTTTTGGGTGTAAATCTTCTCTTCTGCTTCGAGAACTTCCTCTGGATCTAACTTTTTATGCTCTTGATAAGTCTCCTGTTCGATGATCTCAATGTCGTCCTCAGAAATTGGCTTGAGATCTGTATCAAACTGTTCGCCTGATGAGTAATGATCGGCGTCTAATGCCTCCATGACGGTTACTGATTTAGGTCCTCTGTAAACTGTTAGATCTTCTCTGTCTTCAATTTTGTAGTCAATACTTCTGTCTTCCGTGTCCGGAGCTATTGCTGTTTGAAGTCTGTCGACATGTCCTTCAGTTTTTGCTGCAACACTGGTTTTTATGTCAAGTAAAGCTCTGGCTGCTTTATTTTTGCCATTATTTTCCATTTTACCACCTAACATTTGTTACTTGGAAATGGTAATTTTTAAATATCTCTGTGGTTTGACCACAGCTAGCAATTAAACTAGAAATGAGTTAGAAAGAAATATTATTGAGAATCTACTCTTCAAGCTCGATCTCGATGTCGACGCCTTCAGGAACGTGGACACGCATTACCTGTCTCAACGCTCTCTCAGACTCCTTAATATCGATAAGTCTGTTGTGGACGTGCATCTCGTAGCGCTCAATAGTTTCGGAACCTTCTCCGTCAGGAGCTTTCCTTGTTGGAATTCTCAGTGTCTGCGTTGGTAGTGGTACTGGTCCTGAGATTTCTGCCTCGTATTCTTCTCCGATCTCTATGATTTCATCCGCCAGTTCATCTATCTTGTCCTGGCTTGTGCTCCTGAGCTTTACACGTGCTCTCTTCATACCAATTCTTCACGAGTTAAATCTTATAAATGGTGTTTAAGCTCTCGACGATGAAAGGTTTCTCGTAACTTATTACTCGTATTCTGGCTCCAGTAATCGTTCCACGTAACTTTCTTCCGTGTGAAGTGAGTCAAGAGTGTCCATAACCTCCGAAACTTCGGGAGTTTCCACTCTTTCTTTAGAAACAAGATAGTCCTCATAATCACTGAGTCCTAACTCAGCTGGTTCGAGATCCCGAGTTTCATACTCTTCATCTCCAGAACGTCTTCTAACGGCTAAAAGTCCTGCGCCAAGCAAGCTTGCTCCGGCTAAGACAGAAGTATATCCTGGCATAGTTACAGCAATAAGTTGAAATATTATATATTTCGATTACCTTGTAAGCAAGTTTTCTGATAGATAGAAATTGAAAAAGAGAGATGAGAAGGAGGGAATTTATTCCTTCTCGTTTACGGATAGACACTGTCCAGCGCCGACTGTCTGTCCCATGTCTCTGACGGCGAAACGTGCCATCTGTGGGATGTCGTCGTTAGATTCGATGACGAGAGGCTGCTGTGGTCTGATTGTGACCTTTGCTGCCTGACCCTGTTTGATGTAGTCTGGGTCTTCTTCTAGTGTCTCTCCTGTCTTAGGGTTCATCGTCGACTTGATCTCCTCGAAGGTGCATGATACCTGTGCCGTGTTGACGTGGAATACAGGTGTGTATCCTTCGGAGATTACGTTAGGGTGGTTGAGGACGATGATCTGTGCTTCGAAGGTCTCGACAACTGTTGGAGGGTTGTCGCTTGGTCCTGCGACGTCGCCTTTCTTGACCTTGTCTTGACCTACGCCTCTTGTGTTCCATCCGATGTTGTCTCCTGCTTCTGCGTGGTCGACTTCTTCGTGGTGCATCTCGATTGTCTTGACTTCTCCACCGACGTTTCCGTTGTGTCTTGTGGAGGCTGGCTCGAATGTTACGTCGTCGCCAGGTGAGATCTCTCCTGTCTCGACTCTACCGACTGTGACAGCTCCGATTCCGGAGATGTTGTAGACGTCCTGGATTGGAGCTCTGAGAGGTAGGTCCTCAGGCTTCTCAGGTTCGTCTAGGCTGTCAAGGGAGTCAAGTAGGGAAGGTCCGTCGTACCAAGGCATTTCGTCGGAAGTCTCTGCGACTCCTTCTCCTTCGAACGAGGAGATCGGTACGAAGTCGATGTCGCTTGGGTCGAATCCTACGCCCTTAAGCAGCTCCTCGACATCGCCTTTGATGTCGTTGAATCCGTCTTCTTCGTAGTCAGCCAGGTCCATCTTGTTGACAGCTACTGTTAGCTGGTCGATTCCAAGAGTCTTCGCGAGGTATGCGTGCTCCTTTGTCTGTGGCTGGATTCCGTCGTCAGCCGCAACAACTAGAACTCCTGCGTCGGCCTGAGAGGCTCCTGTGATCATGTTCTTGATGAAGTCTCTGTGACCTGGAGCGTCGATGATTGTGAAGAAGTAGTTGTCTGAGTCGAACTCCTTGTGAGCGAGGTCGATTGTAACTCCTCTTTCTCTCTCCTCTTCAAGTGAGTCCATAGCGAATGCGAATCCGAAGGTTTCTTTGCCAGCTTCTTCAGCTGCGTCTTCGAGCTTTCGCATCTCTTCTTCTGGAAGGTTTTCTGTGTCCCACAGAAGTCTACCGATTGTGGTCGACTTTCCGTGGTCAACGTGTCCGATGAATACTAAGTTAACGTGTGGTTTATCTGCCATTATTGATTTGCACCTACAGCGTATAACTCGGTTAACCCGATTAAACTTTAAAAAGGGTTTGTGAATGGTCTAATATGCTTCATCAAAACGCTCTCTAACCCAGTAAAGCGCCACACAGACCTGGAAGTAGAAAGCTGCCAGCATGCCTATTAAGGGCGAGAAAACCAGTAGGAACTCCATCTCTGGGGTCTCCGCGGTCGGCGGATCAACAAACTCTCCGACCAGGACTACTTCAAGTAAAACCATGACAAGAGTTGCAACTGAGAAAAATACAGCACCCATTACTAGTGTTAAAAGAAGGTTTTCCTCGGTCAGGTTTCAGGTAGTCAAGAAAAGAGTTCACATAGGGGAGTAGTCCTCTGACTGTTAAAACTAATATTATGGTTCAGCTCTATCCCGGAATATTTTTTTGACACCATAAACGGAGGGGTGATGCTCGTCAAGATCGCTCTCCTAAACCGGGTCGATCTCGGAATTTTAGTTTTTCGCTCTTTTTGGGTTTGGGATCGATTACTTGTAATCGATTTCTATTCCCCAGTCTTCGAGCGTTTCTCTGACCTTGTCTACTTCCTCAGCTCCCTCGGGTAGGGGTGGTAGCGCCTCCACTCCAAGACCGTTTCCATCATCGTCCTCGTATACCCAGACGCCTGTATCTCCGCTGTAGTTCCTGTCACATTTCAACATAATGTCTATGTTCTCGTCCTGTTCTCCGGTTTTTTCCAGCGCCTCTTCTACGTTGGCAGCTGTTAGTGTCACTTCCGGTCCCTGTAGGTAGACTCCTTCGAGGTATCCTGTTCTTCTCAGGGCTTCTTCGGCCTCAAGTAGATAATCGTGGTCGTCCGTCATGCTCTTATGTTGTCATGTAAAGGTTATAAAAACCTGCTTGCTCTCGAGTGGGTTCGACTAACTAGACCTAAATAGAAGATAATTGTGCTCAAAAAGCTAGACTTAGATATTTATCTGGAAAAGAAAAATGTGGGAGGGAGTTTACTCCTCTTCGAGTGAAGGCATTTCTTCCTTCATTCCCTTTCTCTTTCTGATCTCCATGATCTTTTCTTCCTGGAGGTTCATTGGTAGTGGTTCAAAGATCATGTCCTTGTTGTTGAAGAAGCCTTTTCCGTTCGTAGCTCCTTTCAATGCAGCTTCGAACCCAAACATCTCCTCGACAGGGATCTTACATGTCAGGATGGTTGAGTCTCCTTCCTCCTCCATGTCCTGTACGTCTCCTCTTCTGTTTGAGACCTCTGTCATAGCGTCACCCATAACGTCTGTCGGGGTGTCGATCCTGAGGATTCGAACAGGTTCGATTACTCTAGGTGTTGACTCGAGGAAACCTCTTGTCATCGCATCCTTGGTTGCTGGAATCATCTGGGATGGACCTCTGTGGATCGCGTCCTCGTGCAGCTTCGCATCGTGAAGCTTGACCTTCAATCCGATAACTGGCTCTCCTGCCATAGGTCCTTCATCGCAGAACTCGTGGAATGCATCTACAAGGTACTCCTGGATCTCTCTCAAGTTCTTGATACCTCTTGAAGAGTTGATGAACAGGTTCTCCTCGTAAGCGTCCATGATGTTGTCTGCCTCGTCCTGGTCAAGCCCTGCATCGACAAGTGCGTCACGAACTTCTGTCTCGTCGTCCGCCTGCATCTTTATCTCTTCATAGTCTTCCTTGAGGAACTTTCTGACGTCTTCGTCGATAGGCTCTACTGAGATTTCAAGCTGGTTGTGTCTGTTAGGCGACTTGCCTGTTACGACTTCACTCTCATCCTCGATACCTTCTCTGAATACAACGATAGGTTCAGAGACGTCGATGTCGATTCCTTTCTCCTCGAGATGTCTTTCAATCTTTGCTTCGATGTGTAGCTCTCCGAGTCCGGAGACAAGTGTCTCTCCTGTCTCTTCGTCGATGTCAACCTTGATCGTGTTGTCTTCCTTCGCACGCTTTCTTAGCGTTTCAATAAGCTTTGGAAGGTCGGATGTTCTCTTTGGTTCGATCGACTTTGTGACGACAGGTTCGAAGACGTGTTCGATCTGCTCAAACGGCTGGATCTCATCATCGCCTTTCAGGATAAATGTTTCTCCCGTTGAGAAGTCAGGTCCGGTGATCGCTGCGATGTTTCCACAAGGAACTGAATCGACTGTAAGCTTTCTTGGACCGGAGTAAATTCCGACCTGCTGAGCTCTTTCAGTCTTCTGGCTTCCTAGTCCGTAGAGTTCGTCTCCTTCGTGTACTGTTCCGGAGAAGAGTCGTGCGGTTGCGATTGTTCCTGCATGTTCGTCGTCTTCAACGTTCGTGACAACTCCGACCAGTCTTCCGTCCTGGTCGTGTTCCATCATGTCGTCTCCTACTGCGCTTGATACATCTCCCGGCCATACAGCAGGTATTCTCCATTCCGCAGACTCCTGAGGGTTGACAAGATGCTTGACAACCATGTCAAGTACTACTTCCTCAATAGGTGCGTCTTCCTTGAGTCCTTCGTGGTCCCCTTCGTTTACTCTGTCAATAAGGTCTGAGAAGGTGATACCTGTTTCTTGCATGTAAGGCATCGAGATAGCCCAGTTCATCAGTGCGGAACCGAATGCAACTGTTCCATCCTGTACGCTCATCTTCCATTCTTCTGCTGTTTCTTCGTCTGCGTACTTTCTGAGTGCTGCGTTAACTCCTCTAATAATTTCTGTAAATCTTTCCTGCATTTCCTCAGGGGTCAACTGCATCTCTTCGATTAGGCGATCTACTTTATTGATGAATAGGATCGGCTTGACGCCCTCCTGAAGTGCCTGTTTCATAACGGTCTCTGTCTGAGGCATAACTCCGTCGACAGCGTCGACAAGAACTAGAACTCCGTCGACAGCACGCATAGCACGTGTAACGTCTCCACCGAAGTCAACGTGGCCTGGTGTGTCAATAAGGTTTACAAGATAGTCTTCATTATCAAACTCGTGGACCATAGAGATGTTTGCAGAATAAATCGTGATGCCTCTCTCTGCTTCCTGGTCATCGAAGTCCATGAAGCGCTGGTCCCCGGCTAGCTTGTCGGAGATCATGCCAGCTCTGGCCAGTAAGTTGTCAGTTAGTGTTGTTTTTCCGTGGTCGATGTGTGCGGCGATCGCGATGTTCCTGATGTGTTCAGGATCTTCGATCACGCCTTTAATTGCGTCAAGCTCTTTGTCAGACATTTTTAGTATAACCTCAGGTTATATGTATGAGAAACAAGTTCCAAGTTTTAAAAAAGGATTATTAGGACGGAAGCCCACTGTTCACTAAAATCTGCTTCTCCTGCCTCAGAGACCCCATTTAGGTCAACTAATCTTCATCCTTATCCTATCGAGGGATTCTGAATTTAGATGAGAAAAACAATTAGTCAGTTACATGGAAAATGGAGGAGAGATAGAAGAGGTTTTTAACGTGCGCCTTCTGCTTCTCTTTCTCTTCTCTCTTTCTCGCGTACACAGCGAGCGTCGTCGTCTCCGTTGGCTGCAAGGATAATCTCGTTCGCTAGAACGTTTGCTGCGTCGTTTCCTTCAGCAAGTCTTTTCTCGTAGGCTCCCTGTGCGAGAAGTCTCAGAGCTAGATCAACTCTTCTCTGAGGTGAGACCAGTACTGCTTTCCTGGCTCTTGCGCCACCTCTCTGGTATGTAACAACTTCTTCTGCGGGTGCAGAGTTCTCGATTCCGTTGACTAGTACCTGGATCGGGTTCTCGCCTGTCTCGTCTTCGATTATCTCGAATGCTTCCTCAATCATGTTCCAGATTGATTCTGCGGATCCGGTGTTGTGTCCGGAAGTAATGTAGTGTTTCTTTCCTCTGTGTCCTGCGACCTGAAGCCGTGTCATTAGGCGTTCCACGATTGGGACATCTGCTTTGTAGAACTGTCTCTCTGTATGTCTTCCTTTAGAACGTGGTGCAAGGATGTTGTCAAGATTGACGTATCTTACAAGTCCGTCGTCCTCGATCTCTACTTCGGATGCATCCCATCTTCCCATGGTGAGAAGTTCGTCTTCTAGGTCTAGTGTTGCTGCGTCGCTCATATTATATCACCGTGTTGGCTTCTGCTGGTTTCCTTCGACCAGTTCTTCGAGTGATACGCCGTTTACCTTGATTACTTTGTATCTGACTGTTGGGATGTCTCCCTTCGGTCCGGAGTCTGCTCCTCCGATTCCTTCAATCAGGACTTCGTCGTGTTCGTCGATGTGGTCGATTGCTTGGTCGCCAGGAACGAAAGCTGTTAGTTGTTTACCGTTTTTGATCAACTGTACACGCACACATTTACGGATAGCGGAGTTAGGCTGCTTTGCCTCGATACCTCTCTTTTCTAGTACGATTCCTCTTCCCTGAGGGGATCCTTCCAAAGGGTCGGACTTCTCCTTCAGGTTGTTCATTCTTCTTTTGTAGTCGATGTCGCTCCAGCGGTACTGTTGCCGCTTCTTTCTAACTTTGCGCGCGTTGTACAAACCCATGTGGCAGAAGTTGAAGTTAACCTTTTTATACAGGGGCGGTTACAGGATACCGAGTTGAGAAATCACAACTACCGAGATGCCGATAACTATCGCTATGCTGGCTACCGCTTTAATTCCGCTTCCTGCCTTGCTTGCGGCGTTTGAGGCCTTCATTAACTTGCTGTTCTGAGACTCGGTTTTCTTTATCTCCCGGTCTATCTTCTTCAGTTCTTCCTCTTCCGTACCTTCAATCCTCTGAAGCTCCTGAAAGACCTCCTCAACCCTTTCAATCAACTGCTTGATCTTTCTTTTCATACGCCTGTTCTGTCTCTCCGCAAGCTTTGTCAGCTCTTTGTGGATGACATCGAGATCGTACATTATGCCTTTCTCTTTCTGACGGCTTCCCATCTTTGACTGTATAACTGCATCCATCATTCCAGCTAACTCTTCTAGCCGAGTTATTTCGGTCTGAAGCTGAGTCTCGAGCTCAATACTGAAATGTTCGTTCTCTTCCTGCATTGCTTCTAACTTGGAGACCATCTGGTTCTCCTGTTTCGCTTCATCGAAAGCTTTGGAATCGGAGGCTCTACGGCTTTCCTCTGCTTCGACCTTTACTTCCTTCTCGGCGTGCTTTACCTCTACTTCCTCTTCTTCGAGCTCTTCCCATATCTGGGTCTCCTCCGCTTCAACCTCTTCAAGTTCGGAAACGAGCTCCTCAATCTCCTCGACTATCTCACGGCTTTTGCGCATACCATCTTCAACTTCCTCTAAAGCAGATTCTAGTCTGTTTGAGAATGAGTTGAAGTTGAAACTTCTGTTATTGTCAGTGTCTAGATCTTTTTGGAGTTCTTGTGCGAGCTCCCAGAGCTTTTCAGCTGCATCCGACAATTCTTGGTTTAGCTCTTCCTCCTCGCTCTCGAGTATCTCTTCTTCCTCAAGACTTAAACCGAGTTCTTCCTTGATTTCTTTCAGTATCTCTTGAGCAAGTTCTTCGGCAGATTCCAACTCCTGGTCGATCTGATATTCCTGCTCTGCAACTTTCTCAGGGTTCTCGTGGTTCTGCTCTTCTTTCTCCACGGTTTTTTCCTTACTCTCAATATCTTCCTCGTATGACTTCAGTTTCTGCTCTTTCTCCTCCACATCCTCTTGAATCTCTCTTTCTTTTTCGTCGTCTTCCCTGAATCTTTCCCCGTAAGGATTCGACATATAGTTGAGAAACACACTCTTACGGATAAAACTAACGTTCCTTCATGTAGAGGAGTGAGGCATATCCTAAACCTAGAATTCCGAGACCGACAGCCATCCGATTCTTCATGGAGCTTGAAAGAACTATAGCAGAACCAACAATCAGAGATGGAACAACAAGATCCGGGGTCTGACTTTCGACCTTAACTCTATCCGGTTTTCCTGCCTGTTCAAGCGCTCTGTTAAGCTTCCCTGGCAGATCTGTTACTAGATCCTTGTTCTCTACCAAATTGAACGCTAGCGATTTACTGATTTCTGAGGGATTCGCTGTGTTCTCTGCTAATTGTTCCTCGACAATCCTCTGATACTCGTCGTTGAACTCGAAATCGGGATATATCTTTAATCCGATGCCTTCCATGGTCACAAGTCCTTTGCCTATCAAGACGAACCTTGTAGGAAGGTAGACTCCTTTGTCGGCGGCTGTCTTTGCTATGTGCATCAAACTCGTTGAAATACTTGTTTCCTCGAGTTTCGCATCTCTCAAGTCTATGACCATTCTCTCAACTTCTTTCCTGAGCGATTCAAGATCGGCATCTTCCTCAACAGTTGACATAGCTGTTATCGTATTCATGAATCGATCAACGTCCTCGTTGTAGGTGTGAATCATCAGCATGCCGATATCTTTCTGCATCGAGGGCGATATATCCGCCATCATGCCGAAATCAAGGTAGACAAGTTCTCCTGTGTCTTTTACCATAAAGTTGGAGGGATGAGGATCTACATGAATAAATCCGTCCCGCAGAAGCTGTTTGAGGAATGAGCGGAGTCCGGTTCTTGCGATTTCTTTCTGGTCGACATCCAGATCCTGCATCGCTTCAGTATTGTCACACTTTAAGGCGTCAACATACTCCATCACCAGAACTTTTCGTGTAGAAATATCTGTATAAACATCTGGAACAAATATCTTTTCCTCGTCCTCCAGATTTTTCTGGAATCGTTCAAGGTTTCTTGCTTCTTTCTCGAAATCAAGCTCGTCCCTCGTCCATCTGGCAAACTCCTCAGCCTCTTTCTTCAACATGTTTCCTCCTATATCAAGTTGTTTGTCGGCTTTCGTAGCTAGGTACCTGATTATACGCAGGTCTTCATCCATCCGCTCCTGTATGTCAGGTCTCCTAACTTTAACAGCAACTTCCTTCCCATCCAAAACAGCTTTGTGTACTTGAGCTATAGATGCCGAGGCTATAGGCTCGTTCTCAAATCTATCAAACTTTTCGAGTCCGATCTCGTCACCAACTATTTTTTCTATCTCTTCGTAATCTACTTTGGGGGCGGAGTCTTCCAGTTTCTCTAGCTCTTCGGTATATTTTTCAGGTATCAGGTCAGGTCTCTCCGACATTATCTGTCCGAACTTGATGAATGCAGGACCCAGCTCTTCGAAGGTCTCTCTAAGTCTTTCCGGACCCGGCTTTTTCTGTCGTGTTGACATCTTTCTTGCGACAGGTACGTGATGCATCAGATCCATCCTGTCGAGTGCAGATCCGAAGCCTTCCTCTGCTAGAACCTTCAGGATATGTTCAAATCTCTCCATCTCTTCTATTCTTCCGGGCATATCTTTTGGTTCGAATAGCTCGAATAAAAGTTACAGCTGAAGATACAGAAAGTAGATTATTAGAGCCGGGATAGATATGTAGATGAAGTACTTGAAGTAGGCTCTTCCGGCATCAAAGTCCTGTTGCGGGTAGTCCTCAGGCGGTTCAAAATCCATCTCCTGAGAAGATTCGTCTTCAGGATCGCCCTCCGGCATTATACCTGTATAACCGCATTCGTTGCAGAGCCATTTGTTCTGGTTGAATACGGCTTCTCCCAGTAGGTTGGTCTTCCGCATATCCGGTCCTACGTCCGTTGAACCGCAGTTAGGACAGAAGCGTTGAGTTTCTACCATGTAGAGTTTACATGGAGAACCGGTACTTTTACGTCTTTACTCTACTGAAACTTCGTCGACGCCATGAGTCCTCTGCAGGATGTCACGGATCGAGTCGATCTTGTTACCGTTCTTTCCGACAACTCTGCCTTTCTTGTCCCTTGCAACGGAGATCTCTACTTCTTTGGAGTCTTCGTCTTCGATGTCGACTCCTCTTAGGTTGACCGGCACAATGTTGTTGAGGAACTTTCCTAGGTTGTCGCTGTACTCGTATACTTTGACGTTTTTGCCTAGGTTGTTCTGAACTTTCTTTACTACTTTTCCTCCTTTGCCGATTGCCATTCCTGCCTTCCCTTCAGGTACGATGAAGTATGCATCGTCGTCCTCCAGGATGACGTCTCTTGCTTCGACTCCGGTAATGGATTCGAAAAGGCTCATCGCTCGGATGTTTTCGGTGTCGTATGTTACTGTTGCCATGTCGTATCCTCTAGAAATATGTGAAGTTTGTAGGTTTAGATACGGACCCAGCTTTTATAAACCATTACCTGGTTCTGCGCTATTCATCATCGCTGAACCCAGGCTTTAGGTCGATTAGACCGGTTCCGGCTGGTACCGCTTGTCCTACCATTAGGTTTTCGTTGATTCCCTCGAGATCGTCCTTCTCTCCTCTGAGAGAACCGGTTGTGAGATGCTTCTTCGTCTCCTCGAACGCAGATCTTGCAAGGATTGACTCCTTGTTACCCACGATTCCGTATCTTGTGGTTCCGTTGAGTTCTCCTTCCTTCGTCATCATATCTGCAAGAAGCATGATGTGTCTATCGTCCACGCCAATACCCTGGGCGTCCAGAGTGTCGTTGATCTCGGAGATAATTCTCTTTCTCAAGGCTTCAACTCCGAGTACAGACTTGACCTCGTAAAGATCGTTAGAAATCGTTCTGTTCTCATCTACTTCCTTGATCTTCAAGGTCTTTCTGAGCGAGGTTCCTGCAGTCTGAAGTCTCCACTCATCATCCTGTTCGTTAACAACAACCTGTTCAATACCCTTGATTCCCTTAATTCGGGCATCTTCGGACTTTGTCTTTAAGTCCTTCAGGTCTCTGAGGTCGTAGTCGTCCTCGTTCGATTCAAGTACAAGCTTCGTATCTCCTTCTGTGGATATCTTGGCTCTCTTCGCCTTCTCCTTGATCCGAGACTTTACGTCTTCAAGGTCGACGTCATAGTCCTCAAGAAGATCTTTGTTTAGTTCGTACTCGACTTTGAGCTGCATGATGTCAAGAGTATCCTTCTTAATTAGATCGCCGAACTTAACTTCTCTCAGTTTTCTTGCAACTTTCTTGGCTTCCTCCTCAGAGTTGTAATCTTCATGGAGGTAGACGTCCATAGCTGGTGTCTTTGGATTTCTTCTTGCGTCCACAATTTCCTCGAGTCTTGGAAGTCCTGCGGTAAGCGAAACCTGTGCCGCACCAGCTGCGTGGTACGTTTCCATAGTAAGCTGCGTGGCAGGCTCACCAAGAGACTCAGCGGCTACAATACCGATGGATTCTCCTGGCTCGTACTGCATCTGCCTGTAACGTTCTTTCAGTTTTTCTTTCTCATCTTCAGAGTCAGCTCTGCCCTCGTAAGTTTCAGGCAGTTTTTCTGCTCTTTCCTTCCATGAAATCTGGTTGTCTGTCATTCTTGAACACCTCTAGTTGGTTTCGATCTCCGTAGAGATTATTCCTCTGTCGGATTTCTGTGGATCGACTCCGTCCTCTCCTGCACGGAACTGGATGATATCATCCTGAGCGTTCCGGACTGTCTGATCCTCTCGAACCGTCAGATCCTGCAGGGAGTTGGAAAGCCTACGATACATGTATCCGGAAGTCTTCGTACGGAGCGACTTGTCCATCAGCGCCTTTCTCTGTGACATCTGGTGGAAGAACATCTCCTGTGCATCAAGCCCTTCTAGGATGCTCGAAGCCACGAAGCCTCTTGATTTTGGACTTAGCTCTCCACGTTTGAAGTGAGAGGTTGTTCTTTCCTTGTAACCTCTGTTAATTCTCTGGCTTCGTACAGAGTTCTGTCCAAGCAGTCCGGCCATGGTTGTAACGTTCTCCATGGAACCTCTAGCTCCGGAGTCTGCCATGATGTAGGCTGAAGATTCTTCATCCACATTGTCTCGGATGATCTCTCCGATGTCTGTGAAGACTTCGTTGAGTGTCTGTGTCACTCTGATTTCTCTCGTCTCTTCAAGGGTTTTACCTGTGATCGGCTCCATCTCTCCAGACCTGTAGTCTCCAATTACTTCTTCTGCGTCCTCCACCGTCTGGTCTACAAGACCTCTGATATCTGCAGTTGCTTCGTCTGGAACTTCGAGGTCGTCGATCGAGATAGAGAATCCTCTACGTGTAAGGAATACTGCTCCAATAGTTGAGACACGGTTGAGGAACTCCGCAACTTTGTCTGATCCGTACTCGATCTTAAGCTGCTGAATAATCTCTCCACCGTAGTCTGAGAGAGCGTCTTCTTCAAGAACACCTTTCTCAAGTGTTCCGTCCTCAATAACGATCTCGTTTGCCTCTCCCTCATTAATTGTAATGGAAATGTCGTCAGGTATGAAGATAGAGACAAGTTCTCTTCCTGTAATCGTCTCTCCTTCAGGAAGCGACTTCTCGTGTTCTCCTGCCTCGGCAAGAAGGTTGAACGCTTTCTCTCTGGAAAGCTCAAGATCCTCCTGTGTCAATAGGTAAAGTCCGGAGACATAGTCCTGAAGCATGCCGATGATCGGTCCTCCAGTCTTAGGAGACTTGACGTGCTCCTGTACCTTCAAAAGTTCCTCTGCTTCAGCCCTCGATTCTTCTGTCTGTGGAACGTGCAGGTTCATTTCGTCACCGTCGAAGTCTGCGTTGTAAGGCGCGCAGACGTTCGGGTTGATTCTGAATGTTCTGTAAGGCAGCACTCTTACCTTGTGTGCCATGATCGACATTCTGTGGAGTGAAGGCTGTCTGTTGAACAGTACGACGTCGCCGTCGATCAACTGTCTTTCGACTTCCCAGCCTTCTCCAGGCTCGATAGTCTCAAGAAGATCTTCCTTGTTCTCTTCGGTTACTCTTCTCCTTCTTCCGTCAGGCTGGAAGACATAGTTGACGCCGGGATGCTCTTCTTTCCCGTTCTCAATCCATTTCTGTACATCTTCTATATTGTCTTCCGAGACCTGTCTCTTGATAGTAAGCTTTTTCGCGACCTCGTAAGGCACTCCTACCTCGTTGATCCCGATGTTAGGGTCTGGCGAGATAACTGTACGGGCGGAGAAGTTAACTCTCTTCCCGATCAGGTTCTGCCTGAAACGTCCTTCCTTGCCCTGAACTCTTTCAATAAGTGATTTCAGGGATCTTCCGGATCTGTGCCTTGCCGGCGGTACGTTGCTCATGTCGTTGTAGAACAGTGTAGAGACGTGGTACTGTAGGAGTTCGTGTAGGTCGTCGATAATGAACTCCGGTGCCTCGATCTCGATGTTGTTCTGAAGACGCTTGTTAATCCTGATAATATCAACAAGCTTGTGTGTGATGTCGTCCTCAGACCTTTCTCCTGTCTCAAGTGTGATTGAAGGACGCATCGTTACTGGCGGTACAGGAAGATGCGAAATGATTAGATCTTCAGGTCTTCCGCCTTCAACTCCAAGCGTTGCTGCTGCTTCATCGCTGATCTTTTCGAAACGTTCCTCGATGTCTTCAGGCTTCAGTTCCTCTCCATCTTCATCATAGTAAGTATAAGGTTTGTCTAAATCAACGTCCTCGGTCTCTGTACCACATTCAGGACACTCCTTAGGCATGTTGGACTTTCTAAGTGACTTGTTCTCG
Source organism: Candidatus Nanohaloarchaea archaeon (assembly GCA_014297435.1). Lineage (GTDB taxonomy): Archaea > Nanohalarchaeota > Nanosalinia > Nanosalinales > Nanosalinaceae > PL-Br10-U2g16. The sequence continues at coordinate 108,986 of JACOQA010000003.1, read as the reverse complement.
TCCTTAATAGCCAGTGTGTGGCACTCATGACATGTAAATCTGAGAAGGTTTCTTACCTTCTTGTTGTGAAGTACGTGGACTACTGGACGTGAGAGCGTGATCATTCCGAAGTGACCGTTTGTTTCTCTGGCTCTCTGTCCGTCTGTTGGACAGGTCATGCCAGGATCGATAACTCCTAGTGCAGGATCCATGACGCCGTCCTCTACAGGATATCCGTCGGCGTCGTAGACCTCTGCCTTTGTGATTTCTTTTACGGCCATTCTCTGAACTTTTTCCGAGCTCAGAATTCCAAAGTCGATGCTTTCAATGTTCTTCATGCTTGATCACCTCTATTCTTCGTCCTCCAGGTTTAGTTCTGTGTCTATCATGAGTGATTTCAACTCGTTCAACAGCAGGAGGAATGCGTGTGGTACCTCGGTCTTGTCGAGGTCTCCTGGTTCTCCGCCAGGCTTGACACGTATGTCCTGTTCCTTGTCGTAGTAACCGATCTCCCCTGTTTCGTCGTCTACATAGATCTCTGTGGAGTCGGCTCCGAATCTTTCTTTGAGAAGTAGGGATGCTCCGTGTCCTACGAAGACGTCCTTTTCCATCTCTCCAAGTCTGAGTCCTCCTTCCTGTGAGCGTCCTTCTGTAGGCTGTTTTGTGAGGAGTGTTACAGGTCCTCTTGCTCTTGCGTGGATCTTGTCTCCGACCTGGTGGTCTAGCTTCAAGTAGTATCCTGGTCCGATAAGGATCTCGGCTTCCATCTTCTCGCCGGTAACTCCATCGTACATGACCTCCTTGCCGTTTGATTCGAATCCTAGGTCCTCAAGCTGATCTCTGAGGTCGTCTTTGTCCTCTGAGTGGAATGCTGTTCCGTCAACTTTCTCTCCACGCAGTGCTCCGACTTTTCCTCCGATAATCTCGATCAGCTGTGATACTGTCATACGGCTTGGGATAGCGTGTGTTGATAGAATCATGTCAGGAGTTATTCCCTGTTTGGTGAAAGGCATGTTTTCTTCAGGTGCGATCATTCCGACAACACCCTTCTGTCCGTGCCTTGTCGCAAACTTGTCGCCGAGTTCAGGTATTCTGTAGTTCCTGAGCTTCATCTTGATCAGTTTGTCGCCTTCGCCGGTCTCTGAGACCATGACGTGGTCGACCTTTCCTGTTTCTCCGTGTCTTACTGTTAGAGAGGTCTCTCTTCTGTCTGCCAGCCCCATTTTTACTTCGTCGCTGGTGCTGCCCGATCCAAGGAACTTTGGAGGCGAAGTCTTACCGACTAGTACGTCATCCGAATCAACTTCTGTTTCGGGGTTGACGATTCCGTCTTGATCTAGCTGTGAATAAGCGTCTTCAGATCTGTAACCTCTAACATCTTTGTTAGGGACTCCGATCTCGTCTTTCTGGCCTCCCCAGAATCTCTGTGCTTCTGTCTTGTAGGTACGCATGTATGTTGATCTTGCAAGACCTCTGTCGACAGAGGACTGGTTCATGATTACCGAGTCCTCGATGTTGTAGCCGTCGAACGAAGCGATCGCTACAACCATGTTCTGTCCGATTGGATGGTTCTCGAGTAGCGTGTCGTATGTCTGTGTTTCTGTGATCGGCTGCTGTGGGTAGCTGAGAACGTTTGCGTTCGTGTCAAATCTCTGGTGGAACTCTCTGGTGTGCATTCCGATTCCCTGACCGGACATCTTTGCTCCGAAGTTGACACGGTCTCCTCTGTTGTGCTGAGGGAAGACAACTAGTGATGCGGAAAGTCCGTGCGTGATCGCCGGATCAATTTCCATGTGTGTATGTTCTTCAGTTACTTCGTCTTCGTCCATAGCGACGTAGGTGTTTTCTTCCTCTTCAGCGTCAATATATTCGATAACGCCTTCCTGTTCGAGATCCTGTAGTGTGATCTCACCTTTCTTGAGCTTTTCTTCCTGCTCTTCTCCCATCTGAGGTTCTCCGTCTTCGACAATAATTACCGGTCTCTGTACTCTTCCTGCATCGGAGTTAATCCTTACTTCATCCTTGTCCTCTGCATAGTAGACTGAGACCTGCTTGTCGATCTCTCCGGATCTTCTCTTTTCAATAAGAGATTCCTTGATCTCTTCAGGTTCGTCGATCTCATCGACGATCTCTCCGTCCAAGAATACTTTAGTCAAGCTTGTTCACCTCTGCTTGGTTTCTGAAATTTTCAGTGGCTTCTAGTTTCGTGTTCATAGTATTTTTTCTCATTTTCTTGATCACCTACATGGTGTCCAGCCCGATGTCAGCGAGCTGGGCTTTCAACGAGTTCCTCTCCATGTCGTTGAGTCCTGTTGAGACGTTTGCGGACATAGCCAGATGGGTACGAAGTCCGATGTTCATACCTTCCGGCGTCTTGATCGGTCCGATTCTACCCCACTGTGTTGGGTGTAGATCTCTTGCCTCGAAGTGCTGTCTTTCCGAGCTGAGCGGCGAGACAACGTTTCTGAGGTGGGCAAGTGTCTTGATTCTGTTTCCTCTGTCAAGTCTCTGACAGATACCTGTTCTTCCGCCAACCCAGTTTCCGGTAGCCATAGCGCCCATAATCTGTTTTGTTAGTGTATCTGAAACGATAGTGGATTGTAGGGATGGAAGTCTTCCTCTCTTAGCGGATTTTCTGAAGTTGTATTTCATTCGTGCCAGGAGACCCCATTTTCCAAGGAAGACGGATCTGAACTGCATCTCAAGAAGTTCTCCTGCAAGGTTGAGCCTCTTGTTTGCGTAGTGGTCCATGTCGTCCTCTTTGATGTCTCCTTTACCGAGAGCGATAGTGTTCCTGAGCAGTGTTGCGAGGAACTCTGCTTTCTCTTCTCTCATATCAGGTTCTTGACCTAGGTGTGGTAGAAGATATTCGTCAAGAATCGAGTCGACTCTTTCCTCGATGTCATTTGTGATTCCTGCCTGGTTGGCTACGTACTCGTAGGCTTCTTCCTTGTTTGATGCTCCTGTTTCGTACATGTTTAGGTAGACTTCGGAAGCGTACTCTTCGCCGATTGCTTCAACTATTTCTTTGTCGGTTTCGAGTCCTAGTGCTCTTAGAAGTGAGACTGCCGGTGTTTTCTTGACGTTTGCGAATGAAATGTTTACGACGTCTCCATCTCTTCTGAGAACGTGTCTCTGAACATAACCCTGGTTCTCGGAGTTAATTCTGCATGTCTGCTCTCCGTCGTCGTCCTGGTAGATTGGCTTGTTGTTAACCATTTCTTCCATACAGATCAGTGTTTTTTCTGATCCGTTGATGATGAAGTATGCTCCAGGATCCTCTGGGTCTTCTCCATGCTCTCTTTTCTCTTCTTCGTCCCAGTCGCTTGACCAGCAAAGGTCTGAGCCGACCATGACAGGGATCTCTCCGATCGTGACTTCTTCAGATTCCTGCTGTACTCCTTCGAAGATCGGTGTCATCTTGACTTTGATCTCTGAGGAGTATGTTAGGTCGCGCATTCGGGCTTCTTTCGGGGTAATCTTTCTTACTGAGCCGTCGGCTTCGTTGATCTTCGGTCTTTCAATGTTTACGTCGACGATCTTGATTACAAGTTCTTCGCCGTCCGGAAGCTCCGGTTTGATCTCGCCGACTTCGTTAAGAATTGCGGTAACTCGTTCTTCGACGAAACGGTTGTATGATTCTACTTGGTGTTTGACGATGTTGCGATTGATCAGCTGGTCTAGGAATTCTCTCTGCATTGTGTCACCTACGGCTCGACTACAACTCTGTAGTAGACTGACTCTCCTGCGGTTGGGCTTTCACGTACGATCTCGATGACGTCGTCTACTTCAACGTCCATCTGCTTTAAGGCAGCGTCCGTCCTTTCTATATTAGGTAGATCGCTCCTGTCTGCGTCGTATTTTTCGAGAACTTCTTCAATTTCGTCCTCCTCGAGTTTTCTGTGTTGTGGAACTGCCTCGTGATCTGATACATCCATTGCCATGTTTGAAAGCCTCGCGCGAGATATCGTATTTTGAGAAGCTACGTTCAAGAATGACCTAAGTAAACTTTATATAGGTGGGAGGATATATCCGAAAGGTATTAAAGGAGGTACTTCAGTCTCCGAATTCGAGCCGGTTCGACCGCCTCATACTCGACACATCCTCCCCTACTATAACATGATCCAGGAGTGTTACATCAAGTTTCTCGCCCAGTTCAATCATCTGCTTGGTTGTCTTGACGTCCTTCTCAGTAGGTCTTGAGTAGCCTGAAGGATGATTGTGCGCCATTATCACGGCTGCCGCATTTGATCTTACAGCCTCTCTGAATATTTCCCGGTAACTGAAGTTAACGCTGTCGACACGCCCTTCAAAGGTGTGTTTTCCGAGGACTTCGTTGCCGGAAGATAAAAGAAAAAGCCTGAGCTCTTCTGTCTCTAAATATTTCATGTCCTGCACAAGTGCTTCTAGGTCGGACAGACAGTCGATCTTCTGTCTGGGCTCGTTCTTCATTCTTCTTGATAATTCTCCTACTGCTAGAACCTGTGAAGCTTTTACATCCGAAATTCCGCGGAACTGTTTCAGTTCCTCAAGCTTTCTGTCAGCTAAGCTCGAGATATGGTATGAGCTAAGGATCTCGGAGGATAACTCTTCAACGTTTTTGCCCTCGGTGCCGGTTCTTATTATTAGTGAGAGGAGTTCTGCCTCGGTCAGTGAATCTACTCCGTGGTCCTGAAGTTTCTGTCTCGGCTGTTCGGATTCGGGCAGATCCTTGATCCTGTAGTCCATGGGTTGAGAAGATTCGTAACGTTGGCTTAAAACCAGCTCTTCACACCAAAACAGGTTAGAAGAAACATTCAACGACACACCTAGTTCCTAGGGAAGAGGTCTCTGACAGCAAACCCAATATAACTATTAGGTGAACCCTTTGATGTACTGTGAAAGAACTCCTTGAAAAACCCGATCTAAAACGGGCTAAAGAAGCTCTGGAAGAATACCTTATAAGAGACGTAACGGTACAGGTCAATGGTCTTTGCTCTGTCAATTATAAAGGAAGAGCATCCTCAAAGCTTGATAGAGGAGAGAGACTTGTCATCAAGAAACAGGACTCGGCCTTACTTGTTCACGGTCCGGAGAACTACCAGCCAAAAAACTGGCAGCCTGAAGTAGACTCATACTCTGTCGAAGTAGACGAAGAGAACGAAGAGCTTCTCCTTGAAGCGCGGAGAAAGAATCCGGATGAACTCGTCGAAATAAGATTCGAGGAGATCGAAACAGTTATAGTAACCCAGCTAGTCGACAAAAGCGATCTCAAGATAAGAGGTCACGAAGTCGACATACACGAATCGATAGAGGAAGAACCGGGAATCGTTGAAGAGGGCTTAAAGGTTGTCGAGCGTGAAAAAGAGTCTCCTGCCGGATTCATCGATGTCTTTGCCAGAGACAAAGACGAAAACTACACGGTTATTGAGGTGAAGAGAAATCCGGACTACAACACAGTTCTCCAACTTCAAAGATACGTCGAAGAGATAGAAGAAGAGTTTTCTGGAGAGATTAGGGGTATCTTAGTAGCACCGAAGATGACGGAGAAGATTCTCGACTACCTGGAGGAAAGAGGGCTGGAGTTTGTCGAGGTCGATATGGAGGATGTTATAGCGAGCTACGAAGGAGTCGATAACTCCCAGAGAGGTCTGAGCGACTTCGGCGCACAGTACAGTGAGGACTAAAACTCCTTGTGAATCCAGTAACGTTCAATTTTCTCGCAGTTTAACCAGTGAACTTTCTCGGCAGCATCAATCTCGATAAAACCGTCGTCGTGGAACTCGCAATTATGTTTATGGAGTTCGTGCTCTTCGCCTGAGTCGGTTAGAACCATGAGTTCGCCGTTCTCATGTAGTGCATGTTCAAGTCTTTCCTTCATGTAGTATGAAATTGCTAGGTTCGAATAAAAATCTTCGATCGAAAAACGGTTTTTATGTGTGGAATAGCAGGAGCAGAAAATCCTGAAACTGTAGAAAAGATAATTGAAGAACAGAGTCATAGAGGTAGCTCAACCAAATTAAACGATGCAGACTTCTCGCTTGGACATGTGCTTCACTCAGTAGTAGGCGAAGTAGAACAACCTCTCCAAAATGAAGGCGTTCTTACTGCTAACTGCGAGATTTACAACTGGAGAGAGCTTGCGGAAGAATATGGTATAGATGTTGATAACGATGCAGAGCTTCTCCACGCACTTCTAGAAAGAAAAGGTCTTGAAGCACTTGATGACGTAGATGGAATCTATGCATTCGCATACAGAGAAGACCAGGAAATAATATTGGCACGCGACCTGTTAGGAGTGAACCCTATCTGGTATTCAAAGGAGCCTTTCGTATTTGCTTCTGAAAAACAGGCTCTCGAGAAACAGGGTTTAGAAGCCCGCGAACTCCATCCAAGACAAATACTAAAATATAATATAGAGACAGAGGAGATCGCCTTTGAGCAGAGAGAGTTCTTTGAGATAGATGTTGAAGAGCGGAAAGATATCGAAGATGCCGCCGAAGAGATAAAACAAAAATTCTTGGAAGCGGTTGAGAAAAGGATTCCAGAAGGAGATTTAGGACTGCTTTTCTCCGGAGGAGTCGACTCAACCTTGATCGCAGCAACTTTACAGGAACTAGGTAAAGATTTCAAAGCCTATACTGCAGGAATACAGCACGGAAATGTCAATGCACCGAGAGACATGGAGTGGGCGGAAGAGATCGCCGAAGACATGGGACTCGAGGTTGAAAGCTACGAGGCTGATCTAAATGAAGTTGAGAAAGCTCTTCCCAAAATCTCGGACTGGATATCTTCAACATCAGTAGTAAAGAACGGTGTCGCACTTCCGTTTCATTTTGCTCTGAATGGCGAAGAAAAAGTAGTTATGTCTGGTCTCGGCTCTGAACAGCTCTACGCCGGCTACCACAGACAACAGGGCTACCTCAACAAGGAGTGTCTATCAGGGCTGAGAAGAATTTTTGAAGGCGATCTATACAGGGACAATGTAGTCAGTCTTAGGAACGGTTATGAGCTGAGGCTTCCATTCCTCGATCACGAACTAATTAGACATGCTTTGACTTTACCGGAAGATTACAAAGTAAAGGATGATTACAGGAAGTATGTTTTGCGTAAAGCCGCTGAGAAATTAGGAGTTCCGGAAAAAGTGGCTTGGCGAAAGAAGACGGCTGCACAATACGGCTCAAACTTCGACAAAGCAATATCGCGCCTTTCAAAAGAGAGGGGCTTCGACCACAAACAGGAATATCTAAACTCCTTTAGAGACAAACCGAACAGAAGGCTCGTAGGTCTAACTTCCGGAGGAAAGGATTCGAACGCCGCAATTTACAGGATGAAGAGGAGAAACAACGAATTCTCTTGTCTGCTAACATTGAGATCGAGTAATAAGGATAGCTACATGTTCGACTCAAGGAAAGAGAAATCTTCGATTGAAAGACAGACTGAGAAGATAGGTGCGCCTCTTATCGTTCAGAAGACTGAAGGTGAGAAAGAGAAAGAACTGGATGATCTTGAGGAAGGTTTGAGAAAAGCGAAGAATGAGTTCGGAGTTGAGGGTGTTGTCGCTGGAGCCATAGAATCAACTTACCAGCGTGACCGCGTGGAAAAAATTGCTGAAAAACTTGGCTTGAAAGTTTTCGCTCCACTTTGGCAAGAAAATCAGGAAAGATACATGAAGTGGTTGATTAGAGAAGGCTTCGAGGTGAAGATTACTCGTGTAGCTGCAAGAGGATTGGAAGATTCTTGGGAGGGAACGAAGTTGGATCAAGAATCTGTAAAAGAGTTAATCGAACTCTCCCAAGAGTATGGATTCAACGCTGCAGGTGAAGGCGGAGAGTACGAGACAGAGGTAATAGGTTTCCCTTAATCCAAATTTCTGTATAATCTAGATTCCTTGATTGAATTCATAATCAAGTATTTCATCTCCATCTTCGTCAAATTCAAAAACAGCCTTGAACTGTTCTCCATTAAGAATTTTGGGCAGCCAGTACTTGTCATCAGGCCACATGTTGTTGTAGGGAATCTCTTCAAGCTTGAACCATTCTGGTCGAGCCTCTTCGGATTCGGAAAGTTCGCCTTCAAAGATATCTGTTTTGAAGACATGCACACGTTGGAAAGGATCCTCGCCGAAATAGAACTCGAGAACCGCCATCTTCTTTACTTTCAAAGGTTTCAAACCTGTCTCTTCCTCTGTCTCCCGTACGGCTGCCTGTCCTATAGTCTCATCATTTTCAACCTTGCCTCCAGGACCGTTGAAGAAGCCTTTTCCATGACCTCGCTTCTTCTCGATAAGCAATATTTCTCCATCTTCAACTATGAAAAGAAGCGTTGCCTCTGTCCAATCCGACATACTAATTTTTGGCTTTTCAAAGTTTTTTAGTTCCCGTTTTATTTTTCAAGCAATCTCTCTAAAGTATCAGGATCTGAATCTTCTGAACGGACTATTCCTTCAGCATAAAGATAGGTATCTTCCAAGTCATTGAATCGGTTTTCTTTAAGTTCGATTGGCTGGGCGAAAGGTCCGGTGAGATACTCTTTTGCAGAGAAATTGGATTTTCGGAAGTCTCATTTATCAGGTAGAGAACCTTGAACTTTGTATCGTCATCGTCCTGATGTGCTTCATGTCCGAAAGTATAAGTGTTGGAGGAACCGAATAACCAGATAGATATTCCGTTAGTTTCTTCGCGGCTTCGAAGAAGGTCGATCTAGATTAATATATCACATGTATCATAGGTCGGTTTCTATCCAGAATTTGATTGGAGAATGATTTTGGGCCAGACGGGATTTGAACCCGCGACCACTTGGTTAAGAGCCAAGCGCTCTGCCAGACTGAGCTACCGGCCCATGCCGGTACAATTGAAAGAGAAGAAAGAAATTTTTTAAGGCAAACCTTTTCCTTCTAGGATATCTTCTACAGGTCCAAGCTCTTCTAAATCTGTATAGCTATCTGCCTGGTGTTCGGTGACAGAAAGGATATAGGCGCCATCATCAAGATTTATAGCTCTCGCAGTAAGCTCTGCATCGGTCCAGTCATCCCCTGAATAAAGATCGACTGCTTCAGTACCTGCGATATCACGTACCTCGGAACCTCCGTATTCTTTCAGTTCATCGTAATCTGTTTGGTCTATATCGACTTGGAGATCCAGAGGTCTAACATAACTCTCTTGTGTTTCTTGTCTTAGCGACATTGATAGCTCTCCTTATCGGGATTTTTCTTAGATTTTTTATGTACGGCGTTGCGTTGTAGTGTTCTAGTTTTCATTTTGGTATCAACCTCGAAATTCAGAAAAATCAACGAGGCCGATCAAAAGAAAGCTTAGTTGATCGGCATAATAATCGAAACGATAGCAGTCATGCTCCCGGTCATCCAAGAAACTTTCATGTTAATCGCCGAAAGCATAAACAATATAGAGAAACGAATAGTTTTAAACTCTTCTCAGAATCGGATGCTTTTGCGTTCCATCGCCTTCTCAGGGTGAGGATCAACAAGCTGATAGTCGGTGTCTTTAATGTCGGCGAACCTTCCGCATTGCGGACAGCGATCGTATCCATTATGTTCTTCATCGATAACCTCGGCGTATCCGCAACCGCATTCAAGTTTGGAGTCCATCGGTTGGACGTTGAGGTTGATTCTTTCTAGTATCGTTCCTTTCGAGAAGTAGTTGAAGAGCTGTTCGAATCTTTCCGGTGAGCACATGGTTCTGTTGACTTTGACGGTCGCCTCTCCGTTAGTCGAGACTCTAGAGAGGTCCTGCATTACTTCGATCAAGACGTTTCCGAGTTTCTTCATTTTTGTATTTACGACCTTTCCGCCATTTGATACAACACTCCCCAGTGTCCTAACATGAATACAAAAACTAACAACCTTATTTAAGTTAACGGATCGGAATCCAGAAACATCCGGAATGTTCACCGACAATCGAGAATAGGTGAAAGTGTTTTTTCGTGATTTTATGCCTATATAGAATTGTTTGTAAATTTATTCAAACGAATAAATCTTTAAAAATTGTTTAAAACGTAATCAAGCTATAAAGAACAGATATCTAACGGAATTGCCGGAACTCTGCGGATTAAAAGTAAGAGTAATTGTCCCTCCTTATTCTAGTTATGAAAACGGCTTTGGTAAGAATACATGCAAGGCTCTGGGGAGACGGTTACGCTTCATTCTATGAGACAAATGAAAGAGATTGTAACAGAAGAGCCATAGTGGTTTACACAAATGTGGTAGATGAAAATCTGAGAGAGTTCCGTGAGGATATGAACAAAATTTTTGATGTCGATATGTATCGGTATGAAGAGGAGGTAAAAAGTCAAATCGATCCCAATTGTAGAAGAACTCCAACGAAAGGTCGGCGAATTCTCGTCCGACAAATGGATTGTGGGTTCAAGAATCTTTGAACTGGCGGATAAGAAGATTGAGTGGTTAAGAGCCTTCATCAGGGATGAAGGTCACTACGAACCCCAATATAACAGGTTGAGGGTCAAGTCCATGAACAGAAGAGGGCTCGAAGGCGTTAGGAAGCTTCTCAACGAGCTCGACGTAGAAGCAAATACCACTGGTCCAAATTGCGATGATTCACACTATCTTACTATCTCTGGCGTTGATGATTATCCTGATATCCTTAGGATAGCTGAGAAGAAGCCTAAAGTCAAGTAAACGATTAATAGCGGGGGCTCGATTTGAACGAGCGACCTCCGGGTTATGAGCCCGACGAGCACTCCTGGCTGCTCCACCCCGCTGTCTCTAAAGAAAATAGAGCAGGTGAATCTTTTAAAGTATGACAGCCCTGTTGAAATCCTTCCTATCTAGTGTTCTGTTCAGGTAAGTCTAAAAGCTATGGTGACCGAAAATGTTCTATGAAAGTTCTAGGGGTTGATGAGGCAGGAAGAGGTCCGGTCATCGGATCGATGTTTATCGGCGGCTTCATGGTCGAAGAAGAAAAACTGGAAGAGGTAGAGAACATAGGAGTCAAAGACTCGAAGAAACTTAGCGATAAAAAGAGAGAGCGTCTCGCCGAAGAACTTAGAGAGATGGGAGAACCTTTTCTTAAAGAGATAACTGCGTCTGAGATCGATGAGCTTCGTGAGTTAATGTCGTTAAACGAGATAGAGATCCAAGGGTTTACAGATGTTATAGAACGGTCGGATGCGGATAAGATAATTGTTGATCTTCCTGAACCCGACGGCGATCGTTTCATCAGAAAGATGAAGAAAGAATTACCTTCACGTTTCCAGGATCGTGACTTTACTGCTGAACATGAAGCGGACGATAACTTTCCGATTGTTTCCGCAGCATCAATCATCGCAAAATCAGCTAGGGAAAACCATGTAGATGAGTTGAAGTCGAAGTATGGTTACGATTTCAAGTCGGGCTATCCCCACGACAAACCAACGATCAATTTCCTGGAGAAATTTGTCGATGAGAAAGGGCAGCTGCCTGAGGAGACGAGAGAGTCATGGAGCACTGCTGAGAGAATACTTAAGGAAGCCGATCAAAGCGGTCTTGACAGTTTCTAATCAGGCTTTACATGTCGTATAGGGTGCTACATTATAACTGTTAAGCTGTAATAGTAGTGTTGTGTCTATCCGAGAATCTGAACTTGAGGTCGATAAACGTAAGACTGACAGGATCGATGAAAACGGAGAAAATTTCATAGTTGAAGTAGAATCGGATCCTTTCAGTATAGAAGCGGTTAAAACCAAGGAGTTTGGCGGGGAGCCGGTGTACAGATTCTTCTGGGAGACTGAAAGAAATGTAAAGGAATTTGTGGATCACGTCGATGGTTTTGAAGGCGAAATCGAAACAATCGAAGCCTATGTCCCTAAAGAGCAAAGTAGAGAGAAGAAATGGGACAGACTAGAGCCTGGAGAACTTCAGAATAATTCAAAGGTAAATATTGATGGTAGGGAGGTCAGAGTGCCAGAACTGACCGATGTACTTTACTTTATGGATAACAAGAACTATGGGTGGGATTTCGACAGTTCTGAAATTTACATAGAGACTAAGAATCGAGTGGATCCTTCCTGGTATGTAACAGAGGAAACAGGGTTAGAGTCAGGAAAAATTTATCCTGTTGTTTCCAAAGCAGTGGACGAAGTTTACGATCACAGCTTCGAGTGGGAGAACCCGCTGAGTTAAAAGACTGTCCAAACTTCTTTTGTGGTATGACTGCTGAAGGAAAACTATCGGACGCAAAAGTAAAGGTCTGGGATGAAGAAGATGCAGAAACAGTTCATTCCGAGTTCTACTACGGAAAATATATTGACGATGATTACCTAGAGCTTTCTCTAGTTGAAGCATTGCATCTTGTGGACCGTGAAGAACTTGAGGTAGTTGATTCCGATAACGAGGTTATGGGTCGTGAGAGTATGTTCCAGAAGTTTTCCGGCATGGACGATGATTTCGATCAAAAGTATGCTGTCTACTCTGATCTTAGGGAAAGAGGCTATATTGTAAAGACGGGGTTCAAGTTTGGCGCCCACTTCAGAGTCTATCCTAGAGGCGTTAACCCTTACAAGGATGGTCCGAAGGAGGATAGGGAACATACGAAGTGGATTGTTAATGCGGTTCCCGAAAATTATAACCAGGCTTATCAGGAGATGTCCCGAGCTGTGCGTTTAGCTCAAAATATCAGGGCGACGATGATGTGGGCGGTAGTAGACTCCGAAAGACAGGTCACCTACTACGAGGTTGACCGTGTTACTCCTTAGAACGCCATGTTTTTCTGAGGGTTGAAAACATTTTCTACAGGATTTTCATCCATTTTGACGGTCGCTGATTCTCCTGCAAGGGCTTCTATCCGAGGATCCTGGAAGTTTGAATACACAAATACGTCCATCTCTCCTTCATACATCTCGGATTCAAATCTGACGTTGACAGGGTAGGAATCTCCATTAACTCGTATCTCGCCATCAATATTTCTCTTTATCTGTCCTACATCGCCGGGCTCAAGATAGTACTGTATTGATGACGGATTCACCCTTAGTTCAAGTCTGGGTTCGAGTTCTCTTGTGTCTTCGGAGAGATACTCCTCTATATGTGCTGCATATCTCTGATCTGCCTCAGAAATAAGTGTCAAAGGCGATTTTGCCTGTTCGACGAACCTGTTATCTGATAGAAGTTCGTTAGGTCTTTGCAAGAGAATTTTTTCTCCATCATCATATAGCACGTGTTTTGACACCAGTCTTCACTAGTTTCTTGTCCGGAAATTAAAAATCTTACGCTCCAAATAAGTCGAAGACTCCTCTTTGGTTGGCATACTTATCTCTCAATTTTCTTCCGTACCATATTCCTACTAGCATGCCTGTGAGGTGTGCTGATGATGCGAAACCGCCTATGACAGGTAAAGTATGTCCTGCAGCTTTAGCTGCTAGGTTGAAAAGTTCAAGTCCTCCGAAGGCGTAGAGAGCAGTCTTAATCTTCATCGGGAACACAAAGTAAAGTAGGACTTCGGCTCTTGGATAAAGCATGGCTACTGCCGCGAAGCATGCGACTACTGCGCCTGAAGCTCCGACTGCGGGTCCGAACACTCCTACTCCCTGGTAAAGTGATAGGATGTTTCTAACCGCAACAAATCCAATACTTGCTGCTAGTCCGGACAGGAAGTAGAACTTGAGGAAGTTCCATGATCCTACAGTCTTCTCTATAGGTTCTCCGAAGAAATACAGGGTGATCATGTTGGCAAAGAGATGGAACAGTCCTCCGTGCATGAACATGACTGTGATCAGTGTCCAAGGCTGTGCGATTACATCGGAAAGCTGAGACTGTAGAACGAAATAGCTTAGAGGGCTTTCGTTCAGACTTCCGCCAAACATCGTCTGCAGGAAGAACGCAAACGTAGTAAATGTAATTATGCTTAGCGTGGCATTATTTCTAAATGTTCTTAGTATGTCTTCAAACAGTGAAGGCTTTTTTGGCTGTGCCTTTGAGGGTGCGGGATTTTTGACTTCTTTTTCCTCGAACCATTTCTGGCTTTCCTCCTTCTTTTTCTCAATCTCTTCCTCTAAACCGTCACAGTTGTGGTTCTCAGGTAGCCGGTGCTCTGAACAGTATTTCTCACCGCAGTACTTGCAGGTGAAGCTCATAGTTTCCTTCCCACATTCAGAACACTCGACCATACGCAACCATGCGGAACCCTATTTTATCAATATAGGCACTCTAGAGAAGAAAGAAAAAAAGTTTAGAGGTCGGAGAAACTAATTTCTCCTTCTCCAAGCCTCTCAAGAACTTTTTCAAGTTCCTCAAGATCGACTCTTTTCTGGTCGGTCGAATCTCTATCCCTGACTGTAACGGTTCCGTCCTCCAAGGTCTCGTGGTCGACCGTCACACAGTAAGGAGTACCGATCTCATCCTGCCTCCGGTACCTTCTGCCTATAGCACCAGAGTCGTCGTAACGGGTCTCGAAACCTTTGCTTCTAAGGTTCTCGGCTACTTCACGGGCTTTCTCTCCCATTCCGTCCTTATCCATTAATGGGAAGACGGCGACAAGTGAAGGCGCGACCTCAGTCTCAAAGCTGAGAACGGTTCTCTCTTCACCATCAACCTCATCCTCCTCAAAGCTGTGATCCATAACAGCGTAAAGGATTCGGTCGACACCGAAGGAAGGTTCGATGACGTGAGGAAGAAGTCTCTCACCGTTCTTTTCTTCCTCCACGATTTCGAAGTTAAGCTTGTCGACAGGGATGTTAAACGTTTTCTCGTCGAACTCGATCCTTAGCTCAGACTTTCTCTCGAAGATCTGAGGCTCTTCTTCAACCATTCTCTCCAGCTCTTCTAGGATTTCTGAGGCGTGATCTCCGTAAGTCGGTCCCATCCAGGACATGTCAGGATCGATCTTAGCTTTTTCCTCGGTTACAGGTTCATCGAACTGCTCGAAGATCTCATAGCTTTCCTCCGAATGTTCCTGGTGTTTTTTCAGGTCATAGCAGCCTCTGTCCGAGAAACCGGATATCTCTATCCAGTCGCCATCAATCTCAGCCTCTGCATCCCAACAGTCTGAGGCGTAATGCGCTCTCTCGCCTTCAAGATGCTGTCTGTAACGGAATCGAGTCATGTCGATACCGACACGGCTGTACCACCGCTTCGCGACACCGAGATAATAAGCTACCCAGTCACTTTCGATGACGTTCTTCTCAACAGCTTCATTTACCGTCATTTTCTTGTACTCGCCCTCGTCTTTCTGCTGTTCAGTTGCGGGGTAAAGCACGAGCTCAACGTCCTCAACTTTCTCCAGGTTAGGTTCATCATCGTGAGGATGGATAAAGTGTTCAAGCTCGGCTTGGGTAAACTCCCTTACCCTGATAATCGATTTCCGTGGCGATATCTCGTTCCTGTAGGCTTTACCGATCTGGGTGATTCCGAAAGGCAACTGGTTTCTCGCGTATTCCTTGAAACGTGGGAACTCCGCGAAGATACCTTGAGCTGTCTCCGGTCTCAAATAGCCAGGGTTCGAGTCTCCTGGTCCGATATTGGTCTCGAACATTAGGTTGAAATCGTTTACATCGATTCCCGATAGTTCAAATCCGCATGAGGAACAGACAAGGTCTTCGTCCTCGATGATCTGCTCAACTTTGTCAGTTGGGAAGCTTTCAGCCTCCTCTATGTTCGTGTTGTCCTCAACCAAGTGGTCAGCTCTTATAGACGATTGGCATTCCGGGCACTCGATTATCATGTCGTCAAACGTTTCTAAGTGTCCTGATGCTTCGAAAACCGGTTCAGGCATAATCGTAGGAGCTTCTATCTCTCGATGCCCCTCTTTTGTGTTGAAACGGTCTCTCCACAGGTTTTCGATATTTCTCTTTAGTTCTGCGCCTTCAGGTCCGAAGGTGTAGAAGCCTGCGACACCGCCGTAGCTTTCAGCGGTCTGTGAGAAGAATCCTCTCCTCTTCGCAACTTCGACAAGTTTCTCGCTAGTACTTTCAGTCATTTCAGATACCTCATGGAGAAACAGTCGAGACCGATCTTTTTGAAGGTTTTAAGCTGTATTTATAGAAGACTCTAGATGGTTCCAGAGTTCTAAACCGTGACTGTCTCTGAGGACAGTCCAAAACATCCACCTTTCATTCGTGGCACCTAATCAACTAATATCAGAGAAGATTTTTATACGGTCCGGGAAGCTTCAAAAACAAGCTATACGAACCTTTCAGCATGAACACTCTCGAAGAAGCCGATCTTGAAGGCAAAAAAGTAGTTCTCAGGACAGATCTCAATCTTCCGGTTGAAAACGGAGAACCACAGGAGACAGTACGGTTCAAACGATACCTTGAAACTATCGAGATGATATCTGAACGAGGAGCCAAAACACTTGTCCTAGCGCATCAAGGAAGACCGGGAAGAAAAGATTTCCTATCGCTTGAGGAACACGCCGATCACTTAGAAAATAATATTGGTCGGGACGTCGAGTTTGTTGAATCGTTCTTCGGGAACGAACTATCGGACGAAGTTAATTCCATGTCTGACGGCGATATTGCGTTACTTGAGAATGTTCGTTTCCTTTCAGAAGAACTGAGAAATGCAACGCCGGAAGGTCATTCAAACGATATTTTTGTTGAAAAAATAGCTGAAGAGTTCGACCTGTTTGTGAACGACGGGTTCTCAGCAGCTCACAGATCTCATGGATCGATAGTAGGATTCGCGCCACTGCTTGATTCTTACGCCGGTCCGGTTATGGAAAAGGAGCTTTCGAACTGTCGGAAAGTTAGGGACGAATTAGATAATCCTGTATTGGTTCTGGGAGGTGAGAAGCCTTCAGATATAGTAGGAATGCTGGAGGAGATGATAGAAAAAGTCGACAAGGTTCTTCTAGGAGGCATACCTGGAGAACTTGCACTAACTATCCAAGGATATGATCTTGGTGGTAAAGCCGATTGGATAAAGGAGAAAGGCTTCGACTCGAAACAAGAGGAGTTAGAAGAACTTCTAGAAACATACGAAGAAAAGATAGTAGTTCCAGTAGATGTCTCGACAGAAGAGGGCAACTTCGAAACCGGCGAAGTACCTGAAGACACGATGGCGTGGGACATAGGAAAAGAAACGACCGAGAACTACGTTTCAGTTATAGAGGAGGCTGACTCAGTACTCATGAAGGGTCCTATGGGCGCTTTCGAACAACACGAGGATGGAACCAAAAAAGTTGTAGATGGTATCGCCGAGAATGGAGGTTTCACTGTTCTCGGAGGAGGACATACTTCTTCACTGGTAGAACGCTTCGGTTATGAGCTTGAAGACTTCTCCCATGTATCTATTGCGGGAGGTGCCTTTGTCCGATTGATGTCTGGCGAAAAGTTGGAAGCTGTCGAGGCACTTGAAAAGTATTCATAATCGTTAGCCTTCAAACCTTAGCTATGAGAGTAGAGAAACTTGGAGAAGGCGAGCCGAAACATGCCGTTGTCGGATCAATACACGGTGACGAACCTTGCGGTAAAAAAGTGATAGAAAGATTTCTTAACTCGGATATACAAGTCAAGAAGCCTTTGAAACTTGTAATAGCTAACGAAGAAGCATTAGAGAAAGACAAAAGGTACTTGGAAGCAGATCTCAACCGTTCTTTCCCGGGAGATTTGGAAAGCGATAAACACGAGGAAAGACTAGCTGCCAAAATACTCGAAGAAGTAAAAGGCATGAATGTCCTTGATCTTCACACTACTCGTTCCCATCCCGAACCATTCGCAACTCTCTCACATCTGAATGAAGATACGAAGGAGATGTGCAGGAAAGCAGGAGTGGAAAATGCTGTTTATTTCTCTGAAAGCAACGGAACCTTGAACGGCGAGGTCACAGGCATAGTTGTCGAGACCGGACTACAAGGCTCGGATCAAGCTGTAGAAAATGGTTTCAACGTACTACTGAACTACCTTGCTGCAGAAGGAATAATCGAACGCGAATTCGAACTCTCAGATCCAAACTACTTCAAGTACTACGAAACAGTGGAGGGGGATTGGGAATTCAAGGCCACGAACTTCGACCTAGTGAAGGAAGGAACCGTATTCGCCAAGAGAAATGGTGAGGAACTTGTTGCTGAGGAATCCTTCTACCCTATTTTGATGTCGAATGATGGCTATGAGGGAATGCTTGGATTCAAGGCGGAGAAGATGAACATTTAAGGAACTTCCCTCTAACCATTTATTATGTCTCTGAAAGGTGGACGCTTTTGGAAAAGAGAGGCTAACGAAACCGGACAGAGCTATCTCTAAGATTGTTAATATAGGTTTATCTATATTTTTCCGTATTTCATCAATTCTAGAGAAGTCATGGCACAGTCTTCAGTTTCCAATCTTCTAGATATGCTCTATAATTTTTTTCTAGACGTAATGCTGCCATAGAAAGCCGCAGTACAGGAAATAACCTATTTAAGGCTTTGGAATGATGTTTTAGATGACGTGAATCATGATGGAAACACAACTTAAAGCTCGAGAGGGTGGATGTTTTTGGCGAAACCTACGTAGAAGAACTCGAAGTTGAAACTTTTCCTTCGACAAATAAATCTGAATATGCGGTCTTAACAGACGCTTTTCCCGAGGTTTCGGACGGAAGACCTGCTCAAATTCTTTCATTCGAAGATCCGGAGCAACCCTCGTACAACGCTTCTTTCCTAGATGAACTTACAGAAAGCGAGGCTTACAATGCACTTGAAGCTTCTGAGGCTGCGGTAGAAAGGGAGTTCGGGATTGAAGATCCATGTTATGTGGAGGGATACGATGACCTATAGATTTTCTGATGAGACAGAACCATCACTTCCCGGAATACACTTCAGAGACCAGAAGTACGCGGTTTGCCGGGAAAAAGATGGAGAACTCCTTTATTCAAGTCTGAGCTCTGAGGAAGGTCTTCGCAGCTTCATGCAAACCTTTGAGGACGATATAGTTGGAGTGAGATCAAACACGGGTTACGGTGAAATCGAAAGAGCTCTCAGCTCGTACTTTGAGGGAGAAGCTGCCGTAAAACCTCAGGAAACCAGTGATTACAGGGCAACAGTCTTCGGTGAAGTGGAGTTTATGACGCTTCGTGGTGAGGAAACACAGGTTTTCGATGAGTTATATGAAAATGCGCGATCAAAAACCGTCCAAGAGGCTACATAAAATGGCAGATATCGATCCATGGGGCGACGTCGAGCTAGGTAACTACAGTGAAAAAATGGATAAGTTCGGTATAGAACCGATCGAGGAGATAGAGGAAAGACTTCCCGATCACAGGTTTATCCGTAGAGGCATCATCTTCGGACATCGAGACCTAGACGAGCTTCTGGATGCGAGAGATGAGGGAGATGATTTTGCTATGATCACGGGCATCATGCCTTCAGGGGTCTTCCACTTCGGACACAAATGCGTCGTCGACCAGATCAAGATGTACCAGGAGATGGGAGCCGAGATAACGATTGCCGCAGCAGATATAGAGGCATACAACACTCGAAATATGAGTCTTGAGGAAGCGAGAGAGCTCGTAGTCGAGGAGTACCTGAAAAACTATGTTGCTTTAGGAATCGATCTGGAAAACATCGATTTCTACTTCCAGTCTCAAGCAGGCAACGACCATCTAGCGAAGGCGGCGATGTTCGGACGCTATCTAACGCAGAATGAGATGGAGGCTACTTATGGGAATGCAGACCCGGCAAAGATGTCATCTGCCCAAGTACAGTACGCTGATATTCTGAGACCTCAGTTCTCGGAAAACGGAGGTTCAAAGCCGACAGTAGTGCCTGTGGGAATTGACCAAGATCCTCATATCCGTTTAACTCGTGAGGTCGCAAGAAAGTACCGTGATCAGGAATTCGTTAAACCTGCTTCAACATACAACAAGTTCATGCGTGGTTTGCAGGGAGGGAAGATGAGTTCAAGTAAACCTAAAAGCTACATCGCTCTAACCGACTCAGTTGAAGAAGCCAAAGAGAAAATCGATCAGGCGAAGACAGGAGGAAAAGATTCGCTTGAAGAGCACAGAGAAAAAGGAGCTGACGTTGAGGAGGACATGGTCTTCGAGCTGCTGGCGTTCCACCTGATCAAAGATGATGAGGAACTCGAAAGGATTCGGAGAGAATACTCTTCTGGAGAAATGCTTTCCGGAGAGTTAAAGCAGATCGCAAAGGAGAAGATTGAGGAGTTCCTTACCGAACACCAGAGAAAGCGGGAGGAGGCATCGGAAGAAGTCGAACAGTATATTGAGGAGAACTTCGACTTCAACTAAACCTCATTTCTTATTTAAAACTGAACGGTGACCGTTTCTAAGGTGCTTTCAACCTTGGAATCAAGATACGCTTTCGAAGATTATCTAGAGACGGATGCAGATCACAGTCTTCCGATTGGAACGGAAATAGACATCTATATCGACTTGGATAATATCTATGGAGAAGCCGATTATGCGCTCGAATCAGACAACACAGAACTACAAGTCATGACAGATTACAACAGAGCGGTAGTTTACGTTGATGAGGATGTCGAACTAAGTGAGGAGGACGAACTGGTTCTAGATCATGCTGAACGTGTTCTCTCACCGGGAGGAAGAGAATCGGTCTTCAAATGGGCTGACCGCATCACGGAAGATAAGCAGTTGGTTTCTGCCTCTCCATCGGATTACGCTAAGGTCGATTGAAAACCGGTTTAAACCACGCCCTTTCATTCTAGATTAATGCTGCCGGAACTGATCTACCGTGAGGAGCAGACAGAAAACTTCCCCCTACTATTCGCTTTAGGAGCAGTCGCATCAATAATCGGTTTTATTGCGGCAGAACTTCTTTTCCCTACTCAATCAGACGTTCTTGCCGTAATATTTGCGGCGATACCTTTGGTTTATCCGCTAACAAGGTTTTTCCTTGAAGATGAAAAGAACAATGCTCCGCACATGGACGAGATAATGGTTTACGGAGCTATCTTTGCAGGAGAAGTTGCGGCATTCACAGCCCTCGGTTTCTACATGCCGGAAGCATTCAGTATCCAGAATGAGATAATCGGGGTTACAGGTTACGCCACGAATTCTGTATCTTTCGTAGGTGTTTTAGCAAACAACATGATAGTCTATACGTCGATACTTGCAGTCGCTTCAATAATTGGAAGCGCAGGATCCTTTATCCTGACATGGAACGCTTCAGTTCTCGGAGTTTTCTTTGGTTACCTAATAAATCAGGCACAGTCAACAACAGCGCTACTGGGATGTACGCCTACACCATCTCCTCTATGCTATATCCCTCACGCATCCTTCGAGATGACAGGATTTATCGTTGCAGGTATCGCAGGTTCACTGATATCAGGAGCTCTATACAGAGAACATTTCGATCTTGAAACCTGGATGGACTACCTAAAACTGGTATTATTAGGAGCTGTTCTGGTTTTGATGGGCGCGATAGTTGAGACGACCTGAAGTAAATATTAAAGCTTTCATCGAAAACTCGGGGATGTGAAACTTTCCAAGCAGGCTAAGAAAGTCTTAGAAGAGCTGAAATCCGATACATCGAAGACTATCCAACAGTTCGAGGAAGAAGGCTTCGACCAGTCCATGGTCAACAGAGCGGTTCTTGAACTGAAGGATGAAGAACTTGTTGAAGTAGAAGAAGAGGAAGAACTGGAAAGATCCCTTACAGAGGAAGGCAAAAAAGTTGTTGAGAACGGTTCTCCGGAACATCGTTTAATTGAAAGATTGGAAGATGGACCGAAGGAGATGTCGGAACTACAGGATCTTGAGATCGATGTGGCGCTTGGAAAAGCAAGACAGAAAAGCTGGATAAGAATAGATCAGGGAGAAGCTGAGTTAACACAGGAAGGCAGAGAAGCTCTAGGAACTGATGGCTTGAAGGAAAGACTGAACGTAGGAGACTTCAAAGAGCCCGATGAGGAAAGAGGACTTGTCGAAGTTCAAACAAGCAAGATTCGGAACGTCAGACTAACAGAAAAAGGGAAAGATACTGATCTCAAGGATATTAAGGAAGACTTTAACGTTGAGGCTTCCGCGAAAACACCTAGAACAGGTAAGAAACATTTCTACCGTGAGGTAATAGATTACGCCAAACAGAAATGGATTGAAATGGGCTTTAAGGAGATGGAAGGAGGTTATGTAGTGCCTGGCTTCACATGTTTCGACGCACTTTATATTGCCCAGGATCATCCTGCCAGGGATCTTCAGGACACGTTCTTCGTTGAGAACCCTGAGAAATCCGATCTATCCGAGTACGGTGATAAGGTCGACTACATAAAGAATGCACATGAGAACGGCTGGGAAACCGGTTCTAAAGGCTGGGGATACGATTGGTCAAGGGAGGATTCGGAGCAGAACGTTCTCAGAACACATACTACAGCAGCTTCCGCAAGAAAGCTTCATGAACTTGATGAGGAAGATCTTCCGGCAAAATACTTTGTAATAGGAAGAGCTTTCAGGAATGAAACCGTTGACAGAACCCATCTTGCTGACTTCGATCAGGCTGAGGGAATTGTGGTTGGAGAGGATCTGAACTTCGCTCATCTCAAAGGCTATCTTTCAGAGTTCTTCGAGAAGATGGGTTATGATGAGTTCAGGCTGATTCCGACGTACTATCCTTACACGGAGATGAGTGTTGAGGTACAGGTCTGGGATGAAGTTGAGGAAGAATGGCTAGGCATGGGGGGAGCAGGACTGTTCCGTCCCGAGGTTGTAGAACCGATGATAGGTGTAGAAGCAACAGTATTGGCATGGGGTCTTGGAATCGGAAGGATCGGGATGATGGCTGCAGAATTAGATGATTTGAGAGATCTCTACAGCAACGACACAAAACTGATCGAAGAAACACCTGTATGGAGGTCTAAATAAAAATGGCAAGTATCGAGATAGATAGAAGAGAGTTTATCGAACTGGTTGGAGAGGAAATCGAAAACGAAAAACTGATAGAGGAAGGATCTTTCATGGGGGTCCACTGGCACTCCATCGACGGAAACGTATGTGATGTTGAAACTTATCCGAACAGACCTGACTGCCTCTCAGTAGAGGGACTAGCAAGAGCTTACAGAGGATTCTTCGAGATCGAGACAGGTCGAAAAAACTACACTGCCGAAGAACCTGAAATAAATGTTGAAGTGGACTCGTCGGTATCAGAGGTAAGACCTTTCATCGGAGGATCTGTTATCAGAGATGTTGAGCTTTCAGAAAAGAAGATCAACGGACTGATCCAGCTACAGGAGAAAATGCATGAAACTATGGGTAGAAGAAGAGATAAGCTGGCGATCGGTTTACACGACCTTTCTGAGCTCGAACCACCGTTTACGTACAAAGCCGTGGAGCCTGAATCGGTATCGTTCAAACCCTTGGAAAAACAGAAGCAGATGCAACTCGGAGAGATACTTGGCGAACACAAGAAAGGAAAGGAGTTCTCTTGGATTCTTGAAGACGAGGAGAAATATCCGGTGATTGTTGACTCGGAAGATCAAGTTCTATCCTTCCCTCCAATAATCAACAACCAATTAACTGAAGTCGAACCAAACACGACCGACGTATTCATAGATGTTACAGGAAAGCATAGAGAGACCGTTCAGAAAGCCTTGAACATATTGGCAACAGCTCTGGAAGAAAGAGGAGGAACAATCGAGAAAGTCCGGGTTGACGAGATGGAAATGCCTAACCTTGAACCGGAAGAAATGGTGCTTGACGAGGAATACTTCAGATCGGTTTCAGGAATCGATTTAGACAAGGACGAAATTGTCCAGAGGCTGCAGATGATGAAGTACGGAGCCCGGAAAAACGATGAGGGTATCATGGTCGAAGTTCCCTGCTACAGAACCGACGTAATGCATCAGTATGACTTGATAGAAGATGTTGTTATCGCGCATGGATACGACAGTATTGAACCTGAAACTCCAGAAGTGGATCAAGAGGGTGGTCTAAAATCTATTACTGAATTATCAGATCTAATAAGAGATGTGATGACGGATGCCGGAGCTATGGAAGCCTATACTCACGCCTTATCGAGCGAAGAAAAACTGTTCGACAGAATGGAAAGAAACGTCGAAGGCAACGTCAAGCTGGAAAATGCTTTAACAGAAGAGTATTCGACACTTAGAAGCTGGCTTCTACCTTCCATGCTAGAAGTTCTGAAGGAGAATAAACATCGGGCTTACCCACAGGAGTTCTTCGAGACTGCGGATGTTTCCAAAATCGACGAATCTGCAACAGGCGCATCTAACAAAAGAAAGCTTGCATTTATCGTATCTGATTCAGAAGTGGATTACACAGATGCGAAGCAGAAGCTTCAGGTACTTGAACGTGACCTAGGTATCGATTTCGAGATAAAGGAGGACGAAAAGTCGTTTATGAGAACAAAAAGGTCTGCGGACGTATTCCTTGGAGGCGAGAAAATAGGATTTATCGGTGAGCTTGATTCGAAGGTTCTAGAGAACTGGAAGCTTGAGAAGAAGGCTGCAGGATTCGAGCTTGATCTAGAAAGATTAAGGAAGTTGAAATAGAGGATATCTTTGCTCCTTCTTCTCCAAATATCTATTGTTTTACCTCTCCTTCAGAAGGAATGATTATCCACGCCACTATGTAAGCTAATACAGGAGATCCGACTCCAAAGAATATTGCAGCCAATGCTACAAGTCTTACAATTGAAGGATCGAAGTCGTATACTTCGGCTATACCTCCACATACGCCTCCAAGAATTCTATCGCTTTCCGATCTTTAGAGTCTATTATCTTCAGCCATGTAGAATAAAATGAGAAGTGAAATGTAAAAGGTTATCTGGCGTGTTCGTCCTGCGAGTGGTCATACTCGTGAAGCTCGCTTTCTTCGAACCAGATCTCGATCTCTTCTTCTGCCTCTCCGGGCTCGGAAGCGTGCACAAGGTTCTTGTAGTGTCTTCCTGCATCGTCCGCGTAGTCCATTGACATGTGACCGTAACGCCCTCTGATGGTTGCTGGATGTGCTTCTGAAGCGTCTGTATCTCCAACAATCTTTCTCAGGTTCTCGGCTGCATGAACTCCTTCCAGAACCATGGCGACGACAGGACCTGACTTCATGAATCCTGCTAGGCCATCGTAGAAAGGCTTGTCAACGTGCTCAGCATAGTGCTGTTCGAGAAGCTGGTCTGTGGCTTGAACCATCTTCATTCCCATGATCTTGAAGCCAGCATCTTCGAAACGGGATGTGATCTCTCCGACAAGACCTCTCTTAACTGCGTCAGGTTTTAGTGCGACAAAAGTTCTTTCAACATACTCTGCGTCAGACATAGTTTGAATACCTCTTATAACAGAAAATCGGTGAAGAAGATTTTTAATAGCCTACTTCGTTGCATTCAGAGGTCTGTAGAAAGTCTCCTTACAAGGCAATAGCTGGACGTTCTCGTTCTCCATCCATTCGGTGGCAGTTTTGTTGTCATAAGATGCTTGATCTGTCCATTCCATGCCTTTAGTGTCCTGATCGCAGATACTGTAAGCCTGGTACATCAGTTCAGCTTCAACCCTCCTGTAGTAGTTCTCTGTACCTGGTTCAGCTTCAGAATAGTTGTCATAGTTATAGGTTGTGTGATCTCTCTGCTGGAATCCGATACAGACTCCGGCATCAATACCTGTACATTCAGTTGTAACTTCTGTGAAACCTACTTTTACCGGGTCTTCTGGCGTAATAACGTTTTTTCCGGCGAAAACCAGTGAGATCAAAACTAGTGTTGCTCCGAGAAAGATAAGGTTCTTCTTCAGGTCTTCGCCAATCTCCATATTCAAACAGTTATGAACCAGCTTCTTAAATTCCATTCCCCTGCCCGAGACAGTTTTTTGAATATGGTATGAGAACCGTTTCTTATCGATGAAGCTAGGGACGATCGAAGGAAACGTCGACACATCATCCTTCAAATTTAGAGCTACAGAAGAAGTGAAGAAGTTCGACTTTATCTCGGTTAAAAGTAACGATAAATGGATTCTGGGACAGGTTGAACAGGTAACGAAGAAACCTGATGGAGAGACCATGGCAAACGCCAACATAATCGGATACAGGGACAAAGGACTAACCAAAGCACCGAGAAGAGTTATAGAACCAGGATCGATCGTCTACTCAGCAGATCAGGAATTAATCTCCGACACATTAGGACTGAAGGATTCAGGTCTTCAGGTCGGTAACCTTGAAACGAACCCGGACATCGACATTTTTGTTAACAAAGACGACTTCTACAAGCACTTTGGCGTCCTAGCACAGACAGGCGCCGGAAAGAGCTATCTTACGGGCGTATTATGTGAGGAGATGCTTGAGCAGGATCTGCCTATTATGGTCATAGATCCTCACGGTGAATTCTCCTCTCTTAAACTTCCTAACCCGGAGAAAGAGGATGGAGGTTCCAGAGGTTACGAGGTTACGGAATATTCTCCAAACACCGATATCAACCAGGAGGCGCTACCCCTAAGCTTTTCATCGGTTAACATGGAGAAAAAAGAATTGCTGAATGTTATTCCTGATAATTTAACGAATTCGCAGATGGGAGTTCTTTACAACGCATTAAAACGGTTGAGAGATAAAGAGGATGATTATACACTAACCGGTCTGATGGATGCGGTTTCTCAGGAAGATTCTACAGCTAAGTGGAATCTTTTGAATTCGATGGAACAGCTCGACGAGTCCGGACTGTTTACAGAGGACCCGGCCGATCTTGAAGAACTATTAACTCCTGGAGAGGCCACGGTCATCAACCTGAAGGCTGTTGAACCGGAGACAGCTGAGATGACTATGTTCATGCTAGCGAAAAGAATGTTCGAGTTAAGGAAGAAGAATCTGATCCCGCCTTTCATAATGGTTATAGAGGAGGCTCACAACTTCGCACCTGAGAAGGGCTTCGGCAAAGCACTATCAAACGACATACTGAGAAAGATCGCATCTGAGGGAAGAAAGTTCGGTTTAGGTCTCGGTGTTATCTCCCAGAGGCCGGCAAGGATCGACAAAAACGTTCTTTCTCAGTGTAACACCCAGTTTATTCTGAGAGTTACTAACCCGAACGACCTAAAAGCTATTTCGAAATCGTTCGAAGGAATAACGAGTGAAGTTGAGTCCATGATCAAGTCGCTCCCTCCAGGGGTCTGCTTCATACTTGGAAACGACTACCCGGTTATGACCGATGTAAGAACCAGAAAGTCAAAGCACGGTGGCGTAACACAGACTTCCGAGAACTACGAAGAAAAGGATAAGATCAAGATGTTCAAGCCTAAAAGGTCGAAGGAGGAGGTTGAGACCGAGAAAGGTCACAAGTTCGATGTAGCTTACTACCCGCTCTACATGGTAGAGGATGGCGAGAAAAAGCTTTTGATCGATGCAGTTAACGGCGAAGTTAAAGCCGAGGAAAACAAGCTTTCCGACGAGGAAGAAGAGATTACTTCGATGATCCAGAAAGGTATGGACAAGCAAGAAATTGTTGAAAAGCGTGAGGACTCTATCTCAAAAGTCGCATCAATAATAGAAAAGTTGAGGGCTAAAGGCAAAGTCAAAGAGAAAGAGTTGGCGGTTGAAGACAGTTACTTTGACCAAGAGCTTGTCGATGAACGAGTCGATGCCGAAAAACTTATTGAGAAACAGAAAGATGAGGAAGCTTTAGGATATCCTGAACCTGAACTTGTATATTATCCTTACTATTCGAAAGGCGATCAGGTCTACGACCCTATATTAAGGAAGGAGATTTGATGATTGTGTAGAGGTTTAAAAGAGTTCATCTCCTTTTTCACAGTATAGTAGGGTCCATGGTCTAGTTGGTTATCCAAGGTTTCAGCTCTGCTGGCTTTGGACTAAGACGTCGCCCTTACAAGGCGAAGATCCCCAGTTCGAATCTGGGTGGACCCACTTTTCTGTTTCGATTGCTACTTTTCGAGGTTTGTTCTTTGGATTGTTTATTTAGTATTTGGGGATAAAATGGTCAAGTGTACTTGACTTCAAGGTCAGTATAGTTGTTACCAAAAGGTACTTAAAATCTGAAAGGTAATGTAAATACAATTAATACCAATGTCAGAGCTTAAACAAGTAATAGTGGTGAACGAACAACTTGGACTATCCAAGGGTAAAACTGCAGCACAAGTAGCACATGCTTCTCTAGGCGCCTACAAAAAGGCTGGTGCTGAGAAGAGAGAAGATTGGGATAATAAGGGAGCTAAAAAAGTCATATTAGGGAGCGGAGATCGGAAGTTAGAGGATTTGCTTACCGATGCGAAATATAATAAACTGCCGGCATACCTAGTAAAAGATGCCGGGCACACCGAAGTCGAACCCGGGAGCAAGACTGCGCTAGCAATCGGACCGGCAGAATCGGACAAAATTGATAGTTTAACTGGAGAATTGAGGTTGATAGAATGATGGACGACGTGATGAATCTAGAGTATTACACTGAAACAACAGGAATTAAAGGAGAGATAAAGGAACAGGTGAACGACTTCATAGTCACCGAGATGGCTTCCCATGACACAGGAGAGGGCGACCATCTAATCGTGAAACTTAGAAAACAGAACATGACAACTATGGATGCTATAGATAAGCTCTCCAACATGCTCCACATCTCAAAAGACAGAATAGGATACGCAGGAAACAAAGACAAGAGAGCTGTAACAGAACAGTACATTTCAATCCAAGGCGTCGATGAAATGGATGTGAACCAGGTATTCACGGACGAGTTTGATTTGGAGGTTGTTGGAAAAGGAGACTACATCGGGCTTGGTAACCTATCAGCCAATAGATTCGAGATCACTGTCAGACAACTAATGTTCCCAATCGAGGACCTGAGAAACCGTTCTCTCAAAACTGTAGAAGAACTTGAAGGCAAGTTCCCTAACTACTTCGGAAGACAGAGATTCGGATCCGCGAGACCTATCACTCACCAGGTCGGAAGACATATTCTTAAAGGAAACTTCGAGGAAGCAGTATGGACCTATATCGCGAAGCCTTACGATGAAGAATACAAGTCGATAAGGAAGATCAGAGATGAGCTATGGGAAACAAGAGATCCTGAAGACGCTGCGGAAAAATTCCCTGAGCAGTATAGATATGAGAAGGCACTTCTCTACCACATAACAAAGAACGAAGGAGACTACAAAGGAGCTATCAAGAGACTTCCAGAAGGTCTCCAGCAGCTATTTGTCCACGCATACCAGTCATGGGTATTCAACAGAGTTCTCTCAAAGCTTCTGGAAGAGGACTGGTTTGATCCGGAGTACGAAATCCCTCTAGTAGGCTTTAAAACCGACTTGAAGGACAACAAACCTGAAAACATGATCGAAGAAGTGCTTGAGGAAGAAGGAGTCAAACAGGAAGACTTCAGGCTTCAAGATTTCCCTGAACTGAGGTCGGAAGGAACTTACAGAAGGGCGTTCGCCGACTTCAGAAACTTTGAGGTTCTGGAGATAGAGGACGACGACCTCAACATGAACAAGAACAAGATGACTGTAAAGTTCGATCTTCCGAAAGGAAGCTACGCCACAGTCTTCCTCAGAGAACTAATGAAGAACGACTAAGGTTTAAGACGGAAAGTCCAGTAAAAAGACCTATGGATCTAGGAAATATCAATTCCCGTCTTCTCATCATATTAATTCTCTTCACTCTTATTTCCGGTTTCTTCGCTTTCAACGGCTTCCTAGAGTGGGATGAGGGTTCATTTTTACTGAATGCAGAGCATTTTTCGGGACAGGAGGGGAACTTTGAGGAGAGTCGACCTGCAGCAATATCCTTTATTATTGCCGGAATATGGACAATAACAGGAGACTCAGTACTTGCAGCAAGACTCGCAGTAATGATGTTCGGAATTGCCTCTATACTCGTATTCTATAGGTTGGCTGAAAGAGAGTTCGACGATCCGGTTTTGCCAACTGCTTTTTTCGGTCTCGCCCCATTAATGCTCCACTGGTCGGCTAGAGTCTATACTGACGTTCCTGCATTGTTATTCATACTTGGATCGCTTTACATGTATAGGAAGAGAAATTTTCTTTCGGCAGGAATATTATTGTCGGTTGCTGCTACGTTCCGCTACCTCTTCTTTATCTTTGCCTTAGGAATGGCTTTAGCGTTCGTCTTTGATAACAGGAGAGGGATTATAAATTATATCGGAGGTGGCTTCATTGGAGCTCTGCCGTTTATGGGTTACAGCCTTGTTGAATACGGAAGTCCATTCTCAAAGGTTGTCATGTATGTGACCCGGGTTACTAAATGGTCAAGTTCTGGGATGTTTGCTGCAACCATTCCAAGTATTATGTCTATGATCTCTGTGCTCTCAACCCTTTTGCCTGCAACCGCTTACGGATGGAGAGACTCGCCCATCGTTGAGAAATCCATGCTTTTATCATACACATTATTCATGCTTCTGTTTTCAGGAAATTCATTCCAGCGTTACTGGCTTGCCTCACTACCCTTTGTAATATTAATCGCCTACAGAGGTCTAGACAGAAACTTGTTTATCGCAGTATCCTCTTTAATGATACTCACTTCCGGAATTGCTGTAACTGCTAATTACAATACTCATAATGAGTGCGGAGAACCACTTCATCAAGCGCTTGATTATGCTGAAGGTCTGGAAGGCAGTATTGTAACTGATAACTGGGCTATAGCGGGATTTGAGCTTGACAGATCAGTTTATTCTCCATGGAAATCCCTTCAGGATTTAAATGCTGAAGAAAATGCATCATTTGCAGTTATGAGTTCTGAAAAAGACTACAAGATTGTTAAAAGCTTTGAAAACTCATGTATAAACTACAGGATCTATAATCTCTCTATTCCTTCCAATTAAATCGCTTCTCGCCTATGAAGTTTAGAATGGAGGATATGAAAAGAGCTATGACGTTAGAGATTAGGTAGTAGCTTCCTGCTTCAGTTAAAGCGTAGAGCGTTATGAAGTAAAGACCTATTCCTGCTGACCGGACGAGGTTTGAACGAATTATTCCCTCAACAACATTCTCCAATCCTTTTTTCGTAGTTTCAAACGTGAAATGATTATTTATGAAGAACATGAATATTATCCCTGTCTCTATAGCTATTGCAGAGCTTGCTAGGTAGTGTAAATTCAAGAACTCGGTCAGTGTGAAAAGGATTACTGAATTGAGTACGCCTGCAACTGCTCCAACCGAAGCAAAACGCACATATTTTGCCAAACGTGGATGCTGCTCTTCCTTCAATCCTATAAGACCTCTCAGCATCTCTAGGCTTGCAGAACCGATATTAACTTCAGACTCTCCAGAAGGTCTCCAATCTACAGATATTTCTCTTACGATCATCCCTGATTGATTAGCCCTATAGATGAGTTCGGTGTCCCAGAACCATCCATTAGATTGGATTGAGTCGTTCAGTTCTTCAAAAGAACTTTTTCTTAATGCTTTAAACCCGCATTGACGGTCTTTAATTGAATTACCTAACATTTTTGACGCAAGAATGTTGTAAATCCTGCTTAGACCCGATCTAACTGCTTTTCTCTCACATCTGCTCTCCTTCATGTAACGGCTTCCGATTACAAGGTCCGCTCCGTCCTCAAACTCCTCTAGAAGTCTTTCAAGTGCGGACAAATCGGTCGAAAGATCAGCATCCATGAAACATACTATGTCTGATGAAGTGTTCTCAAAACCTATTTCAATAGCTCTTCCTTTCCCTAGTTTCTCTTCTTTATGTATGTGTCTCACTTTGTCGTTTTCTGACGCAATTCTAGAAGCAATCTTGGGCGTACTATCTGTGCAACCGTCCTCAACTATCAAGACTTCTCCTACAGTCTTTCTTTGGATCACTTCTTCACAGCAGTCTTCCAACTTCTCCTCCTCATTGTATGCAGGGATTACTACGGAGATTTTCATGAGATGTATGATTCTCATGTCTTCTCTCTTCAAAAAAGCCCCGGCGATATTTTTCTCAGGATCGGGGTCGGAATAATTTATTTTAAGAAGATGATTCGACCTCATTTAAACAGCGGTAGAGATGCAGTTAATCGACATTCTATACATCGGAATATTCGCAGTTATGATTTTTTCGGTATCTTTATGGCTATTAGTGTATTTCTTGAACAGGAAAGACGTCTATACAGATCCGGTTCCATCTAGGTTTCCATCGGTAACGTTCTTGGTTCCGGCTTACAACGAAGAGGAATATGTTGAGGAGTGCATAAACTCTCTACTTGAACAGAATTATCCTGGCAATCTAGAGATTATAGCTATCAACGACGGTTCAAAGGACTCAACACTTGAGAAAATGAGTCAATTCAAAGACCGTATTGAAATAGTAGATAAGGAGAACTCCGGCAAAGCAAATTCCATGAATCAAGTGCTTGAAAAAGTAGATACCGAACTTATAGGCTGCATGGACGCTGACTCAGTTGCAGAACCGGGAATGGTAAAGGCTATGGTCGGATACTTCGAGGAAGATGGAGTGAAGGGTGTAACGCCTGCTATGAAAGTTAAGAATCCTCAGACGTGGTCGGAGAAAGTCATGTGGGCGGAGTTCATATACAATGTTTTCTTGAGAAAGCTGTTCGGAATCTTTGATTCTCAGTGGGTAATGCCTGGACCGGGCAGTATTTATGATGCAGAATATCTCAAGGAAATAGGGGGGTGGGATGAGGAAACCCTTACTGAGGATATGGAAGTTGCGTTCAGAATGTACAAGAACGGTGCGAAGATAAAGAACTCGACCAATGCATACGTTGACACGCCATCTCCTTCAACACTCAAAGGTCTGTTTAGACAGAGAACTCGCTGGTACCGTGGCTACATAAATAATATTATTGAATACGACGAGCTCTGGTTCAATCCTAGATACGGTAATCTTGGGGTGATTATACTACCGTTCAACCTATTGTTCATAACGGTCACGGTCTTCCTACTTACGCATCTGACCTACAAGATCATAACAGGCATAATCCAGATGTTCCACACCTTCATGCTGGTAGGTACAATACCTATAGGAGGTCTATCTCTATCAGTTCAGTCCCTTTCAATATTCCATTTATTCTACCTGGTTTTAGGTGGAGCCGGACTTGTGATGCTTTACTACAGTCTCAGGACATCGGAAGAGGACTTAAGCCTGTGGGAGAGAAAGGTACACTACATACTGTTCCTGACCGTTTACGGAATGCTTTACGCGGCATTCTGGATCTCGGCAGCTCTAGAGGAGATTAGAGGAGGTAAGAAAATATGGTAGACAGAAAAGTTGACTGGAAATATCTGATACTTGCAGTACTTTCAACAGCCCTAGTTTTCTCTGTGATCCTTGCAGCGGGCATAACACTTCAAGATTACAAGACTGCTGAATTAAGAGAGAGCATTAAACAGATTGAAGTAGAACAAAGATCTCAGTCATTAAGCCTCCAGCTTGCAGAAGAAGCTAAATCAAGCGAATGCCGAGCTATGGAAAACTGGATTGATACCTCAAAGCCTGAAATAGAAGAACTCAGAAAGAAGGTTGCGGCTCATGAAAGATCCAGTAAGTTCAAGGCATCAGATTACCAGACCTTGAAAAAGCGTTACATGAACTTGCTTGTGCAGAACTTGATTGAGGTAAGAACTCTGGAGAAAAGTTGCGACTCGAAAATGGTTGATGTAATTTATCTCTACACTAAGAAAGACTGTGGCGCATGTGAGGACCAAGGAACCGTTCTTACCTATCTAAGAGATGAGTACGAGGATAAGCTTGCAGTATATCCCTTGGACACTGATCTAGATATGAAGCACATTAATTTCGTCCAAAAATATCATAATGTAAGCTCATACCCGGCTCTTATAATCGAAGGAGAGGTTTACAGAGGTTTCCAGTCGAAAGAAGAACTTGAAAATGTTATTTCAAATCAAGTCAACGCTACAGAACCAACTAACAGAAGTACAGAAAACATTCGCGAAATACTGAACTCTACCAGAGACAACCTAACCTCTAACACGACAGGTGAAGAAAATGGAACGGAGTAGGTTAGTGGTTGCCGTTGGCTCAGTAGGGCTTTTGTTCGGGTTGTTGATTTCGGTCTTATTGGTTCCTGGATCAAATGTCTCGAATTGCCAGGAGATTGAGAATACTATACAGCAGAACCAGAGTTTCAACGGTTCAATAGCTTGTTATCCTCCTGGTTCTATCGAAGTAGACTTGTCCGAAAGAGTAGAAAACGCTACAGAACTTGAGTGTGTATGCAGGAAAATTGAAGACGGGAATATTCAGATACTTCCTATAGCTAAAAGCCGTTAGTTCAATGAGAGTATTTTGAGACTATTCGTAGCTTGTTGCTTCTTCCTTCTTTCTCCTTCGTGACTATCTCTTTATCAACCAGTTCGGATACTACTCCTGATATCTTAGCCTTTGAGTAATCAGATCGGTCTACAACATCTTTCTGTAGCATCTCTCCCTCATTTTCTCTCAATAGCTCAATCACATCTATCTCATCACTTGAAAGCTGGTCATAGACTGATTCCACGCTCTCTCTGTTCAGTCTCTTGTAGCCGAAGTATCCAAGTCCTGCAACAATCAGAGTCGTTAGTATTGAGAGAGCCATTGCCACAGGGAAGCCGTTCGAGTTCTCGTATTTATCATAGACTATCTGAAAGTTGAGTGTATCGCCAAGCTGAGGGTTTTGATCCCACTCCACGAATATCCTGCGACCGTTGCTGCCTGTTCTGTAATCTTCAGGGGATACTACAGGGATTGAGACTTCGTCTTCATCAAGAAGTCCTGTGCCTTGAGGGAGAAGAACACGCATTCTGTATTCCTGTGTAGGTCTGTAAACAGAGTGGCTGTATCTTAGAATATTGGCATTCTGTCTCGTAGAGACAAGGTTGTCGGAGGAGAAATTAAGTTTGACGGAAAAGTTGTCTCTCATTTCGGTATCACAGCTTATTTCAGATCCGAACTGAAGGCTTTCAGTAGAACAATCAAGTTCTTGACCGTTTATACTGGCTTCAACATCTTCAATATTGTAACTCGTCGTGTAGCTTATTGAGGAAGAGGTAAGTTCTTGTATGTAGAGATCGACCTCGACATCGCCGGATGCAAGATCAACATTTACCTCCTCGGATTCAACTATGGTTGCTGAGGCTGCAGCTGTCATAAAAATAAGTCCTACGATTAACGCTGTTTTCCTCATTCGTGAAACCTCGGTGTTGAGCCGTCTAGTTTTCGTCTCCGGCTTTGGAAATAAGCACTCCTCCTGCACCCATCTGCGCGTACTTATGCATAGTCTTCGCGACACTCTGAAGACTTTCCTGTGACTCTGCCAGATCCATAGTGTAGGAGTCAGGACCTTCGACCTGTACGTATGTCGGACCGTAGTTGATTACTGTTTCTACTGCCTTGGGGAAGGATCCGAACTCTGCCCGCATCTCTAATACTTGAGAGTAGCCTTCGTCAAGACTTGGATGCGGATCTTCCATCCTCTCTGTTTCGTCCTTTTCAATTTCAATTATATCTATATCGTCTTCGGACTTCATAGCGTCTACGTGATCTTCTAAAGATTCCTCTACATCAGCTTTCTCAGCGGCTACTGCCTCGAAAACCATCCAAAGCTTTATTCCCATAATACTAACAACGGCTGGAAATTTTTAAACGACCCCGGTGTCTTGCCGTGCACAATTTAAACCGCCACAAATAAATCCGGGTTATGGAGTCCAAGAAATCAAAGCTTTCAAACATCGAGAGGAAGCTAGAGGACGTCCACGAAACCTATGGAATCGAAAGATTTGAACTGAGCAAGATAACTATAATTGCATCCACCGCTCTACTAATCGTATCTATCCACGGCGCATTAAGTTTCAATTCTGCTTTACAGGACGTGAAATCATCAAACGCAAAGATTTCGGAGGCAACGGCAATAATCAATTCAAACGAGTTCCAGTCAGATCTCGATGCTCTTTCACGTACCGGCACACCAGTTGCTGAAAGGATTCTGACTGCGGCCAGAAGAATCAATGAGGCAGGATCATCTTTCGAATCGCTTGAGACAACGGAATCAGGGCTGGAAGCCTACTATACTTCATATCAGTGGCTGGCGCTTGTGGCGATAATGGGGGAGGTTGCCGGCATCTCGATACGCTTCATCTAGATTTAATAAGATCGAGGCAGAAAAGTGTTCTAAGCAGATGAATAAGAAGATAAGCCTTCTACTCTTTCTTTCGATACTGGTTTCTGGCGGTGTCTCTGCAGATACCTTTGGATCAACTGAAGGCACTCTGCCTAACGTAACTCAAGTAAGCGTTCACAACGTTACATATCTCTCCGAAGCACAGAAAGAGACAGGTGGCGTCAAGATTGATGAAGGTCTTAACACTACCTTTGAACTTAATCAGAGCTACTCTGGCTTATACAGGTTCGATTTCCGTATAACAAACGAGGGGGGTCAGTCATGGGAGCTAAACGAGTCCGACAGCCTGTTTCATGACGGTCTAGATAACTCCTGGGATGTGAAAAAGATCTGGTATAATATATCTCAAGACTATGACTCAGGAACCTCTAATTCGGGAAAAGTGTCCTGGAATACTTTGAAAGGAGGGACGCTCAACTCTGGAGAAGTAATGTATGCCAAATATATCGTAAACATATCTTCACAGTCTTCTCAACTGTATGATCAAAGCTTTGAGGTTAATGACTCGTCTAACATGTCTGGAAGTCGGGAAAACCATCAACTTAATGTAACCAAGCTTGGTAATATAGATCTCATTTTTGAGGATCCGAAGAATGATATCTCGGTAACGCAGAACAAAACATTCGACCTTAACGCTTCAATATCATGCTCTAATGGAGATTGTGGCACAGTTTACATAACGCCCAGATACAACGAATCTTCGACTGCAGATACACTAATTTCCGATAAGTTTTCGAAGCCTTTCTACTTGACTGGTTCTTCAGAAAAGAGCTGTGCTCTGTCTTCGGGAGAATCCTGTAGTTTGAGCTGGGATGTAAACTCGACGGGTGAGAGAGGAAGTTTCCGTCTGCTTGATATCAACTCAAGTTCTTCTTATTCAAAGATTGATTCACAGGATTCGCCGGATAAGCTGGTTGAGGTAACCGGTCTTGCGTTGATCAACTTGGGATGGAGCAGCATGGACTTTGGAGCTTTATCGCCTGGAACTGAGGACAATCCAGCTCTCAATAATTCTGATGGCTACGAAGTCTCGGTACCTCAACGTAGCAATACAGTTGATAAGCTCTGGACGAAAGCAGATCCTCTGAAATCAAATAGCAAACCAAACGAGTATTCTATAGGCGCAGGCAACCTATCATATAGTTTAACCAACGATGTGTCTACGGAAACCCCGCTTTCTCAGAACTACAGCCTAATAGATCAGCA
Source organism: Candidatus Nanohaloarchaea archaeon (assembly GCA_014297435.1). Classification (GTDB taxonomy): domain Archaea; phylum Nanohalarchaeota; class Nanosalinia; order Nanosalinales; family Nanosalinaceae; genus PL-Br10-U2g16. The sequence continues at coordinate 71,832 of JACOQA010000003.1, read as the reverse complement.
AATAAAACCAGGGTCGTCAATAATTTCCTACTTCTGGCTTGACATACCTCAAGGATTAATACAGGACGACTATACCGGAAAAATCTACTTTAAAGCCAACTTAACGGGTTGAATAGCTTTGAATAAACGAAAAATATTGATCATACTCTTTATTCCAGGGATGATTTCTTCCGGTTTAGCAAGCCTAGGAATCGTTGATTCTTCCTCAAACATAAGGATAAACAGTCTTGACTCAAAAATGGATCTCCAGCTTCTTAACACTGGCGAGCAACCTTTACAAGTCGTTGTAGAGAGCAGAAACACTTCAGAATTCAGCCTGGAAGGTAAAAATATAACTCTAAAGCCAAGTATTGTAGAAAACCCCGAGAATACGGAAAACCTTTACTATCTAGACGGCAACTATTTCGAACTCCGAACCATAACTTTAGATCTAGATGTAAATCGTTACAGAAACGATAACAACTTCAAACTTCCTATAACGGTTAGAGGTCTTAAACAAACCAATTCCTCTTACTCTATATCCAACCGTGTTGTAGCTGTTCTCGATAAAACTTTCGATGCAGAAGTTGATCCACTAGTTCCTATGGATACGAAAGTGGTCGAAGAGGATAGCTATAAGGATCCAGAGGTCGAATATACCTACGAAGAGAAAGATGATAAAGAGAATATAACTATGGAAAATACGAGTTCAGATAGTAATAGCTCGAAAAGGTATAAAGACGGAGAGAGTCAAACTATTTCTGAAGATACTGGGTCAGATCTGACCTTTCTACTGGTTTTAGGCATAATCGGAACCGGTATCTACATAATCAGGATGATCTGAATGAAAAAAGCTGTACTGACCTATGCTGTGCTACTAGTACTTGTTTTGATGAGCTTTGGAGCTTCGGCCGAAGACTCGAACGTAGGTGTTTCCACAGATAGCACTTGCAGTATAGGCTTTACTGATATTTCGTCTCCTGGTAACACATCGACAGAACCTTCTTACATGGGTATTGGAGAGAAAGGATTCTTCAGCACAACTATATTCAATACTGGAAACGCTAACATTTCTGTTAACGTTTCGATGGAAGTTACAAGGGAACCCGATGTATGGGAGCCAGGTGAGCCTACGGGAGAGCCTATAGACCTCAGTCTGCAGACCTTAAACAACCAGACAAACGATACTGTTGAGTACTCTGAAACCTACTTTATACCACACTACATCACTTCAGAGGATGCGAATGTTACTGCAGATGAAGATACCGAAGCCTTCTACATGAGACAGTTCCGAGCAATCACAGATTATGGCGGAGGTAACTATACTGGAAGGCTGGATTTTAACTACACTTGCCAATTCGAAAATAATACAGTTAAAGAGAAGAGCAACGAGGGTTTCGCTAACTTTGCTATACTTGATACATTAGGCGAATCCGGAGGAACCGATACCGCAAACAACACGGGTGAACCGACCCCTGAAGATATTAACGATACTGGAGACACAAACGCTACAATTGGAAACAAAACAGGTAACTCTACGAGCGATGTAACCCAGCCGCAAGACGCTAACCAGACCGGAGAAGAATCAAACACTACTGTAGAAGGAGATAATCCTAATCCTGGAGAGACACCGGTCCCGGAACCGGAACCGGAGCCAGTACCTGAACCAACGCCAGGAGACAATCCTAATCCCGGTCAGTCAAGAGCGCCGGTTCTAAAAATAGATATTGAGCCTGTAAATAGCTCTTATGACGCGACACAGGGAAGCTTCGCTCCGGCACAACTCTATGTACAGAATATAGGTAATGCTACTGCTAGCGACATTGAGATAACACCTGAAATAACTGAGACAAGACCCGACTGGCAGGTAAGGAATGCAGAGGTCGCTAATCTCTCTGCCGGAGAAAACGTTACACGTGAAGTTTTTGTTAGACCCCCAGAAGATCAAGAACCGGGCAGATACATTATTCCTGTGAGAGCAACGAACCCTCAAACAGATCTAGATCTCGACTACTTCACTGTAGATGTGAAGCAGGATAACTTCACTTCAAAGGTTTCAATACAGGAAGCTCCGAGTTCCGTCTCAGTAAAAACTAATGCGACCCAACCTCTTCCAATACTGATCCAGAACACCGGTAGAAAACCTCTACAAAACATTACCGCAAGATTTCAGAACACTGAAGACTGTGGAGTGGTCGAGACAGGAACGATCGACAGCCTGGGTATAAACGAGTCAGGTTCGCTTGATCTCTCTATAAAGGCTGCAAACTCCGCAGAAACCTGTAACGCAACGATGATAGTGTCGAGTGCGGACGGAGCATACTCATTCAGCAACATCAACTTCAGCATAACACCTGAAGAAGGATTAATCCCGCAGGAAGATAGACCTCCGGTAGTGGCGATCATCTGGACCATCCTTCTGGCTCTTTACGCTATACTGAAGAATAGAATGGATGCAGACTCGGTTCTGGCAAGAGCCCCATTCGTATTCTTGCTTATGGGAGAGGTTTTCATACTGCTTTACATGACATTGAGCTACTACGGGGTCTTCAGCGTTTCATTCCTCCCCTTCTAGATCAACAATTCTCTTCACACCAAGAAGGCTAACAACTAAAGCAGGTATAATGAATAACGAGATTAAGACTATAGTGTTTTCGATTCCTGCTGACTGAGATAAGTTCTGGATATCGCCTTTCGAACCTATAGTTGTAAGTACTGAGAGAGCTGAACCTATAGCTATGCCTGAAAGATGTTCACGAAACTTTTTCGGTAAGAGAGCAAGACCGGAGAAAATGAGGGTAGACACATAGCCCGAGGCGTAAAATATCGATACTCCAAGAGTTTCGGGAGAACAGTAAGGAGTTACCGAAGCATAAATCCCTTTTAGTAAAGTAAGATTAAAGCTGGTGGAATAGCTGCAGTTCTGCAGAATTAATACGCCCAGATGAGCGACCTCATGAACCAGAGGACCGACAATAAGAAAAGAAACTACTATACTTAGAGAGACTGTAATATGTTTAAAGTAGTTTTTTCGTCTCTCAGAGCTTTCAAGATCTTCTATATACTTAGGAGGGTTCATGCTTTAACCTGAGTTCACAACTTCTTCCGCACAGTCAATTACCTCGCCAATATCATCTTCTCTGATATTGCCGGTGTACTGATCAGTATTCATTCTTTCAAAGAAGCTTTTCAGCTTCTCCATCTCATCTGAGTCAGATTCAAGGTTTTCAGAAAGCTCCTTGTAAGTCATCTCCCTCTCTATCCCTCTAGAATATTCTAGATAACCTTTCATGATTTGCGCTGTCTTTATAGCAGCCTCTCTCTTGTCTTCCTCTCGGTAGTCTTCTAGTAGCTCGATTACGTCTTCAGCTTCGATTCGTTCGTCAGATTCTTCTGAATTGCTTCCGCGGTTGAAAACATTCGTAACTTTTGATTTAACGTCTCTAAGCTGGTCCATGGCGCTCGGACCCGAGTCCTCATCGGAAGCATCTTCGGAATCTTTTACAGCGCCCATCAGCATCTCAAGATCGTGCTCAGCTTCCTCTTTCAGTTCTTCACTGTCCTGCTCTTCTTGCTTTTCATCTTCCTGTTCTTCGTTCTCCGATTTATCAGACATCTCATCCTTGATTGTCTTAAGATCAGAAGTTGAAGTATTACGCAGTTCTTCTTCGTTCAGACCTTCTTCCATCAAATCCTGTATAAGTTGTTCACGCTCATTTTTCTCATTTTTAAGCTCCTTAAGATCCTCAAGACTGATATCTTCCAAGTTAACACCTTCTGGAAGGTCTATGTCTTCAGCAAGTTCCTGCTTCTTCTCTTTCTCGGAAACCTGTTCATCTTCTTCCAGATTCTCTTCCTTTTGCTCCTTTTCATCGGAATCCTCTTCATCAGCTTCTTCGGCCTCTTCTGATTCTTCCTCACTCCTCTCTTCCGTCTTATCAGATTTTTCTGTTTTCTCTTTTGATTGGCTTTCCTCTTTAGATTCCGTTTTCGCCTTATCATATGAATCTTCAGGTATGTCGCCAAGTGCTTCATCTGCAAGCTCCTCTGGATCAATTTCCTCGAGATCTTCTTCAAATTCTTCAAGATCTTCCTCGGCTTTCTCCAGTTTTTCTTCACCTTTCCTCTTCTCTATCTTTCTTTCTAGAAGTTTTATCGCTGTTCTACGGTTCTTGGCATCTTTTTCAATACTGAGAAGTGTTTCCAGATTGTCGCGAGTTATCTTTTTAGTTTCTATAAACTCCTCTAAATCTTCAACGGTGGAGTTTGCAACCTCCAGCAGTTCTTCAGAGTCTATATCGGATGCTTCTGCCGCTGTATGAAAGCCCTCTATATCTTCTATATTACCAAGACGTTCCTCAAGTTTCTTGATTTCTTTCTCGGCTCCATTAAGTTCTTCTTTAACTTCTAGCGCATTTATTTGTTTATTAATAAAGTTCTTAGCTGTTTTACGATCTTTAAGCGCTTTCTCAGACCTGAGTATTTTTTGAAGCTGCTGATGAGAAAAATCTTCTTCTCTTAACTCTTCCTTTAGTTCTGGAACTGTTCCCTTCACGATCTTTATGACTTCATCTGGCTCGAGACTCTCGGTGTTTTCCTCAGTCATGAACCATAATTATGAGGTATTAAATAAGGGTTTAAGGTAGGATGCTGTATCGGGTTGTTCCCAGAATCCACTCGATAAGCAATAAAGCCGCGCCAAGTAGGATGAAATAACGGGATATTGGACGTCTCTCATCTTTCTGCTCAAAACTGAGGAAAGCATTTTCTAAACTCGTACTGTTTGAGGCTGTCACAAATTCTCCTCCTGTCGAGTTGGATATATTTCTCAGTTTAGATGCGTTCAGGTTAGGGAACTCGGCTTTTGAAGCGTTCTGTCCATCAACGGTTCCAAAGTTCTCTGTCGAACGGTTTGATTCGCCTATCCCGACAGTATTAATCTCCACGTTATGACTATTCGCAAACTCAACAGACTCGTTCAGAGGGCTTCCAACGTTGTTACGACCATCCGTAATCAGAATCACGGTTCTTGAACGGTTTGTCTCAAGAAGCATAGAACTTGATGTGTATAGTGCGTCTCCGATAGCGGTACCTGCAGTGGAACCGATCTCAGTGTTTTCAATATCCATAGATACCTGCTGCTTTTCAGAAGTCAAACCTGATTCTTTATTCACCTCTCCTGCGAAACTTACCGCGCCAACCCTCGTCTGGTTCGACAGTCTTGAAATAAAGTCCTGAGAAATTGTTTTCGATGACCTGAATCTTGTGGGTTCGAGATCCGATTCAAGCATAGAGCTTGAAGAGTCCATAGCAATAATATAATCTGAGTTGGAGGACATGGTTTCCTGGACTATAACAGGTTGGGAGAGCCCTACGATTAAAGCGGTTAACGCCAGCATCCGGGTTACCAGTATAACGTTGCTTGACTTGAGAAAGTTCTTACCTGCAACCTTCTGAAGTGTCGAGTAGTTTCCGAACTTCATAGCTCTCTGACGTTTCTTTTTCTTAGCTCCATAGTAGAAAAGGAGGGCGAGAGCGTTCATAACGAGCAGGATTGATGCGTACTGATCTGTGAAAATTAGCTGCATTCCTACCATTCACCTTCGTCGTTGTCAAAGAACTCCGCGAACCTTGAAGAGAACTTCTTCCTAGTGTCGATTTTCAAAAAACTTGACCCAGCACCTTCCACTTTTTCCTCGATTGCGTTTTCCTGCTTCTGGGCTTCTTCATTATATTTCTCTCTTACACTTCCCGTATCGACAACCATCTGTTTCATTCCATCAGCCGACTCGAAACGTATATTTCCGGAGTCTGGAAGCTTGTAATCTCTCAGGTCTCTCACCATTATTGTCATAGTGTGCCGGAACTTCATCGAAGCTAGCGTTACCTTTGATTTCCATTCGCCCTCCACATCGATCAGGTCGGAGACAACAAATATAGCAGTGTTTTCTTTTATCTGTCCGATAACATCGTTTATAGCATTTTCAAGGTTGAAGCTTCCACCATAATTTTTCTGCTTTGTCAGTTCGTCCAGTATTCTTTGATATCTATCGTGTCCACCTTGAGGTGTCATGAAGATCTGCTGTCCGTCAGCCCACATCCCGAATCCAACGTTGATACCTGCCTCAATCGAAGCAAAGGAAAGTGCTGCAGAAACCACGGCGGCGTACTCCGACTTCAGTTTCTCTGCCGTACCGAACAGCATTGTATCTGAAGCGTCAAAAACTATGAAGATGTCCATGTCAAGCTCTTCCTCGTACTGTTTAACAAACAGATCTTCCTTTCCCGCAGAGTTCTTCCAGTCAATCCTTGAAGCATCATCGGAAGGAAGGTACTGTCTTAGTCCGGAGAACTCTACCCCGCTCGGTTGGAAGTGTCTCTGGTATTTGAGAACGAAGCGGAAGAGTGATGAAACCCGTTTGACTTCGGCGTCTAGCTCGTCCCTGATTTCTTTTCTTGAGATGTAGTCCTCGACATCTGGCATCGTATCACCGCACCGGAACCCTGTCAACAATATTCTGGATAACGTCCTCTACCTCAAGTCCTTGTGCTTCGCCCTCGTAGTTCAAAATAATTCTGTGAATGAAGACGTCCTTGATTACGGCACGAATATCCTCTGGTGTGACATAATGTCTTCCGTTGTAGAGAGCGTTCGCCCTGCCCGCTAAGGCAAGGTTGATCGAAGCCCTCGGCGTGCAGCCCCAATCGATGTACTCTGAGTACTCCATACCGTAGTCACCAGGATTTCTTGAAGCATCGACAAGGTCAACGATGTAAGCCTTGATCTCATCCGAAACAGTTACAACTTGAGAGAAATCCTGAATATCCAACACATCTTGTTTAGTGACTACAGGAGAAACATCGAAGTCTTCCTCGTCCATTATGTTTGCGTTCATGTCGATAATCTTCTGCTCGTTATGTTTCTTCGGATAATCCAAGTAGATCTTGAAAAGGAATCGGTCGATCTGTGCCTCCGGAAGCGGATAAGTTCCTCCCTGTTCTACAGGGTTCTGTGTTGCCATAGTGAAGAAAGGCTCCGGTAAATGAAATGTCTCATCGCCAATAGAAACTTTGTGCTCCTGCATCGCCTCAAGCATCGCACTCTGAACTTTCGGCGGAGCACGGTTAATCTCGTCCGCCAAAATAAAGTTTCCGAAGATCGGTCCCTTCTCAACGTAGAAACCTTTGTCCTCGTTATATGCCTCAGTACCTACAATATCTGAAGGTAGTTTGTCCGGTGTGAACTGGATACGATGCATCTCTGTGCCTTCTACGACTCGTGCTAAGGTCTCGACAAGGAATGATTTTCCAAGTCCGGGAACGCCTTCAAGCAGAATGTTGCCGTTCGCAACCATGCATAGAAGGATTTTGTGGATAACGTCTTCCTGCCCAATGTATCCTTTCTGGACTTCTTTCTCCATCGTACGGATTTTTTCTTGGAACTCGTCAGCCTTCTCGGCCATCTCTTCCTCCGAGAGCTCCATGTATTGGTTAGTCATATCTAACGATTTGAGAAAGACTGAATAAAAAACCGATTTTCTACAGTGGTCCTTCAACTTTAGTCGGAAGATAAAGAAGAAAAGAAAATGGTTTTGATCAGACTGACTTAATCAGCTTAATTTGTGGTCTGAGATGTGTCAGCCGTAATTAGGACAGTTAACTTACCCTGTCCAACGCTACCTTGAGCAACACCCTGTGGAACTTCTACAGCAGTGTTGATCGTGACTGCGTTACCTGGCTCAAGCATGCCGCCAGAGTTTCCTACTGAGCTCAGTAGGTAAGACGTTCTGACTCCGTCAGTTGTCAGATCTGATGCATCTCCAGCCTGAGCGTTGTAACGAGTTCTGATAACGTGTGGGTTGCTGTCATCACAGTCTGTCAAGACGTCGTAAGTCCTGTTGACTTCACTGGCTCCTGTGCCAAGTGATAGATTAACTCCGTTGATGTCGGTAGGACCTGAACCAGTCAGACCGTAATCGGTGGTCGATGACGTAATGTTGTACTGTGTCCAGTCATCTCCACTGTTGGAGAAGTCGACTGTACCAATCTGGTCATCGTCCTGAGGAGTGTTCGCAATTCTCATAACCGGTGTTCCTGTGTTGTCTGTATCACAACTACTGGATGCCGATCCGATTGCGAAGAAGTAGTTACTGTCTCCCATCCTCATTCTGCCGACCCAAACGTTTGTTGGATCTGTTGTACTTGCGGATCCTGCTAGCGTCCACTGTCCGTCTGTCTGAATGTAGGAAGGTACTTGTGCGTTGTTATCTTCGTTTGCGATAAATTCCTTCCTGTTAACGTAGTGGAAGTCCTTATCGTCTCCGCTCAACTTAGTTGAGTAGTTTGCAGGTTTGACCTGTAGGAAGTTACCTGCATCGTACTGACTTGCTGATCCGGATCCGAAAGGAGAATCGCTAGGACTTGTCGAGTTTACCCATACTCTGTCAACGTACTCAGATCCGATGTTCTCTACTTCTACAGCTTTGAAATTTCTGTCTGAAGCGGTTGACTGGGTTCCTACGCCTATGTCTGAGTAGGTTAGGCTTGCTGGCTTGACGTCAACTGCTACTTTGCTGGAAACTGAAACATCAACTGTTGATGACTCGTTTCCCTGTGCAGCTGCGGAGCCAGACATGGCTACGAGTGAAAGAACTGCTAGTGCTGTAAGCACTTTCTTGTTCATTTAATCACCTCTATTTTGTTTTTGGGGGTTTTGAGTCCAGCCCTATAGGGTCTAGAATCGGGTTCACACTGATCAGCTAACCCTTCAGCTGGATGAAAAGAGAAATATCTAGGGGTACTGTATACTGGGAAGAGTTCTCTTCGATTTACTTTGCTTCTTGACATGTTTCAACCACTTTGAGTTTTTCTCCCCATGCTAAAACTCCCCTAGAGCTGAATTCCCGGGGCTTGTATAAAAAGGTTGGTGGGGATGACAAGGGTTGACGTCAAATTGCTGGAAACTAGATCAAACCTATTTAATTGGGTGATTCTTATTTTTGGACAGTGATGAGAAGAAAGCTTTCAGTAATCCTGTTATTGGTCTTTATGGTCTCAACAGTAGCATCGGTTTCAGTTGGGGTGGCTCCCGGCTTCAAAGACTTAGGTAATGTTGAACCCGGCCAAAGTCTCGACATTACATTCTATGTTGTCACGAGTGACGTGGATGACGTATTCAATTTACAACCAAATTTGGGAAAGCCCATGGTCTCGGATATATTTTCGGGACAGTTTACTGAACCGGATGAAGTATCGGAGGAAGACTTTGAATCGTGGGCAGATTTCCAGCAAGATTATAGTATAAACCCCAACACTACCAAGGAGTACAGTTACTCGGGAGGTACAATTAACGCGCAGGGCAAGATGACATTCAGTCTCAATATCCCAAATGATGCTGAACCTGGCTACCACGTTGGAACAGTCAATCTTAACCCGCGACTGGATAGAGCGACAGGTTCTGGTTATGGGACTTCAACACTTGGACTTACCGTGCCTAGATTTGTGTTTAGGGTGGACGGTAATGCAGAAAGAGAGGTGAAACTTGCTGATCTCAGAGGGATTAGAATAGGGGAGAATGAAGTTCAAGTAATCGCACAGATGAGGAATACAGGTACTGTTACAACATCGATCACGGAAGGGAACGCCACAGTTGTTGAAAATGGACGAAGGGAGGGGGTAATAAACTTTAATGAAGTCAAGTTGGAGCCGGGCGAGTTTGGAGAGATTACAGGTATCTGGAGAGGTAATATTGAAGGAGGTAATTATGAAATTGAGGGGATGGCCGACTATAGGACCTCTGATGCATATATTGAGGGCGATATTAGTTTTACCGATATCATACAGGAAAAGGTTGAGGTGGAAGATCCGGCAGAGACGGGTGAGAATTCTGAGCCAGGTCTGCCTGTTTGGATGTATGCCCTAGTCTTTGCGGCTTTAGCCTCTATGCTCTACGCGTTTGAGCTTAGAGCAGTCTGGATATTTGGTATTTTAGGGAGTCTTGGGGTTACTTTGCTGTTTATCCAGTCAGTTGTATCTCTGCCAATAGCCGCAGTCCTTATAACAACTGTAGCCTCAATAACATATTACGGTGTATAGTATAATGGATTTCAATATTGACCGGAAAAAAGTCGGCGTAGGATTCCTAATTATAACCTTTTTAGCTTCTGCGGCAGTTGCGATCACAGCAGAGTCCCAGATAGAAACTCAGAACAAACAGATGAACATGTCGATTAATGTTGTGGAATCTGGATCAGAAAATACATCGGTTGGAGTAAACGCTGACCCCAATCTTGACTTCGGTAGAACTCAGCTAGGAACAAACATAACGAAGTTTGTTAATCTTGACACTGGGGGAAACACGGCGTACCTAAACGTAGACGTTACCGGCAACATAAGCGATGGTCTTGAGTACAAAAAGAACATGAAACTTGAGGGTCAAGAACAGCTAAGGCTTCACTACAAATCAACAGAAACAGGTAACTACACAGGTCAGCTTGGACTAAAGATAAAAATGCCGGAAGGCAGCCTAGGAGAAGCTTGGCACAAATTTAAGACCTCAATCGGTCTGTAAGGATGAGGCTGAAAACCCTTTCACTACTTTCTATTATCTTCTTTATGTCCCAAGGTTACGCTCTCCCGATCTTAGGCGATGCGGTTAAGATAAAGTCAGTTCCCGGATGGCAGGAAATATCGATACCGTTCTATCCTTTGATTCTTTCGATCATTTTCATCGCGGTCGTGATGCTTAATTATGATATAGATCCAATGATCGTTTCATCGCTGGTTTTAACTTCCGCAGCTATACTGCTTACCCTCAACTTCAGTCTTCCGACACTATTAATACCGGTCGAGATAATACTGGGAATAATAGGAGCGAGATATCTATGAAAAAGAAGACCTTGATAATTACCTCAGCATTTTTAATTCTGTTAGGAGGAGTATCTGCGCTAACTTTTGATGTTTCAGTTGATACGAAGACAGAGGTATCCACACACAATACTAATGTAAACAGTTCTTTCCCGCCTTCCGCTTCAACCACTGTAACCAATACAGGTTCTTTAGGATGTAGTTACAGGATGAAAGGTTACTACAGCTTCAGTAATAGGACGGAGGAATCCTTCTCAAATGAGAAAGCTCTCTGGCCAGGAACCACTACAGATCTAGAGCTAAGAATGATGCCTACAAATTATACCGGTGAGATAAACGGAAATCTAAGTATAATGTACTGTGGGAAGGAGAAGAATATCGATAACTTCAGCGTTCAGATAGACGAAAGAGTACTTCCTGAGAACGAAACCAAAGTTGTAGCTGAACAAGTCACTAACACTTCCGCCAAGTTAGAAATGGACAGAGAGGAGGGAATCATGGTTCCCGTTGATTCTCCTGCGAAATGGAAGCCAGGTCCTTCAAGAATAGTTAATGGAACTGCAGAGATAGAGTATGAAGCACCGATCTTTAGAGAAGGAACCAACCTGACCTACGCAGTTTACTCGGATGGAGAGACTGATTACTACCAAGTTAGCCTCTGGAAAAAAGAGACGGTTCTTGACAGGTTTACGAAAAGCCAGCTTGGAATAGGTTTAGCGGTTTCAGTACTTCTGAACCTAATTCTAATACTGCTGGTCCTCAGGTCTAGAAAGTAAAGTTTTAAACGGTTAAAACGAATTTATGGTTAAAGATGGACCTGATAGACGGATCCAGAAAAACCTTGCTTCTTGCACTCGCCTTCTTCACGTTTGTAGGTCTCGGATCCGCTGGTTTGACTATCCAACATGAAACAGTATGGAAAAACGGTTACTGGAATGGCACAGTTGAAAAAATAGCAGTAGGTTCATGTGGTGGAGAAAATCTCGAGTACAAAGCTAAGGGTGCATCCAGCTATTCAGAGGTAGGAAAGAATCTAACGACAGATGCAATAAGTGAAGGATTAGACGTAGGTGAGTACGAGGTAAAGTGCTCTAATGCCAGCAGTTCTGAAGGATCTTTTGAATTGAAGGAAGTTAAATATGATACCAAAAGACATGGTGAGGGCTTTGTAGGCTCTAAAATCGGTAAGAAAAAATTTACAAGACCTATTGTTGTTGACGGATTAGAAATAGAATCAAGTGATTCACAGGAAATTAGTTCTCAGGATGTAGGGTTTGAATTCGATTCTCCAAGACCAGGAAAAGAGCTATCTTTAGAAGATGAGGAGAAAGATCTTGAAACTATAAGTCCTGGATCTAAGATGAAAGCCATTCTTAATCCTCTGGTAAACGAATATATCCTGCCCGGACAAGAAAACTACCTCTATATTACAGATAAGGACACGGGAAAGAGAATCCACAAAATTGATTTGAACACTACAGTTCACAAAATCCAGATTTCGAACATCTACGAAAATCCTCCAGGTAATATGGATTTTAGTGAGGTAAAGAGAGATTTCTCTTACCGAATGGACATAAGTCAGGATTCCAATGAAGCGGTCTCAATAAGTTCAGAAAATTTCGTCATAAGTATTGAGGATATAGAGTCTGAGGAGGATTACTCGGTGGAGGAAAAGCATTGGTTTGAGCTTGATGACACTGCTCAGGATGGAGAATACGAGATAAGACTGAATCAGTTCCCAGATGAACTGCCAATAGGGAGCTACGAGTTCAGCACGTACATAGAATATGGAGATGAAGACTTCAAGAAATTCAAGATAGGTGAGACAAGAGTAGATAAAAAGATTGATTTCTCGGGAACGATCAGGGATTCGAAAGGAAACGTTATACAGACTGACATGATTCTGAATACGGATGATACAAGTTACTCGGTTTCGACAGGAAGCAACGGGAAGTACAGGACATTCGTTGAACCGGATTCAGAGTACGATCTGAATATGAGCTTCTACGATAGAGGTAAGGCAAGTCCCGACGCAAACTTCATGATTGGTGATGCTGATCTTTCGGATGGTTCCACTTCGGTTACTTCAAGACCGATCAGCTTTCAGTACTGGACAAACCCCTCAGTTGATATTTCCGGGGTTAAACCTGTGAATATGATGTCTATCAGTTTCGCTTACGATGTTGGCGGATCAGCTTCGGCATCAATGAAGTATGATCCTGCAAGGCTGAACTATGATGAGGCACAGGTATACGAGTGCAGTTTCTGGAACTTCGAGAAAAGAGACTGTGTCGGAGGCTGGTCGAAGATGGATGATGATCAGGTGTCGGTCAACCTCTACAGCAACGAAGTAAATATCGAAGATCTTGAACTTCACGAGGTCTCGGAAGACGTAGGGGGTTCGGAGAAAAAGACTTTGATGAACGCCTATGTTGTAGGTACCAATTCTGGACTATCTCTAAATAACGGTATCAGAATTTCAGGTAGTGTCGGCGGCAAGGCAGCCGGAGGAGAGAAAGTAGAGGTAAGCGGAAGAATAGTTAACGCGAAAGATGAATTCGTAAACTCGGCAAATGTAGACGTTAGCTATGTCGAGGGAAGCAGAACGGTCGAAACATACTCAACAGAAACCGATATAGATGGAAAGTTCTCAATCAACGAACCGGTACCTGAAGAGAAAGGCAATTACTCAATCAAAGTAGAGGCATCAAAAAGCCCTTACCAGTCGATCGAAAGGACGTTTGAAAAGAAAGTAGATGTCTACGTTGAGAGAGCATTATCTATCGAATCGATGGATTCAATCAGGGTGGACGAAGGCGAATCAAACAATCTAACTTTAACAATAAGCAATCCCGGACAGAGAAAAGTAGAGAACATTGAGCTCTCCACAGAAGGTTACGATAACGTCGATCTATCCGGGACATCGATTGCAGAACTTTCGACCGGAGAATCAGCAGAATTAACCGCAAACATCGAGATACCTTCCGGATTCTGTACTAACGGATGTTCGGACTATCCTTCTTTCACAGTCAAGATATCAGGAAACTCGGACGAAACAAGTGTTGAGGAAGAGAAGGAGATTCAGACACAGGTCGTTCCTTCAAGAACTGTGAATGCTTCATCTGATGAATCCGAAGAAGATAGCAACGATAATACAGGTCAGGGATTGACTTCCGAAGTCAATAGAATCATAGGTGAAGCAACAGGAGCGGCGAATGTTTCCTCAACTAACTTGATTCTCGGTCTCGTAATGCTTGGGATGATGGTTTTTGCGGGAGCTGTGAAGAAGAAAAAGAATGATTCGGGGTCCGATAGAGAACAGAGAGGTTCGAGAAGCGGCGGCAGACCTAAGATTCAGAGACCTGATCTCAGTGGTTCTGAACCAGAGGAGGATGAGATCGATGAAGCGATAGAACAGATGAGCGATATTGAAGACGATGAGGTTGATCAGAAGATAGAAGAGATCGCAGAACTCGAGGACGAAGATGAAAATGAGGAAGAAGAGATGGAAGAAACAGAACAGATTGAAGATGACCAGGATCCTGTAGAGAATGAAGACGAGGAAGGTGAAGAAGATGGCGCGGATGAAACTGTGTGTCCTGAGTGTGGTAAAGAGTTTGATACGGAGTCGGGGCGGAAGCTTCACGAACAGATGATGCACGAAGACGAATAATCTTTCTAGTCAACTATAGATGTTAGTTGATTAAGTTGGTGAAAATTATGTTACTGTAAATTTTTAGCTCTATAATTTTCGTGCTTCTTCGATTACCATAACTATAGTAGGTTAATTATTGTTTATAGAAGGCAAGAAGTCTATTTCTTCAGAGTATCGGTAATGTTATTCAGCTTTCTTTTCAAACCTGCAAACCTAGGTTCTTCATACTGGACTCCTTCCAGTGCTGCAGCCAGCTTTTTGATCTCGATCGATGCCTCAGATAAGGGTTCGTGCTTTAGAAGCGGAGTGTTCTGGAAAAGGCTTTCCTTCACCTTCTCATCGTATGGTATCTCGGCAATTGTATCCGATTCGGTCATCATCTCGACTTCTCTCTGGATAAGTTCTCTGTCGGGCTCACCTTCTGACATGTTGATCACTGTCCCCAGGATTGGCTGCCGCATCTGTTTGGCCTTTTCTATTATCTGCGCCGCATTAATACCTGAGGTCTGTGTCGGCATCGTGATTATGATGAGCTCATCGCATGACTCCATAACTTTCTCAACCGTCGAGTTTAGTCCTGGCGGGCAGTCCACAATCACATAGTCTGAATTCTGTGCTGCCTCGTTCAATAGGTGCGCGAGGTTACCGGCTTCGGGTTCTACATGATGTATTTCGTTAGAAGATACCGCTGCCTTTATTCCGCTGGGGTGTCTGAATATTGCGTTTTCTGGATCTGAGTTTCCGTCAAGAACGTGTTGTACTTTGACAGGATGTTCGTACTTTCCTAGGTGTACTCCCAGGTTTGATGCTGAGAAGTCTGCGTCGACTACTGTTACTTCCTGTCCGAACTCTGAGAGGCCTATTCCCAGGTTGACTCCTAGGCTGGTCTTTCCTACTCCGCCTTTTCCGGAGATCAGTCCGATTACACGACCTCTGTCCATATACGGAACAATTGTGCGAGCCTGTTAATAAATCAAGTGCTGTTTGAAGGGTTTCTTACGCTGTTTTCCAGCCATCTATATAATTCTTTACCAACAAGCAGTAATTATGGATAAGTTCTGGATCGTGGTAACATCAGTTTTCGTGATCGGAGTAATAATGGTGCTATTCGCCGGCAACGGTACAAGCATGAATGTGAAAGATCTCGAAACAGAATGCCAGTACAGAAACAGTCCTGGTCAGACAGTAGATATAAAGGCGGACAGCCTGAGGTTTTCCGGAAACTTCCCAGTAAACAATATTCAACAAGAACCAAAGGTCTCGTACTCAGTAAGCAGCAACAGAATAACTTTAGAGGTTGACGTTAGTGACGTAGAAGAACCAGAGAGCTTCTACTATAACTGCCTGGCATCAGTAGTCTACGATGTAGAAACTGATAGCAAGCCTGGACCTGGCAACTACATTCTCTCAGTTGTACATGATGGAGAAGTAGCGGAAAGAAGAATAGTAACACTCCGCTAGCTCTCATCGAGCCGGTAAACCACTTTGCCGTCGTGGTTCTCCGCCTTTACCTTTCCTTCTTTCGCCAGCCAACCTAATGCCTGGTTCAAACTTTTTCCATCAACCTTCTTCGAAGTATAATCCATAAGCTTCTCAGCAGAAGCTGTTCCATGACTCTTCAAAGTCTCATAGACGTTTCCAGCAGGTGTACCGATCATCGCATCCACCGAAAACTCGTAACTGATTTCGTCATCCAGATCTTCTTCAGCTTCGGCAACCTTCATGACTGTTTCGAGTGCCACGTCCGGAGATACCGAGACTGCGTCGATTCCCTGTCCGACAAGGAACTCTGCGTATCCTTCGTGTGTCGAAGGTGCATCTCCACAGATTCCCACGTGTGCGTTCTCGGAATGAGCTTTTCCAATAAGCTTTCTGACAGATTCTTTAACTGCAGGATCTCTTTCATCAAATAGTTCTGCCAGTTTATCCGAATTCCTATCAACTCCTAGAGTTAACTGGGTCAGGTCGTTTGTACCGATCGAGAAACCATCGAACACCTGGGCAAACTCTTCGGCTCTGATGATGTTTGCAGGTATCTCAGCCATGACATACACGTTGATGTCGCCTTGATCCAGTCCGTACTCCTTCATCTTGGCACGGACGTTCTTTCCTTCCTGTACTGTGCGGCAGAAAGGCACCATCACAGTAAGGTTATCCAGATCTAACTCATCAACACATTTTCGCAGTGCTTTACATTCGAGTTCGAACGCCCTAGCGAACTGCTCATCATAGTAACGTGAGGCGCCTCTAAACCCTATCATAGGGTTGGCTTCGTCAGGTTCGTAATCTTCTCCGCCTTCAAGCTGTGCGTACTCGTCCGACTTGAAATCGCTCAAACGTACGACAACCTGGTCCGGATAGAATGCTGCCGCGATCTTTCCGATACCGGATCTAAGAGCTTGAGTATATTCCTCCTCACGATCCTCCTCAATAAGTTTGAGAGGATGCTCTCCGACGTGGGAGGAAATTATGAACTCCTCTCTAGCGAGTCCAACACCGTCGACAGGCAACTGTGCCAAATGGAAAGCTTCACTTGGCTCCCCAATATTCAGCTGCACATCGGTCTCTGTCTCCGGAATACTGTCGATATGGTGTTCCTGGACCTCGAACTCTAACTCTTTCTCCCAAACTTTTCCAGTAGAACTAGAACAGTCAACGGTTACTGATTGATCGTCCTTCAACTGAGATGTTGCGTTCTCCGTACCAATAACTGCGGGAACCCCGATCTCTCTCGAAACAATTGCAGCGTGAGAAGTTCTTCCACCTTTGTTGGTTATAATTGCGCCAGCCTTCTTCATGATCGGTTCCCAGTCAGGGTCGGTCATGTCAGTAACTAACACTTCGCCTTCCTCGAACTGGTCGATCTGCTTCGGGCTGTCAAGGACGTGAGCCTTGCCGGAACCGATCTTTGATCCGATGGCTTCTCCTTCAAGCAAGACTTCTGATTCCTCCTTCAACTTGTAGTCTTCGATTACGTTTTCATCTTTCTCTGCCTGAACAGTTTCAGGTCTTGCCTGGACAATGTAAAGCTCTTTTGTCTGACCATCGTAAACCCATTCAATATCCATAGGCTTTCCGTAGTGTTCTTCAATCTCTACGGCATAGTTAGCAAGCTCCTTCACCTGGTTATCGGTTATGCAGAACTTTTCTCTGTCGTTCATCGGAACGTTTTTCTCGACGTTCTCCTGGTTGTCACCTTTCTCATGATCTTCGTTTCTGACAAGTTTGACTTCTTTATCACCCAGTTTTCTTTCGATTATTCCCATGTTCTCCTTGAATACTGTGAACTCGTCTGGGTTGACCTCTCCCAGTACAACGTATTCTCCGAGACCGTAGCTACCGTTGATAGTTACTACGTTTTCGAATCCTGAGTCAGGGTCGAGTGTGAACATGACTCCTGCTGCTCCAATATCTGAACGACCCATTTTCTGTACTACTGCAGAAAGCTTGACGTCGAAGTGTGAGAATCCCTTGTCCTCTCTGTATGAAATCGCTCGATTTGTGAAGAGGGAGGCGAAACAGTCCTTAATTCTTTTAATTAGGTCTTGTTTGCCGGAAACGTTTAGATAGGTTTCCTGTTGACCTGCAAACGAAGCTCCGGGCAGGTCTTCGGCTGTTGCTGAAGATCTTACTGCAACTTCCGGATTTTCTACTCCTAAATCCTCCTCGAGTTCTTCGTATGATTTAATGAAGTCTTTTCTGAGGGATTCCGGCATCTCTGCTTCTTTGATATGTGCTCTGATCTGTTTTCCTGTTCTCTGAAGGCTGTTAATGTCATCTATGTCCATTCCATCGATCAGTCTTTCGATCTTTTCCTTCAGTCCGGTTTCCTTGATGAAGGTATCGTATGCGTCAGCGGTTGTCGCGAAGCCCGGAAGTACAGGTACGTTGACGTTGTTGCTGAGTTCTCCCAGGTTTGCGCTTTTACCTCCGACCTTTGCGGTGTCGTCGGAATCGATCTCATCGAACCAGAGCACGTTGTTCATGTCTACGATTTCTTCAGGCTTCCATTTAAAAAGAGCGTTGTGATTTAGAAGTGGAAAAACCTTTTTCAGGAATTAAGAAGCTGTTCAGTCGTATCAAAAGCCTTCTTCTTTGCTCTAAACTCGTGATTCACTGATGAGTCATTGTTTTCAGATATTGCTTCCGATGAACTCTCTTCGTTTTCAAGAAACTCGACTGCTGAAAAATCAAGATCCGTGTTCATAGATCTGTACTCTTCCAAGTCTATTGAGCCTCCAAGAAATTTTTCCTCAATAAATCTCTGTTCCTTGTCAATCTCTTCGGAAAGATACTGATTTAATTTCTTAATCTGGGCATCATTAAGCTCCAGGTTGTCGCCAGATCTTTTCAGTAATCCTTCTCTTGTCAGACTGTCTACAGCTTTTCTAAGACGTTTTTCGCTTACACCCAGCTTATCTGACAATACTTCAACATTTTCTGAACCTGAGTCAACCGACTCAACGATAGTCCCGGCGACAGGGTCAATAAGAAGCTCTACATCCCTCATACTGTACAGTTTATAACTCCGAGTGAACTTAAAGACTAGTATGTACATAGCCGCGTCCCATACTATAGCGTTTATTGTGCTTTCAGTGGCTGCGGTGTTCGACCTGAAAACCACAGAAGTCCCGGATACAGTCTCAATAGTTGGTGTTTTAGCTGGTCTAGGACTGCATTTGACGGCTTCAATCCCTCACATGGATTTTGCTGTATTAACAAACCTTGCTACTCTTTTATCTGATCCTTTGATATGGTTTCAGGCGCTTGGAGACCCACTTCTCTGGTCGATCGGAGCCGGAGCAGCATTTTCGGTTTACGGCTGGGGACTATACTTCTTAGGTATGTGGGGTGGCGCTGACGCATTTGCGATGAGCGTGATCGGCTTTGGAACACCTTACGCAATTTCGGGTACAGGAATATCTTTCGGAATCAGCATATTTCTGAACATACTATTCCTTGGGATGATCTACAGCTTAGGGTACGCATTCTATATTTCAACAGGCAACAACGCTCTCTCGAAGACCTGGAAGACGGTAAGAACCCAGGAAAAAAGAATATCAATGGAGATAATGTTCGCAGGGCTGCTCTCCGCCTTTATGTCTGTCACAGGATTTTATGTCAGTCTTCTTTACTTCGGTATTTTACTCGGTCTGATATTTCTCTACAGATATCTCAAAGTTATACAGGATGACTTGATGACAAAGAAGATACCTGTTTCAGATCTGGAGCCTGGAGATGTTCTCGACGATACAGAGGAGCAGGGAGGAAAGGTGAAAGGCATTACGGAGGAACAAATTAATTCTATAGACAAAGACAAGGTCCGTATAAAGACAGGTGTAAGGTTTATACCGGTGTTCCCTGCCGCACTTCTCCTAACAGAACTTGGTATAGGCGGTCTTTCAGTAATCGCGTTTATACTCAGCTTATAATTGTTACATCGCTTTGGCTGGTGCCAGAATCTGATTCCATCTTCATCTCAAGATCGTGTATCTTCTCCTGATTCCTTAGTACATGTTCTGCGAGGTTGTCTATCTTCTCTTCAAGGGTTTTAGGCTCTCTGTCAGGACTCCGTTCTTCTTCTGTACGCTTTTCTAGCTCTTCGATTCTTTCTCTCATCGCTTTTACTTTTTCAGACTCAACCTCGGATTCTCGCTCAACTAGTTCAGATCTTTCCTTCTCTAATTCCGCAATCTTTTGTTCCAGCTTCTCAATATATTCTTGGTTTTCCGAGATAACTTCTGTTAAATTATCGAGCTTGGAGCCTAGCTCATCCTCACCTTCAAACTCATCAAGAACTTTTTCCTGCAGAAGTTGCTCCATGCTTTCTATTCTTTCTTTTCCGTTTCTCTCTGCTCTTTCAAGCTCGGATTCGATCCGTCTTAACTTATCATCCATCTCATGTCTTAAAATCTCAGTTCTATCGTTAAGATCTTCTTCAGTGATGTTCTGTTGATCTAATCTTTTCTCGAGCCTTTTGACTTTCTTCCTCAGTTCGGTTATATTGGCTTCGTCGATTTTAGAGCCTGCGCCGTGTTTCTCTACCTCCGCTAGTCGGGATTTGATCGACTTAAGATCGAACTCTATAGCGGACATGTTCTGGTTACTTTCAGGTTCTTCGACAGTTACTGTTTCTTGAGAGCCTGCCTTCATCCGCTCTAATTCTTGTAGCTTCGATTCTATTCTTTCAAGTTTCTCCTGGCTTACTGATCCGGAACCTTCTTCTGTAACATCCTGTTTAAGATTCTTAATCTGTTCATAGTTAGATCTTACAGCTTTTCTGTATTTTTCTGGCATAGAAGAGTCTGATTCAACATTTTCCACCTTCTGTTCGACTTCCTCTAATCTTTCTTCAAACTCCTCACCTATTTCAGGTGCTTCAAACTCTTTCTCTCTCATCTCTTTTATCTGCTCATAGAGGTACTCCAGTTTCTCGTGTACTTTTCCTTCTTGATATTCCTCTTTAATCTGTTCAACCATGTTGAGCCGTTTTTCTAGCTCTTCCTTGTCCATGTGATTGAGCATTTCCTCTATCTCATTTACTTCGTCTTCAATAGAAAGAGATTCGAGTTGAGCCATCATGTCTCGGTCTTCAATATCACTTATACGCTCTTGGAGCTCCTCAATAGAAGTTTCAATACCTTTGAGCTCGTTTTCGAGCTTTTCCCTGCTCACATCGTCCGAGACTCCATTTGACATACCTCTGTATTATAGAGGCTGGAATAAAAAGCCAGTAGTTTGAGAAAAAAATTTGGGAAAATAACTATTTGCCCTAACTCGAGGATTGGTTTGTCCAAGTGGAACTACCAGCACCCTCACATTCGATCGGCGTAGCCGAGATCTCTGTGACGGTACCTTCGTTGACTTCTCCAGAAGCGTTGTTGTAAGCAACCTCGATGTCAGTAGGTCCATCCGATAATTGGATGTACTCCTGTGCCGGCGATTGACCATCAAACTGCCATGTCACTGAGACGTTGCCAGCTGGTTCTTGTCCTTTTTCCTGCTGTACTGTAACAGCGGACTCATTATAGTTGGACAGTGAAAGGCTGATTGTCGAACAACCTGGGATGTCTCCAGCTCTGTCACTGGTGTCTCCCTGAACGTTCTTCATCAGCTGAGGTGCCCACTGGGCAAATAGAGATGCCACAGCCATTGTGAAAGCAATAAGAAGGACTGCAGCGATCAAAGGAGAAATACCTTTTCTTCTCATAGAATCCAGTTATAAACACTTGTATTTAAAGCTTCCCAAGCCCTTAACGGCTTTCAAACAACCATAGCCCCCACAGAACAAGCACTACGAATGTCAATCCCCACCTCCAGAAAATCGAGTGGATAATGTCGAAAGAGATTATACCAGTATAACTAAGATATACCGTTGTCACTATTCTCAAGACATTTACCAGCTGTATCAATAAGACTCCTGATGCCAGATATTTCCAGTTTCTGTGACCTTCTGAGGCGAACATTAGACCTGTAAAAGCGGCTACGGACTTCCAGCCCGTACAGTCTCTTGTTATTAGATAATCAACGGTCTCACCAACCAAAAGATAGCCCTGTACTGTGAAATCAATTCCCAGAAAACTCAACAAACTGGACGTTATATGGGCAAGGAGTTCCTGGAACGGCTCAAGATCCACTCCCAAAAACAGCAGTATTTGAAATATGATTCCGGCCAGAACAAGCTTACCTATAAACTTCGAGGTCTCTAGAAGCTTTCTCTGCTTCTCATTCTCTGGTTCAAACATCTCCTCTTTGAGAGAAGTAATCCTTCGCCACATCCCACTTTCTAAGATCATTTTCTCTGGATCGCTTGTTAATCTTCCGGAACTGCTTTCTCAAAGACTTATATGCATGCAAAGCAGAGGCATGAGCATCCTTCTCATGAGAATTATCGCCTCTACCAAGCTCTTCTTTCCTCTGTTTTGGAAGATCTTCCTCAGGTTCGAACCTGTTCGCCCCAAGCGAGGAAGCTATTTTCTCGACGTTAGAAGGCATATCAGCTTTATCGCAGCTCACAACTACAGGATGTCCCACTTCTATAATTTTCTGAATAATCTCTGACCTTGAAAACTCCAGTCTGCTTTCGAGGAAAACTAGCTCACCTTCAAGATCCAAGGCTGCAACTGCAGAAGTATTACCGGGATCTATACCTACTATTAGAGGTCTTTTACTCATACTCTTTCTCCACCAAACTACGGATCGATGAGGCTTTTTTCTCGCCAATACCCTCCACCTCTTTCAACTCATCTTCCGAAGCCGAAAATACTTTCTGGATCGAACCGAACTCTTCAAGCAATCTTTTCGCAAGCTTCGTGTTTACCGAAGGAAGTCCGGCTACGACAAATTCCTGATGCTGTCTCTCCGTAGTCCCTGATTTCGAGCCTCTAACTGCTACATCTCTGTCCTGATCCTCCTGTTCTCTTTTAGCCAACGCCTTCAACATTTCGGATGTCTCTTCCTGGTCATCCGCCCAAAGAACCGGAATACCATGATCTACAGCTATAGAGGCTAAAGCACCTCTGATGGCGTTCGGATGAATCTTTCTGTGGGAGTAAAGCTCTTCTCCTTCTATTAGTAGTACCGGTTTCTCGAACTGCTGAAGTTCGGGAAGTTGGGAGAAAAGCCTCTGGTCTACAAGCGAGTCAACAAAGTCTTCGGTTTGTTTCCTCTCGACCGCGGTTCTGTCTGATACAAGAAAGTCTGCTACATCTAGACGTTCCTGATTGACTTCAATATCCAGTTTGGCAAGCTTCTTGAGTATCTTGTTCTCCCGGTCGTCCGCAACAATCTCTATCTTATTATCCTCTTTTTCTTGGTTCTCTTCTTCTCCCTCGAAGCTGTCAAGGGTCTTGTGATCTTCTGTCTCCAGTTCCTCCTCTTTTAACTCCTGAAGGACGCTGTTCATGTTGTTTTTCTTGTGGTGGGCGCTCCAGTAATGACCTTCATCTCTAGTGTTCTCCGCCATCAAAACATAGACCTTTCCGGATTCCTGCCTTCCTGTACGTCCAGAACGTTGGATGTCTCTAATACCGGAAGCCACAGGTTCGTAAAAAATTACGTAGTCGACGCTCGGAATATCGAGACCTTCTTCTCCGATACTTGTCGAAACCACAACATCATATTCATCGTCTCTAAAGTCTTCCAGCACTTCCTTCTGCTGTGTCTGGCTCATTCCTTTCTCTCCTTGCTGACCAATAAACGTGGTTGTATCTAGTCCCTCAGTCTCCAGCTCCTCAGTGATCATCTCGGTCGAGTCCCGGTACTCGGTGAAGACAAGAGCTTTCTCATCATCGTTCATATCAGATAAAATCTCTCTCAGTTTGTCTAACTTGGGGTGTTCTTCTCCTTTCTTCTTCAAATGTTTAACAAGGTTCTTCGCTCTCTTGAACTGGTCGTTATTTAGTGCTCTCTTCGCGGCTTTAGAGTCATCCGTCTCCAGTCCATCTATGTACCTGTAGCACTGTGTAATTCCCTGTGTCTCGAGTAGTTCGGAAGCCTGTGAAATCTTGAGAGCTGTTGCAACCAGTGAAATTGCTTTGTACAGTTTTGGATCATCAGAACTGGAAAGCTTCGAGCTGATCTTACCTCTCAACTTTAGAAGGTCTCCTTTGTGTACGTTCGAAGTCGAACTTATGTGTCCTAGTTTTTTCAGTTCTTTAAGCTGGTCTCTCTGAGACTCCTCAAGGTTTCTCTTTGCGGCTTTGAATCTATCATCAAGGCTCACTTTCTGCCACTCGACTTCTCTCTCCTGTATGTAGGGTTCGACGTCCGGGTCGTCTTCGGTTCTTACCTCGAAGTTCTCGATATCAAGGTTTTCTGCAACTTCCATGATCTTTTCCTTGCTTCCGCCGGGAGAAGCGGTCAAAGCCATCTTATGCACGCGCATCCTATCATTTATGAATACATAGCTGTACTCTCCTGTAGCTCTATGCGCCTCGTCAAATATAACGAGCGAGAAATCCTTTACAGGCACTTCTCCGGATATTAGATCGTTTTCAACTACCTGTGGAGTTGCAAAGAAAGCTCTTTTATTCTCCCACAGATCATAGCGTTCATCGGGTCTAGTTTTGCCTGTCATGACTGCCATTTCATCTTCATCGATGTCAATAAAGTCTTTGAAGCTTGAGAGATGTTGTTCGGCTAAAGGCTTTGTTGGAGCCATGAAAAGTACTTTGCCGGTTTCAAGCTTCTCTGCCGCAACCATAGCAGCTATAACAGTTTTACCTAGTCCTGTAGGTAGAACAACAAGCGTGTTCTGGTCTATTGCCGAGGCAGCGATAACTTCCTGGTATGTACGGGACTCAATCTTGTCGGATTCAAGCAGATCCATCTAGCTTAAATCGTGTAGGGAAGAGTTAAACCGGTTTTGATGGATGGGTTTACCTCATGCCGAAGCCGTCATTTGCTGGAGTTTCAAACATCTGAAGGATCTTGAAACCTAGATTAGTCGCAACGATAAATATTAGTGAGGCCTTCAAAACCGTGTTGTTAACCGGTATATCCGTTTTAACCAGTACTACGGTTACGTAGGCGAGTGAGTAAACTATACCTGCTGATGAAATTATGAAAGCAACAGATTCGGACCATTTATGATAGAAGTTCATGTAGCCGACCAGAGATCCGACTACTACAAGGAAGTAAGACGCATATCTCTCCATCTGACCAAGCTCCGAAGTTATCAAGAGTGAGATGCCGGTTGTAACCCAAATAACCGCGTTCCCGACAGATGTGTTCCAACCTAGACTCTCTGATTCGTGTTTGCCGAAGTAAAGCTCTATTACAAGCGCGCCTCCGATAATAGGTAGTAGCGAAGGTAGAAGTTCGTAGTTGGTTGGAGCCATTACAAAACGTTTCAGAACTTCCTGAACTGTTAAAGCGTCGAAAACCATTATTTATCAGTCCTCGAATGCGTCAGGTGTTCCTCCAGCGTGCCACGACTTTCTAGGTCTCATCTGGATCGGGTAAATTCTTTCTGAGTTGTCATCCAGTATTAAACCGGTTCCTGGCTGATCGGGCAAAGCATCGATATAATGTCCGATATCGTGACGCATGTACGTCTGCATGATCTCTCCTAAAGCATTAATATCCTGTTTAGCAGTCAAACGGTGGGAGAGAATTATATCGCACTGTGAAAGCGCGTTAGGATGAAGTTTTGCAGGTTGCTGGGTGGCTAAAACCAGGGAAACCCCTGGTTCTCTACCGATCTTTACCCATTTCAGTAGTGGGTCTGTTGCAGGAGTTTTTCCCTTTGCTGGCAGGAACTCGTGTGCTTCGTCTATAAACATCCAAGTGATAGGCATCTCGTTCTGGGAGATGTTGTCCATTTCTTCTATCTCCTCTATCCTTCTCGCCGTCATCCGCTTCTTAAGTATTCTTTTCGCCATTAAACCGACAATAAGAGATCTTACCGACCATCCTGAGGAGAGCTCTCCGAAGACTGATACGTCAACTATTGACATCTCAGCTCTTTCGGTGAACTTTTCAATAGTTGACTCTTCGCCGAACACTCCCCAATCCTCCGCAGCTCTGAACCTGTTTACCAATCCTTCTTCGATCTCTTTCGGGAAGTCGAACTTTTTTGCGGCCTGTACAATATCTTCTAGAGTGTAATCCGAACCTCTCTTCTCCTTTAGTTTGGAGATAACTCTTTCGAGCAGAATACCTTGTTGGGAACTTAGATCGAAGTCGAACGCCATCGCCCATTCTTGGGCTGTAAACTCTCCGGGGTTCAGTGTAAAGGTGCCGTCGTAAGGCATCTCCTTCTTCTCGAACTCCCTAGTCTTCCCTTCCGGAATGTATACGTTTGCGTCGTAGCCTTTGGGTTCAATATCCCAGTCCTCAAGAATAGAAATTGAACGGTTGTTAGGGTGTTTCATCGACCAGTAGATGCCCATAGAATCGATTATAACGGTAGAAAGATTATCTGCTACATCAGAGGACTGTATCTCCTCAGCTATGGTGCCCATCGAGTATGATTTGCCTGTACCTCTTTTACCGAAGATTCCCATGACGTGAGGTCTTGCGAGATCGAAGTAGATCGGGTTAGCTTTGTGAGCTTCCTCGTTCTCGCCTACCAGGTGTTTACCAATTATGCCGGTTCCTTTCAGACCGTGCTCGTCTCTATCCTCTTGATCTCTTCCAACACTGATCTTCGGCATATTCTTGTTAGAAGTGCGCCTGAATATAAAGTCACTCCTGACCTACTAAAATCAGAGACTTGGCTCATGGTCTCCGATTATCATCTTTTATTTCAAAATTGAAACGTGCACAACCCGAGGATTAGAGTTTCTCTCATTCTAATTAGGCTAAGCATTTGGCTTTTAACTTAGATTATTAGTTTCTTCCAGGTCTCAAGTTCTATCACTTGTTTCTTCTTAACTTGTCTGGTTCAAATCTCTGTATATATCCATGTTTGCGTCTGCACTCGTTATCTGTAGCTCGCCTTCTCTTGAGGTGGATGATACACTTATCTGTCTTATCTCTCCGGGAGCCAAGCTACTGCTTGCTCTCTTCTGAACCGGTTTATCTCCAGTAATTGTTATAGTAAGATTCTTGATGTTTGTAGTTCCTGTGTTCTTGATCTCAACCATGTAGGACCCTTTTCCAGAGTCGTAACTCATCTCCTTAATCTCTAGTTCACCCTTTGAAGATTCGACAAGGTCTTCTTGCTGATTAGTTGCTTCGTCTGAAGTATTTTCGAAGACATCTGTAAAGTAAGGTCCAGCTAAACCTGCTACAGTCATTAAAAAGGCGATTAGAACTACTGCTGAAATTATTGGAGATATTCCCTTTTTCACAGAATTTGTTATTGTTCTCTAATTTAAATATGTACTAAAGTGGAACTACTGAGATCCAGGCTAAGGCAAACCAGAGAATCCACCTAAAACCGTTATGCTTCAGAATTACTGCGCCATCCAGCCTCCCTGTAGGTATACCGGAGTAGTCGAAAGGCAGTAATTGGAATAATGCGAAGAATGAAACCGCTTCAGCACCATTACTAATTCCTAGAGAGTAAAATCCAAGCCACAGAATGCTTAAAGCAACCAACCCTGCGTTGACAAACCACTGTTCTCTCTTTATCCACATCGCATCAACACCTTTGCCCCAGTGTTCGTAGCTTGTGATCGAAAAGTTTGAAGTTATAGGGAAAAGCATTATCACGGGTATAGAACTCAAAAAGCTCATTCCTGCTCCTAAAAGGGTTAGAACGGTTCCTTCAGGAGAAAGCTTGAGTTCTACGTCAGCTTCCATCCACTGGGCGATAGTTCTCTGACCTATCTCCCTCGACAAAAGTATTAGTCCGGAGACAGCGCCGTAAAAAACTACAGATCTGACAGTGATGTTGCCTTTGAAAGCTGTAAAGGCTGCCGTAATTGCAACAGTCGCAGCAACAAATGCGTTTACTTCTTCGATCGAGGGTTTGAAACGGTTCGGCACACAGAAATTTCAGTTTCTGAGACCTATAAAGTCTCTGCCTATATCTTCATCTCCTGGCAGATCTCCGCAATAGAATAGGACTCGCTCGAACGGAAGATCTCCGGGTACTGCTTGATCTCATCGATATGAAGTCCGGTCTCATCATTAGTGTAGGCTTCTCTCACTGCCTCCCATGGAACCATGTAGGCTTTCCGGGACTTACCTCTCCCTCTCTTCAGTTCAACAGCAAGAAAACCTGTTCTACCGGATCGATCAACAAAATCACTTATCCTCTCAACCTGATGACCGTCATCACTAACCGAAAAATGCTGAGAGAAGTAGAGCTTGTTCGTGCTTGAAGTCTTGACTGATTTGTTCTCTATCGCTAGGTAAAACATTTCATGAGGCGAGTCAACCAATACATCGCATAACTGGGATGAGAAACGGTGCTGCTTCTTTCTATGCGCGATACCTTCCAAACTTTCTTCCTCGAAAAAGTCGTTGAAAGAGTTTACGAGCGCTCGCTCGAAATCAGTCATACCTAATACTTGTTATCGTACTGTTTAAAGATCGTTACCCGAAGTCCCAGAAAATCCACAGAACCATGATAGACGAGATAAACGCCGAAGAAGCAAAGTAGTAGTTTCCGATCATTAACTCGATAAAACCGATAAATGGAACAAGCAACAGGCTTGAAATCACGAATAAATTAACTAAACGACTCATCAAATCGGGATTAGAGCATTTTCGATTTAAAACATTTAGTAGTCAGCTAGTCCTCTCTGCTCTGGTTTCTTCAAGACCTTTCCAGAGTCTAGTATCAATCCGTAACGCCCGTTAGAAATAATCTGACCCTTAACTTTTTCGACAGGTGAAGGAAAACGGCCTTTCCGTTTAAGCTCGCAGTTTATAGACTCCGCAATATTCTGGATCTCGGCATCAAAACCAAGCTTCTCCAAAGTAGACTTTAAACGCGTAACATCGGCTTCACCTGATTTCGTAGACTTGCTTATTCTTTCACTAACGCCTTCCTCTGATATCTCTTTCTCCTTTTCTAAAGCAGTATCGCCACTTACTTCGGATATTATCTCGGCTGCGTACTCTGCACCCTGCTCCAGCCAGCGTTCTTGAAGTCTTGAAGTCTTTGTAACACCAACTTTCACATTATTGCTCGACTGCACGAGATAAACAGAGTAATCCGCATCGTAAGGTGTTGAGTTTCCTTCACGCCAGTCGGTGTAGATATCCTTTCTTCTACACTCCTGGCACTGGTCGCCGCTATCAATCTGCTTAAAATCCGGGCAAGCAACATGGTTTCCCCGGGACTCAAAATGGCCGGTACACCTTCTATCCGTTGTAAGTTCGTATTCAAGCTTCTTCCCTTTCTCCAGCTCAAGGTACTCGAAGCCGTTTTCAGTTGCTAGCTTTAGAACCGGTTTTCCAGAACCCCACGAGATTTTAACTATCGACTTCATAATTCGAGAGTTTGCTGAGAAGTCTTAACCTCTTTTCCGTTCAACTGTTTCTCGAGTTCTTTCCTGTGTGCTGCACCTACAAAGGCCACGATATCGGAGTCAGGATTGTTTTCTTGAAGCTTAAGTAAAGCTCTTCTCATGTGCTCGTTTCTCTCCTCAACTAAAACACGGTACATGTCAGGGAACTTGAACTTCATCTCAAACAAGAGCTGGTCGATCAATTCCTCTTCCGGTATATCGTTGAAGTCGAAGCCTCCGGAACCGATAAAGCCTACAACTAGTTGTGCGAACGCCTTTACTTTTTCTCTCAACTTAATAGATTTGAGTTTGCCTACGGTTGCCTGTATCTCCTGGTCTATCAGTGCGACTTCCCTGCTTTCTTCCATCGATTTATTGTATGCGTGAAGCATTTCTTCCCCGGGCATAACACCTGTCTTACCTCCAGCAAAGTCCTGGAAGGCTTTGATCATTCTGATGAATGCCGGGCCGCCGTTTGAAGAATGATCCTGGTCGCTTAGCAAAGCG
The DNA here is from genome assembly GCA_014297435.1 of Candidatus Nanohaloarchaea archaeon. Lineage (GTDB taxonomy): Archaea > Nanohalarchaeota > Nanosalinia > Nanosalinales > Nanosalinaceae > PL-Br10-U2g16. The sequence continues at coordinate 41,916 of JACOQA010000003.1, read as the reverse complement.
TTTAAACGTGCAAAGTCGAGTTCAAGCGCGACAATCTCGGGGTCGTGCTCATCGATCTTCTCCTCAATCAGGTCGAGGCTTTCGTTGGAAACGTGGGAGGTGCCGTAGACGTGTATCACACCGAAGTCTTGGATGCCAAATGTTGTAAAATCATCTGCAGATGACCGTTTGTAATACAGATATCGGTTCAAAATGCTATTTATGGGCTATTGTAATACGGTTTTCCGTAAAAACTATAGTCCTAGCACAGAAAAGACAGCAGTATGGCTCTCGAAAAACAGGTAATGGAACTTATACTCTCGCTAAGAACGCCGATAGTCAACGAGTTCTTCCAGGGTCTAACAGCATTAGGAAGCACAGCGTTTGCAGCAGTTCTAATAGGCTTCCTCTACACTCGGGAAAAGAAGCTAGCTAACAAAACACTACTAGGATTCTCTCTTACAGGACTAATTGTTTATGGGCTCAAGTTCGGTTTTGCTAGACCTAGGCCCACAGTAGAATCGCTTGGAACTGCTTTTACTCAGCACTCATTTCCATCCGGACATACAGCAACAGCATTCGTACTAGCAACAATACTCTACACACGCTTCAAGACACACTATCTGTTTCTGGTCGCCGGACTAGTCGGGTTCTCAAGAGTATATCTGGGGCTCCACTATCCGTCCGATGTACTGGTTGGGGCTTTGATTGGAACGGTTTCAGCTCTCCTTGTAGAAAAGTTGTGGAAAACTGGTGGCTCCCGGGGATGGACGTTCCTCGAGACCCAGTAAACCTCCTCAGGTCTCAGGTCCGCCACCCTCCGAACATACGCCTGACCGCTTAGGGCTGCTCCCGTCAAGGCCTGACCCGGTTCACGACCAAGAGTATCCCGGAGGACGGACCCTCAGCGAACCGAAGAGGGCTGGAAACCTCAGAGGAGACGCCGCTCCCTGGTTGACGGCTCCGGCATCACGAGGATTTCCGGACAGAGGCGACCCCAAGCCGCCCGGCCTGCCATACCCGAGATTGGGGGTGGGAAAGTTAAAAGTCGGACGGTTATCTAGAGTAATTTGTCCTCCTTATAATCCTCAATCAGTTCTTCGCTTAAGTCCTCAAAGTAAGTTTCTAAGTAGCTTGAGTACATAGATTGGTAATGGTTTGAGGTCTTGAAGGCGGAATAACTACTATATCCGAATATGATTATTAGACAAGAGAAAAGAATAGAAACCAGTGAGAATACTAGAAAATCGCCTAATGATTCAGCGGTTTTCAGATAGTAATTTATGAAAGCAATAAAAACAGCTGTTGTTGATACTAGTAGGCTTAGGAGAAAACTAGAGTTCCTTCTATAATGGCTTCTTTTACTCCAAGCATGCTCTAATAGAAATTTTTTATCTTCCTTAGATATTTCGCCTTTGAAAATATCAGGAACTTTACTAGCAGACATTAGTTATCGGTCTCTAAATGTTTCTTTTGATCTGATCTTCTATTTCTAATGTCAGACTCCCGCCTACTGTCATCAATCCTGCAACCAGTGAGAACATTTTGAGGTGGTTTCCGGAACGTAAAACTAGTGCGGTGGTTACCGAGGTAAGGAATGCTTTCAGAAGGTTGAATTTTTTGATCATGACGGATCAGAGTTTGGTGTAAGAATTCGTTGAGCGTTTTGACTGCCCTGTAGATAGCAAATAAGAAGAAAACTTTATATACGAGAGGTTTTAAGGGTCCGAATCTAGTGTTCCTGCCTTTAGATCTCGAACTCCATGCCTCTCTCAACTATCTGGAAGCCTTTCTCCTCCATCTCCTTTCTCTCATCTGAGTCCTCCAGCAGTACCGGGTTGGTGTGGTTCATGTGGGTGAAGTAGATCTCTGTATCAACGTCCGAAAACGTTTCCATCGACTCCTTGATCGGAGGGTGTGGAACCTCCTCGAACCTGTCCAGCTCCTCTTTCGTCCAGAAGCAGCCATCGACAATCGCAATATCAGCTTCTTTAACCGATTCGATAGCGTCTTCAGTCCATTTGTCGAGGTCTGAGACGTAGTAAAGTTTTTTGTCCTCTCCGTGGATCATGAAGCTTAATGCGTCAGCGTAATCTCCTCTATGAATTACTTCTCGAGGTTCTACATGACCTCCCTGCACCTCAACTTCTTCTCCTTCGTCTACGACTTCTGTTTCAATATTTCCGCGGTCGACCATGTACCTGTACGGATCGTTTTTCATTATGAAGTCCTTTACTCCTTCTGCGCAGTAGACAGGTACTCCGGAGGCATCCATAGAAGACTCTCCTAGGAATAGTAGTCCTGTAATATCTCCGAGGTGGTCGTCCGACACGAATACTCCGTCGAGGAACTCTCCCTTTATCTGGTTTCTAATATCAGGGCTGGCTCCGATCAGATACCGGATCGAGTTTTCATCGTCATTCTCCTTCAGCATGACGGCGTGTACGTATCTTTGTTTTGAACAGTCTTGTCTAGCTTCCTCGCATACCCGGCAGCTACAATCCATGTGTGGTACTCCTCCATCCTGGACCGTGCCGAGAACCTCGATCTTCATATAGAATATCTGCCTCCGTTGATACGTCAGATAATCCTTGACTAATAAAAACCCTTTCCATAAACCGTTGTATATGCCAGAAAAAGGAAGTAAAGACGTTGAAACTGGTGAAGGCGAGGAAGAGAAAGGGTGCGGATGCGGCGAAGGCTGTCCGTGCAACGACTGAAAGCGGTTTTAAGGTTTCTCACCGACTGTTTAGTTAAAAGAATCTGTTTGCCGGGATGGCAGAGGAGCTATGCAGCGGCCTGCAAAGCCGCCTACCGGGGTGCAAATCCCCGTCCCGGCTATCCTTCATATACAAAAAGTTCTCCCTAAATTTCGATTACTTATGCGAGAAGGATGGGGTAGGGCTTTGAAACAGTCTATAGATGAAACGCTGGATGATGATCCTAAGCAGAATGATGCAACTATAGAAGGTATTCTGGATGAGGCGCATGACGATATTTATGCGTTTTCGGCAGCTGTAGATCTCGAAAAGGTTCAGGAATCCAATCTAAGCTCCCCTGTAGGAAAAGTTGGCTCAAATGAGATAGAGCAGGTCTACACCACTTTGTATGAAACCGTGAGGGAGACTCTCGGGGTTGAAGTCGGGAGAATAGACGAAGATTTCTACTTTATGCAGGTAAGAGGCGATCCTGAGGACGTTAAAGAATCATACGAGGACAAAGATGAGCCTTACGCAGACTGGGATCTGATCTCGGTTGACGAAATAGAGTTCTGATAATAGCCAATAATAATCTCTGAGGTCTAAAACAAATCTATGGCCGACACAAAAGACGTAGCCCAGCTAGTGATAAGATCGCAGGAAAAATACTTCCTGGCACGGAGAACGAAGGACAACTACTGGGAGTGGATAGGCGGGAAAAGAAAAGAGAATGAAGCGATAGAAGAAGCGGCAGTACGCGAGCTAAAAGAAGAAATACAGCTTAAGTGGAAAGAAAACGATTACAGTATAGAGAAAGTCGCCGATCCGTATCCTAGCGAAGATAATCCGAAATACAATCTTTACCCCGTACTAATCGAACTCGATCCAGAAAAAGCAGATGAGATTTCAGAGAATGTTCTTTCTGAGGAACATGACAGTTTCGAATGGATCGATCTAACTAATTTCTACGAGTACGAAAGTATAGGCCAGTTCAAGGCTATCAAGCAGCTTGGACTGGTTGAGGGCGAGGTCGCAACCTCAGTACCCAGAAAAAACGGGAAATATGTTGTTCTCAGGCGTTCGGAGCAGACCTCGAGCTCAGGCTACTGGAACTTTCCGGGAGGAAGAATAGAGGAAGGTGAAACGAAAAAAGAAGCTGCGCTTAGAGAGCTAAAAGAGGAGACAGGGCTTGAAGGCCAAGCGGTTAGATCCGGAAAACCGTACTTGAATCGTGGAGAACTAGGTGTTTGGAGGCTGCACCCGTTCCTTGTCGAAGCAGAAGGAGAGGTGGAGCTTAATCATGAACACGACAAGGCTAAGCTAGTTAGTCTGGGCGAACTTGATGGCCTGAAAACCCTTGGAGAAATGGAATCTATTGAAAGACTAGATCTATGAACCACGATGTTGTGGTGGCCGTAACCTACAATCCTGAGATAGAGAAGTTTCTTTTGGTAAAGAGAGCTGAATCTAGAGACCGTTACCCGGGAGAGTGGGAGTTTCCCTCTGGTTTTCTGGAGGATGAAACAGAGAGGGAGGGCGCTCTACGTGAACTTGAAGAGGAAACAGGTCTGATAGGAAAGACAATCAAAACTGCGGAACCTTTTACCGTTGAATCTGGAGAATACCACTTCACAATCCATCCCGTGCTTGTCATAGTTGAGAGCGATGAAGTTGAGCTGACTCGAGAACATGATAAGTTCGAGTGGGTAAAGAGAGATCAGATCGATGGTTTTGAAACGGTGCCTCAGCTTGAGAAGGATATGAGAGTCTTGGGCGTATAACCAAAACATTTTTATGTATTGACCTTCTAGTAACAAATATGACCAAGAAGTTTTCCCGGAGAAAGATTTTAGGCGGAATCGGCGCAGCACTTACTGCCGGAGCAGCAGGATGCGCCTCTGACGGAAAACAGAAAACACAACAAACCAAAAATGGGGTGAATGCCGCAAATTCGGGTTCGAGAACAAGTAGTATCGATCATCCGTATGATGACGAAGTCTCAGAGCTTGAATCAGAACTAAATAGGATAACTAACAACTACAGTATGCTTGAAGAACCTGATGTAGAGGTAACAAACAAAGGGGTCGCAAGCGTAAGTAAACATAGATCAGAATACGTCAAACAGGACAGATACGGAATCAACATATCTATTGACGCCACAGGAGAACTATCCGAATTCGACCACACTCTGGATGAAGAAGGAAGAGGAACAGCCGTTGACTACATCACAAATGTGCTAATGGGATTCAACGACGAGCTTGGGGACGAGACAATTTCTGGCTACTCCGATCAACCTGTAGAAGGCGATGTTATAAGCCAGGTCTCCGTCGCAGTTGAAGGCGAAGAAGCCGGAAGAGCTTCGGTAAACTATGGTCACCGTAACCCAGAGACACATATTGATGACATGGTTGGGACGGCTGAGCAGGGGGAAGACGCACTAAGACAAGAAGTAGAGAACAGTCTGGCTGTTTTCTAGCAACAGGCTTCAAATCCCTTCCCTTCTTATTCTAAAATATGTCAAGAGAAAACTTCATGGTCGCAGCCGGCGCAATAGTAACCTACAACGGAAAGGTTCTGCTAGGGAAAAAGATCGAGAAAGAAGATCATCCTATGTCGGACCAGTGGCACTTCCCCGGAGGACACATAGAAGAAGGAGAAGATCCGGAAGAAGCCGCAAAACGTGAAGTAGAAGAGGAAACCGGTTTAGAAGGTGAAATATTTCAATTGGTTGAGGTAAACTCGTCGAGTCAGGTCGATCAAGGCCCTGACAACCTAGTCAGAGTTCTCTACCATATGGAAGCGGACTCAGATGATGCAGAACCTGAGGAAGATCTTAAGGAAGTTAAATGGGTTGAACCTTCCGAAGTAGAAGAGGAAGTTGGAAAGATTGACAAGGGATACATGGAAGGTAGTGAGAGAATCGGGAAGTTTCTGGAAAAACTGGAGAAGATGCCTTCTTTCTGATTAAATTAAAAGATATAAGGTTTTTCTCAGAAATCTTAGTAGTTCTAATACTTCTAAAGTTCAATTGAAAGACAAGCACGAGGTAGATCAACGTGATAAGAAGGATTATAGGTCTGATCTTTCAGAGAATCAAGTCTTAGAAGAATCCTCAAGGTCATTATTTGGATAATATGTTCTTTTAATCGTGTTGGATATTGCTGGAACTGATTGAAATTTCAATCATATGAGCGGAAAAAAGATCAAGCAATTTCTGGAAATCTTTTAACTTTCACAACCTCACTTTCTATTAATCGCAGCTGATCAAGAATGCCACTCAAACTATTCAACACTTTGACCCGTGAGAAAGAAGAGTTCGAACCGAAAGAAGAAGGAAAGGTAAAGTTCTACAGCTGTGGACAGACAATCTACGATGATCTGCACATAGGAAACGCAAGACCCTACGCTGTATGGGACACGTTAAGGCGTTACCTTGAATGGAAAGGCTTCACGGTAAGACACGTCCAGAACATTACTGATGTTGGACACTTAACGGACGATGGCGATCAGGGAGAGGACAAGGTCGAGAAAAGAGCTAAAGAACTCGGACTTGAACCTATGGAGCTAGTAGAGGATCAGATCGAACGCTACTTCGAGGACACTCAAGCAATCAACGTTGAAAGGCAGGATATTGTTCCTAGAGCCACAGGTCACCTAAACGAGATGATCAACTACATCGAAAAAATAATTGAAAACGGTTATGCCTACGAAAGAGAGGGCAACGTCTATTTCGATATCGATGCTTTCGTCAAAGACTATCCGTATGGGGAGATGGCGAAGAAAGATCTTGAACAACTGAAAAAAGAAGCAGAATCAAGGGTTGAAGAGGACAGTAAAAAGAAGAACCAGTACGACTTTGCCCTTTGGTTAAATGCGGAAGGTACAGGTCACCTCATGAAATGGGAGAGTCCATGGTCAACCGGATACCCGGGATGGCACCTTGAATGCTCAGTTATGGGGCAGAAATACCTGGGAGATGAGTTCGATATCCACGCGGGCGGAAAAGACCATATCTTCCCGCACCATCCGAACGAGAGAGCGCAGTGCTTCGCAGCCACCGGAGAAGGACAGGCAAGGTACTGGCTTCACAACGAGTTCATCCAGTGGGAAGGAGAGAAAATGAGTAAATCCAAAGGAAACTTTGTCACGGTAAGAGATCTGCTAGATGAAGGATACAGTGGAAACGCACTAAGACTGTATCTTGTTTCTTCACACTACAGATCCGAGACCAACTTCTCACGTGAAGGTTTTGAGAAAGCAGAAAAAGAACTGAAGAAACTGAAGAGAACTCTGAAACGTGTAGAGAAAAGCGGTCAGGAAGGAGAAAACGTCCTAGAAGAGGAGACAGAAAAACTGAGGAAAAGGTTTGAGGAAGAGATGGATGATGACCTTAATACCGCGAACGCTAAACAGGAACTGATGGAGTATATCAACTCGGTTAACGCTGCTCTTGACCAGAACTCGGACGCCAACACCGGAGAAGCCAAACAGGTTTTAGAAGAGCTTTTCGAGATCCTCGGGGTAGAACTTAGGGAGGACAAGGAGGAATCGGAACTGGTCGAAACCTTACTGGAGTTAAGAGAGAGTGCGAGAGAAAATGAGGACTATGAGACATCGGACTTCATCCGTGATAGACTGGGAGAAATAGGTTTCGAGATAGAAGATACGGATGAAGGCGCGATCTGGGTAGAGAGCTAGAAAATGGTGCTGATTGGTGAAGGACTTCAGTACAAAGTTTATGCTGAAGGAGACTGGGTTCGGAAAGAGCCCAAGTCTAGAGAAGAAATGATAGAGATGGCTACCAACTGGTACGACTCCAGGGCAAAGGCTGAGGAAAACGTAGATATGGCGATTGAAAGAAGGTCAAGATCCCTAGAAAGAATCCAGGAAAAGGATCTGCCAAGTTTTATCTTCGGGAATATTCGGATAGACGACGGTACTGTTTATCAGGACAGGCTTGTTCCGGTACACAATAAACTAGAATCTCTCAGTGATCTAGAAGAGAAGAAACAGATTATAGATGATTATGTTGATCTTCTGGAAACTCTCTGGAGCTACGGTATTGGTGACACTATCTATAACTTCACGCTCAACAACGGATATGATGATGAAGGACGTATGGTTCAGCTTGATTTCGGAGAGGTTGTGTTCGACAAAAAGAAGGTCTTAGAAGCTATAGAAGAAAAGCGCTGGGAAAATAAGAGAAGCTTAAATGAGGATATTTCCAGGTCACTCAGGAAGTATGCTGTCGATAGTATGGAGGAAAAACTTACGAAGGAAAAAGTGGAAAAGTTGTGGAGAGAAAACTGTTAGTCTTTCCGTTTCTCCTCTAGCTCTTTCTTCTTCTGCTGTTTCCTGTCTGGTTGTTCCTGGAAGATTTCTTCCGCTCGGTCGTCATCGATACCGAGCATTTCTTTGGCTTTCTGCTTCTGTTTTTCGGCCTTGTCTTTGCTCATAGTACTGTATATCATGTTCTTCTCGGGTTTTAAACAGGTTTTCCTACACAAGCTCTGTGAAGTTCTCTTTGAACTCCTCAAGGTACTCAGGTTTCATTGATGCCCCCGCAGCCTTCTTGTGTCCTCCGGCCTCAGCTCCTTCTTCTCGAGAGCCTTCAGGTAAAGCTTTCTGCATTAAGTCGCCTAAGTCCACTCTTCCGGACTGACACCGAGCTGAAACATTAATCTCATTTTCATCCCGCTGGATAACTAGGTGAATCCATTCAGGCGTCTTGGTGGACATGTTGGTAGCTATACTTGAGGTTATGTGGAAGTCGGATTCAAGCTCGAAGAAGATGATCATCTTCTGCCTATCGATCTCTCTTTCCTCCTCGTAATCCTCTACCGCATCGTTAAATTCATCCTGCATCTCAAGATAGACTTCATAGACCTTTCTGTACTCTTCCTGTGCTTCAAGCTCTAGAAGATCCTCAGAACTCATTAAGGCCTCGTAAGCTAGCTTGGCGTAATGCTTTGAATCACGGTAAGGCTTAATATTAAGCACAGAAGAATATCGTCCGTACTCACAGTTCTTTGCGAGCTCCTCCTGCGAAAGCTCTTTTGGAAGATATTGTTCATAGTTCTCGTAAAGCCTCTCAAACAGTTCAGGGCAGGAATCAACACCGAAGTCCTGTATAACTCCTAGACCTGCGATCCATCTAAGCTCTTCCTCAAGGTCGTACTCGGCAGCTATATCAAGACAGATTTTCGAACAGGGAACGTAGACGTCCTCGTTTTCATCTCTTGGATTAACAAATGCGACTTCAGGCTTCCTGTCGAACGAGTGGTGGTCGACCACAAGTACATCGAGTTGTTCGTTCAGCTCTTCGAGCTCATCAGCCTCAAGATTGAAATCTAAGACGATTAGCTTGTCCGCGTCGTCAATAAGCTCGTGGTCTTTCTCTGTCAAGTGGTATGACCGCTGAGCCGGTATCGTCACTTCTTCTGCTGGGCTACCTCTCAACTCTTCAAGTATTTTCGAAATGATGGCGCTGGAGGAAATGCCGTCCATATCCCAGTGGTGTACAATAACCACTCTATCGTTTTCATCTACGTTTTCAAGGTAACTCATTGCCGGTTCTAACTTTTCGGTCTTCATACTTCTCTAACCTCCTAAGAAGCTTTTCAAGCCACCGGCTCCGAGAAGCTGAACTCGATTTCACGTCCCTCGAACTCGACCACGCCAACGTATTCATAATCGGATTCACCAAAATCGACATCCTTGACGTTCACACGATCCTTGACCTCCTCTAAATGGACTTCAACGGGTTGTGTGTCGCCTGAGAACGAAAGGTTTACTCTGTCTTCGACTTCAAGCTCAGCTTCCTTTCTCTTCTGCTGGATCGCTCTCACGATTTCTGCGACAAATGCTTCATCCAGAAGATCTTCGGTCATCTCATCGTCCAAGTAGACTGTTCCTTCTGAGAACTCCTCTCCATCCATATCTTCGGGAACGTGAGTTCTAACATCGAACATCTTGGGTTCAAGCTCGTAGCCAGCTATCTCAACAGCTTTACCTGCATCAATCTTTTCCGCGATCTTGGTATAGTCTCTGTCGGCTAAAGCTGATTCTACCTCGCCGACATCGCCTCCAAGTACCGGTCCTGCCTTCGAATACTCAAGTTTGACCTCGTAGTCAAGCTCTACATTCTCGAACTGAACGTTCTTCGTGTTTAATCTTTCCTCGAAAAGCTCTTTCAGGTTCCCTACAGCGCTCTCCACTTCATTAGATCCTGAAACGGTTACTTCTTTTACAGGATGTCTCAAGCTGATACCTTTCTCCTGTCTAAGCCTTGCGACCGCTTCCTGTACATCCTGGAAGATAGCGACGTCTCTCTCAAGTTTCTCATCTTTCTGTTCGTCGTTAACGTCAGCATAGTCCTCTAAGTGGATCGAGTTATTTCCGTTCCAGTGGTAGTCGGCAAAGTAAGGTGTGAAAGGCGCCAAGACTTTCAATAACTGGTCTGTAACCTTTCTTAGGGTCCATTCCGCTGCCTGTCTATCATCGCCTTCATAACCTGGTTTTAACCGTTCACGGATCATCTTGATGTATGTTCTCGAAAGATCGTTTGCCGCAAACTCCTCTATATGATTCACTGCCTTAAACGCGGTGAACTTTGGTTCGGAAGAGTACTTCTGGACGTTCTCTATCATCGTGTTCAAGCGGGATAGAATCCATCGATCCTCAAGCTCCAGGTTCTCCGGTTTTTCGACTTCGGAGGTGTAAGTGTCCTTGTACTCGTAGGTGTTCCAGAGCAGGTTCATGAAGTCAAAGCTTTCTTCGACTTCGTCCCATTCCCAGCTCCAGTCCTCTGAAACATCTTTTGTTAAGATGTAGTATCTTAGGAGGTCCCGACCGTACTTCTCGATCACTTCTTCAGGTCTGACAATTATGCCTTTCGACTTAGACATCTCTTTTCCTTCGAGCTTGACCTTTCCGTGGTAGATAACATTGTCGAAAGGTCTTGTGTCGTGGGTCATGATCGAGGTGATAAACTGGCTGTTCCACCATCCTCTTATCTGGTCGAAGCCTTCTTCCTCCAGGTCGACAGGTCCTTCTTCCTCGAAAGTAAAGTCTACGTCAGGATGCTTCAAAGAAGCCCATGGCGCGACACCAGAGTCGAACCAGACATCCAGGACGTCGGGAATACGTGTCATAGTTCCTCCGCAGTCATCACATTCAAGCTCTACCTCATCAATATAAGGTCTGTGGAGATCATCAAGGTCGGCTGGAAGTTCGTCTCGTGAACCAACTACGTGAGTATGGTCGCAGTCGTTGCATTCCCAGATAGGAAGAGGGATTCCCCAGTAACGCTGTCTTGAAACTGGCCAGTCGCCGAGCTGTTCAAGCCATTCGTCGAACTTGTCTCCAGCCCAGTCAGGAACCCAGTTAACCTTATCGTTCTCATCAAGCAGCTTGTCACGGAACTTGGTTGCTCCGAAGAACCACTGAGGGATCGAAAGCTGCAACAATGGCGTATCACATCTCCAGCACTTGGGATACTCGTGTCTTATACTGTCTGAGAAAATCAGGTTTCCTTTCTCTTTCAGATCTTTCTTGATCTGTTCATCTGCGTCCTTGACAAACATTTCTTCGTATTTGCCGGCTTCGGAGGTGTAGTGTCCTTTAAGGTCGACAGGTGAGATCTGCGGAAGATCGTTCTCCTGCCCTATCTCGTAGTCCTCTTTACCGTGACCTGGAGCAGAGTGCACAAGTCCTGTGCCGCCTGAAAGATCAACGTAGCGTTCAGATAGAACTACTCTTCCCTGAACATTTTCTTGGGCAGGTACCTCCTCTTCTAAAGGATGCTCGTACTCAGTATCTTCAAGCTCTTCGCCCTTGACAATCTCGACAATTTTGTATTCGTCTTCCTCGTAACCGAGCTTATTCATTATGTCCTCAAGCAGTTCAGAAGCCATCCAGATCTTTCTACCATCAAACTCGACAAGCGAATACTCAAACTCCGGGTGAACCATAACTCCTGTGTTGGAAGGTATCGTCCAAGGAGTCGTGGTCCAGATCATCAACTCTTCGTCCCTGTCTTTGACTGGTAGAGTGACGTAGACCTCTGGATCCTCTTTCTTCATGTACTCGACTTCGTTATAAGCTACAGCTGTCTCACAACGAGTGCAGACATGGACAGGGTAGGAGTCTTCGTACAGGAATCCTTTCTTGTACGCCTGCTCGAACGTCTCCCAAGCCCCTTCAATATAGTAGTTGTGAAGTGTCAGGTAAGGGTTCTCCCAGTCCATCCAGACACCCATCTCCTTAAAGTCTTGGTTCATGTCGTCAATGTACTCTGTGGCGAAGTCCTTGCATTCATCGATGAAGTTCGCAACACCGAAGTCTTCAATATCCTGTTTGTTCTCGAATCCTTCCTGTTCCTCGACTTTGTTTTCGATAGGCAGTCCGTGAGTATCGTAACCGGGCTGCGCGTGTACATAGTAGCCGTTCATTCTGTGGAACCGGATAAAGTAGTCCTTCAGTATTTTACCCATTGCTGTACCCATATGCATCGATCCTGTTGGGTAAGGAGGACCGTCCAAGAAGTAGAAAATCTCTCCGCCCTTATTCTTCTCTAGGGCTTTTCTTCTCGTGTTATCCTGTTTCCAGTTCTTCTTAACTTTGGACTCAACTTTTTCCGGATTGTAGTCTGTCATAACCTCAGGAGCGGAGTTGAAAGTTAAAAGAATTGTTCAGTAGCAATTCCGCTCTTCATGTGAAAACCTTTCTAGCAATATTGGTAAAACTGAGAGATTAGACCCACTCGAAGCTTTCTCTGTCCGAACTTGTTAAACGCTCATCTTCCTCATCTCCGTTTTCCTCAGAACTTACGCTTTTCTCCTTGAACTTCTGTGATTCTGGATCCGGTTCGATAGTTTCTTCCTCGAAATCAACTGTTACAGACTTCATGGATTCCTTTATCTCGTGTAACTTGGATTCGTCCTGTAAATCTTCCCGGTGCTGGAAGATCGCTCCTGTAGGAGTCCCCGCGTTCTCATCCTCCTCGAACCTTGGGAAAACCGAAATATACATGTGCGGCATCATCTGCCCTCCCGCTTCCTTAACGTTCATAGTTATCGATGCACCGTCAGCTCCAAGTCCGTCGATAGCTTTCTCCATAACTTCTCTGACTAGGCCCATCGCTTCGTGGTACTCCGACGGACCGAGTTCCATAACGGATTCTGTATGTTCTTTTGGGACGATCTGAGTATGACCTTTAGCTCTTGGCTGAACCTCCAGCCATGCATAGAAGTTCTCTGTCTCCCCAACCAAATTTAATTGTTGAGGGTTGTCGATCAACTGGCAGTATATACACTGGTCTCCCTGTCCCGGAGGCATAGAAACAACTTGATGCGCCCGGTTTTTAGTCTAAGGGGTCAAAAGCTAACTGATTTTTAAAGGTTCAAACAGAGAGTATTCAATACAGATAAGGTGTAATAAGCATGTCCGATTTCGATTCTCAGTTTGACGACCAGTTTGAAGACGAAAACGAAGAAGAATTCGAAGACGATTTCGAAGAAGAAAACGAACAGTTTGAAGACGACTTCGAGGAAGAAGAATCATTCGACGACCAAGAGTTTGACGAAGAAGACTCTCAGGAACAAGAAGATTCACAGGACGCCTCGAACGACGACGATGAAGACTTCGACAAGCCTGTAGAAGAAGGAGATATTGTAGAAGTCGAGATCGAAGATCTAGGCTCGAAAGGCGACGGAATCGCAAGGATTGATGGCTTCGTAATCTTCGTACCTGGCGGAGAAGTAGACGAAACATACGACGTCGAAGTTACCTCGGTCGGCAGAAAGTTCGCTTTCGCCGAAATCCAGTAACTTTTATCGTTTCCCACCTCTTTCTTCTTACATGAACCGACTAATTCCAATAACCGTAATAGCTATTTCGGTCGCAGCAGGTTTTCTGATAGCTACACAGCCTGCCATGCTCGAAGGAGCTAAAATAGGGGAGGTTAAGAGCGATATAAAGGATGCGGTCGAGGAGCCCAAGCATCGGCACGCACTATTCCATATAGTAGTAAATGGATCCGAGCTAGATCTTACAGCCAAAAGATTCCAATTAAACTCTCAATATGTACATTTAGAGAACAACGAGTCTAACATAGTCCATACTCACGCTGATGGTGTTAACTGGAAAAACTTTCTGAATACGATTAACACCTCGATAAGGAAATCTAACGCCTCTGAAATGTGTCTGGATGTCTATGATAGAACTTGGTGTGGTTCAGGAAAGATTGTGCTTAACGGAGAAGAAGCAAACCTGTCTAATGAGATAAAGCAGGGAGATGACTTCCTCATAATACTTGATACCGAGAACTCAACACAAATTACGGATGAGTATATGAGAAAACAGCTTCCAAGACAGTATAAACCTGAAGAGAAGACAGGTAGACGCGTATGAACTGCGTTCTCGTAAGATTCGGCGAGATGGGCGCCAAGTCCAACCAGGTTAGAGGAAAGATGGCTAAAATTCTCAGGCAAAGAGTTCAAGACATCCTGGATTATGAAGACATTGACGCAAAGGCAAGAACGATAGAGGGTCGTATTCTAGTTGAAACAAAAAGCTCCGATGAAGCCGCAAAACTGATATCCAAGGTTCCGGGAGTTTCATCTGCTTCACCAGCTAAAAAGGTCGAGAACAACCTCGAGAAAATAAAACAACAGATAGATGAGATCGAAGTTGGAGAAACATTTGGTGTAAGAGCTAACGTCGCAGGAGATCGAAAATACAATTCTAGGGATTTAGAGGTCGAACTTGGAGCACATGTAGAAGGTAAAACTGGAGCTCAGGTAGATCTCGATAATCCGGATACCTGGTTAAGAATTGATTTAAGGCAGGAAGGCGCCTTTGTCTTTGGACAAAAAATAGAAGGTCCTGACGGATTCCCTGTCGGTTCTGAAGGCAAGCTAGGCGCCCTAATTTCGGGAGGTATCGATTCTCCAGTAGCTGCCTACGAAGCCATGACAAGAGGTTCCAGTATAACCCCAATCTACTTCTTCAATCGTCCTATCGCTGCTGAAGATCACAAGATGAGGTTTAATGCAGTTGTAAATAAACTGAAGAGATTTCATCCTTCGAAAGACTGGGAAGCAATTATCGTCGACATGAAAGAGGTTAACGAGAAATTGATGGATGTTGATAGGGGCAGAATGGTTCTACACAGGAAGATCATGCTTGAAGTAGCCGAAAGAATAGCTGAACAGGAAAACCTGGAGGGCTTGGTTACAGGAGAGGCGATTGGACAAAAGTCTTCTCAAACGCCTAGAAACCTGCGTATAACCGCTCCAGACATTCCGGTACATAGACCTCTATTGACTCGTTCAAAGTCTGAGATAACATCAAAAGCCAGGGAGCTTGGAACTTTCGAGGAAGCCAAGATTAATTCTGCATGTCAGACGATGGCTCCGGATAACCCGAGGACACGTATGAAAGAGTCGGAGATGGATTCGCTAAGGAGAAAAGTAGGTTATGAGGCTCTGGTAGAGAAGGCGGTTGAGTCTGCTGAGAAAGAGATCGTTTAAATACCGTTAAAGTTTTATACTCTGGAGTGACGGTAAAGCCATATGAGTATACAAGAGAAGCGGGAGGAGGCCGAGGCAGTACTTGACTCGGCGGAGATGGTGTTGGAAACAGTTCCGGAACCAAGAACAGGTAAAGCAAAGAAGCTTGAGACCAAGCTTTCTGAACTTGAAAACGAAATTCAAGATCCGGAAGATGAAAAAGCTCTAGATGATCTAATTGTAGAGGTAAGGGAGCTTATGGACGAAGTTCAGGAGGATGCTATGCAGGATGATCCCATGATGGGACCAGAGGACGACATGGGCGGAATGGGTCCTGGCGGAGCACCGCCTGGAGGTCCTGACGCAGGCGGTCCGGACGAACCGCCTTTCTAGACCTCATTATTCCGGCTTTATTTATACCTGAACAGATTAATAATTGGTTATGAGGAAAACCGTTCTGGTACTTCTGGTCTTATTCACGGTTCAGCTAGTTTCAGGTTTTCCGCTAAATCTAGAAGTAAATGAAAGAACCACTATAGACACTAAACCAGCACAGTTCACGCTCCAAGGAACAAATAACCTGCCACAAAACCGCAGCTTCAGGATAAGCAGCATACAAACGGTTCCCAAGGCCTCAAACTGGTTCAGCTACTCCAACCCTGTAAAAGTAAAATCAGGAGAAAACTTCTCTCTCAAACTAAATATTACAGCTCCCGAAAACGCCATCCAGGGCAACTACGGCTTTACAATAAATACTAGAACCGTTCAAGGCGACAATCTTGAATCAAGAACGGGCTATTTCACAGTTGATTCGGACACAGATCTTGCTATAACATCTTACTCGACCGAATCTGGTTCGTTTCTTCCCGGTGAGACTGTTTCATCCAACTTAACTATAATAAATACAGCTTCAGAACCTGTTAGAGATGTTGGCTTCGAGGCTAGTCTACTGGGGGAAAAAACCTCTAGATCCGGTTTCCAGCTTCCGCCTGGCGCCAAATTATCTCAAAGACTCGAACTCAATTTACCTGTTAATGTTTCTCCAGGAGACAAGAAACTTCACCTTTCTATACTAAGGAACGGACATTCTATCGAAAACATAACTCAGTCTGTAACTGTGGGAGAGGTAACTGAGATCAGGAAAACATCCAAAATGGATAATAGGATACTGGTCAACCAGAGGACTCTCAGTGCCGAAAATTTGGGCAACGCGCCCAAAAAAGTCAGGCTTAACACAACAATTCCGTCCTACCTCGAGTCCTTAACCTCATTTAGCCAAGACCCTAACACAAGTAAGACGGGGGGTGGAGAGACGACATACTACTGGAGCTTTGACTTGAATAGCGGGGAGACAAAACAAGTAGTTTATACAACACGTTACTGGCCTCCTCTTGTTCTGATATCTGTTATAGTTGTAGGTCTCCTAGTAATCAGAAAAGTTCAGAGCTCTGTTTCTGTATCTAAGGAGGTTGTTAAGAAGGAGAACGGTCTCAAGGTAAGAATCAGGACTTTGAACTCTTCAGGTTCAGAGATAGAGTCTCTCGAAGTAAAGGATTTCGTGCCGGATATAGCTTCGGTAAAAAGGGATTTTGAAATTTCAGAGCCTGTTATCCGGAAAACCAATCGCGGCACAAGATTAGCATGGGAGCTAGAGGATCTTTCTCCAGGGGAAGAAAGAGTTCTTGAATACACTATAGAACCTCTTTATGAGGTCGAGGGCGGTGTTAATCTTCCATCGGCAGAAATAGTGGTGGAGGATGAGAAAGTTGCTGAATCCGGGGAAGTGTCTACAGAGTTCCGACCCTGAAACATGTTTTAAAGCATTACCCTCTAACTCAAAGATGTTGAAGAAGTTGATAACCCGGCTTAGCTCAGTCTGGCAGAGCGGTCGACTGTAGATCGACTTGTCCCAGGTTCAAATCCTGGAGCCGGGAACCTCTTATTCTCTACTCAACGTCAGAAACATCAGTTTTGTTTTCGAAATATCTGCTTGTTAAGTAAACTGATGCAAATCCTCCGCCTACTGCTGCAGTAATAGCTTGACCTTCTGGCGTGCTGGTCTGTGCTGCTAGTTCTCCTGTCATTTCTATAGCTTCGTTCCAGTGAGATGCTGTATACGCTATACCTCCAGCTATAATAGCTTCGTACGGTCTGTTCTTCGCGCCGGAACCTACATTACTTAGTAAGCCTCTTACTGAATCTAGAAATCCTTCTTTTCCTTGACTCTCTTCGGCTTCAAGAATATAATCAACTTTTCTTTCTACTTCTTCGGAATTCTCAAATGGTTGTTCATCTTCTGCGCCATAAGCAGTTTTATTCATTATATAGTAACAAAATTCTACAATTGTTAAAAACTTTTCGCTCTGTTGAACGTATAGCTAGATTTAAAGAGTCAAAAATAGAGATAAGAAGTTAAAGACGTAAATTAGTCTTCCTCTTCATCATCTTTTCTGACCCAGATTTTTACTTTTCCGGGAGGTGCATCCCAGCCTCTGTCTCCGAACCTTACGTTTTCATCAAGATCTACCTTTTCCTCGATCTTTTCGAACTCCTCGTTAGTCACTACTACTTCGTTCAACTGTTTTGGGTATCCGGGATCGAACTCGAAATCGTTTACCTTCTCCATATTATTTTATTGGACACCTTGCTTTATCATATCTGTTAGGCAAGCCGAAATATTTTCGCTGTTATAAGGTTACGCACTCAATTACTTTCTATTAAGGAGGTGTATGATTTTGAAAGGAACAGTAAAGTTCTTCCATGATCAGAAGAACTACGGTTTTATCGAGACTGACGAGATGGACGACGATGTATTCTTCCATAACGAAGAGCTCGAAGACGGACTTACAGTCGAAGAAGGAACAGATGTCGAATTCGAACAGGAAGAAGGAGACAGAGGTCCAAAAGCCGTTAACGTAACGGAAGCTTAAATTTAAAGGAAGTCTGGGAGACCAGCTCCAACCTAAGTTTTTATTTTTGTACTCAGTTCTCAGTTCTGTACTGCATGTACTTTGATGCAGCGAAGTAGATTATGATTATCACGAATGTTGTTGTGATTGCGCTTATGTCGTAAAGTTTCTGGAGTAGTGGGGGCACAACCAAAAGACCGGTTACAGCAGCTGCAACACCTAAGATCCCTAACCACTGTTTTCTATCCAACTCTTTCAAGTCCATAAGTATTTCTTGTGGGCGTGAAGACTAAATATTAAAGCCTGAAACCCGCTCCGGAAAACATGTGTTTCAAACAAAAGTACAGCGGTTTCTTCGAACAGCTTGACGACGAATACTTCAACGAGGAACGTTTTGTTCCGGCAGTGGGTCCTGAAGACGCAAAAGTCGTGCTTGTGGGTGAGGCACCAGGAGCTAATGAGGTCGAAGAAGGCGAACCATTTGTTGGAAGAGCTGGGGAAAGAATGAATGAAATTCTTCATGATATAGGGGTAGAAAGATCTGATCTATACATCACTAATCTAGTAAAGATAAGACCTCCTGAAAACCGTGATCCAAAATCGGATGAAATCAAAGCGTGGGCTCCACTACTCGAAAAAGAACTTGAGAAAGTCGATCCGGATGTTGTACTGACTTTAGGAAACTTTGCTTCAAAACAGATGCTTGATACCTCGAAAGGTATAACCTCTATTCATGGAAAGATGTTCCAGAGAAACGGCAGAAAGATCATGCCCGTTTTCCATCCTGCAGCAACACTTTATGACAGGTCTAAAGGACCGAAACTTGAAGAGGATCTGAGAAAAGCTTTCGGGAAGAAGAATTCGGGTCAGCAAAGTCTGAAAGATATCTGAATTTACTGTTCGTAGACCATTTCAAGAACCTGTTTGGCAGAATCTGTGAATTCGTAAGGTCTTGCCTCATCTTTTCGCTCCAGAACACGGTTTACAGGTTCGAACCAGACCGACTCAACTTCATTGGATAATCCGGGAGCATAATCTGCTGCTTCTCCAAGACTATCTCTTGTTGTGGTGTACACCGCAAGCATCTCTGGATTGTCTTCAGACTCTTTCTCTAAGGTTCCTAAATATTTGAAGTCGTCCGTACTAAGACCTATCTGTTCAGGGTAGGTGTCATGAAGTTCTTCGGCGTATTCTCTTACTGCGGCGTCTTCTAGTTTTCTGTCCGAGTCAACTACATGTCCTGCAGTGAGTTCATGGTAGCCCGGCTTCCTGTCTTTATCATCTGAACGCTGCTGAACCAGTATGTTGTTCTGTTCTTCTGTCTCATATGTTAGGACCACAACAGACCAGTTCATCTTTGGATTACTGCCACAGCATTCGGATCTTGGTGCTACCTCAGAATCGCTATTCTCTTCCGCTAGTCTAATTCTCTCTTCTCTGGTTTCCTGTGGCATAGACATCCGTAACGTAATACGTTGTAATACGTTTCCTTATAAGGGTTTTGATAGTTCTCAAAGGTCGGATTCTTCCATGTAGTCAGGAAGTCCGCCGAACTGATACTGTTTCACATAACCTGTAGCGGAGTTGTGGTCTCTGATTTCCCTATCCAAAAATCCCTCGTCAACAAGAAATTCCAACCTTGTATTGCCGTCGAGCATCTCAAGTTCCTTCTGTAGGTTACTACCTGAAGAATCGATTTCGTCAACTATTCCGTATTCTGAGTGCGTCTTGTCCTCATCTTCATAAAATAGGTCTACTACTTCGCGGGTTGTTTCGTCTTCTAACACGAAGTCTCTCTTTGTCTCAAAATACCGACTGCGTCCGAAACCGTGCGAATCGATGAACGCTTCGTTTTGTTTCTGACTCATTACAAACCATCAATTTAGCTCTTACTTTTTTGAATCATAATAAAGATTTGACTCCGATTCATAGGCATGGAACGTTACAAAACTCTGATAGATGACTGGAAAGGCTTCAAGGAAGCTGTCAGCAAGCCAGCCTTATCCGCTGTAAGGAAGAACAGGATCAAAGCCAGAGAGAATTTCGAAGAAGAATTAAGAGAAAGCTTTCCGGAAGTAGAGCAGGCAAACTGGAACAACGAGGTCTTCCGTCTTCCTGAAACGGAAAAACCAGGTAAGTCGATGCTTCACTGGATGGGAGAATACTACGTACAGGAGGAAAGTGCGATTGTACCGGTTGAAGTTCTTGATCCACGGAAAGGCGACAAAGTGCTTGACATGGCTGCCGCACCAGGCGGGAAAACAACACAGATCGCATCGAAGCTTGAGAACAAGGGAAAGGTTATTGCCAACGACGTATCCGGTCAAAGAATGAAGTCTCTGCACGCCAACATCTACCGCACAGGCAGCGCGTGTGTAGCCGCAACAAACTACGATGCGAGGAACCTTCCCGAAGACGAGGAATACAATAAAATTTTGCTTGATGCACCGTGCTCGGGAGAAGGTGATAAGGCTAGGAGAAACTTCACAGCTGCGGATAAAGGAGAGCGCGAATCACTATCAAACCTACAGAAACAGCTGGGTGAGAAAGCAGCGAGAATGCTCGAAAAGGACGGAAAAATGGTTTACTCTACCTGTACCCTAGCGCCAGAAGAGAACGAAGAAGTTGTTCAACACCTTGTTGAGAACACTGGGCTTGAATTGGAAAATATAGAGCTTGAGGCAGAACACCGGAGAGGTGTAACCTCCTTCCAGGAAAACGAGTATGGAGAGGAGATGAGGAAAACCGTTAGGGTTTATCCACACCATCAACAGTCGGGGGTGATCTATGTTGCCAAGTTCAGAAAATAACGTCGAAGAGGCATGGAACTACCTTGAAAACAGGTTTGGAGTAGACAGGGAGAGGATGCAGGAGTTCAGAATAGTTCCGAATTCCGGCGACTACTGGCTAACCTCGAAACAGATGGAAACAGATCTTGAGGTCGAGACATACGGCTTCAGGCTTCTCAGAACAACAGGTAGAGGGCTTAAACCAACTACTTATGCTCTCCAGTTCCTCGATGGAAGGATAGAGAAAAATATTGTTGAGCTCGATAGAGATGAGTTACTGAAGCTGCTAAAAAGAGAGGAGATGATTTCTAGAGAGATGAGTGAGGAAGGTTACGTGGCTCTAGAGTATGACGGACGGGTTGTCGGCTGCGGTTTTTACAAGGGCGAAAAGGTTTCTTCCCGTGTACCTAAAGGTCGTGGAAATGAACTTGCAGGTGTGCTCGAAGACTAAGGTCTCGTTTGGTTTATAAGTTTTAACTTTGAGTTATTCTATACTGGCGGCCAAAGCGAAGGGGCAACGCCCGTACCCATCCCGAACACGGAAGCAAAGTCCTTCAGCGATCTGACCGGTACTGCCTTACAGGCGGGAGATTCAGGACGCTGCCAGACTATTTTTCCCACACCTTTTCAATAACTACATGGTTGAGTACAACAAACTCTGTATTTAAGGTTTCTCGGCGCTCGACTGTTTGATGTCCGACATAGAGGAACTTAATACAGATAAGATGGAGGAATTCCTGAAATGTTCTGAACCCCAAAACATGCTTCTGTACAAGGATGCAACTCAGGGGCTTGAGGACGCGCTGAAATACTTGCCGGATAACTCTGAAGTTTTCGCAGATGTTTTCCAGAGCAGATCTATCCCTGAGATACCTAGACATATCATGGATGAAGGCTATGGTATTGGGATGGCGGAGGAAAATTTCTGGAGTGTCAGGACTAAACTGGGAATGACTGATTCTCTTGCGGAGTCAGAGCAGAGAGAGCTTGATGAGCTTGTTTTGGGAAGAAAAAATGTTCTCTACAGTGAACAGCATGAGTATGTAGATAACCCGGGAGACTTAACTGGTAGAGCTATAGCGTTTGGAGAGCTGGGTGAGAGATATGATCTGCTTGATCTTCCTTCTAAAAGGGATACTGTTTATCTTGTGGATGATGTTGATACGCTCGTAGTCGACCCAAGAGGTAGATCGGGCGGTAAAGCGTTCAAATACTTTAATTCGATGTCTGACAGGTTTAAAGCAGCTGGAGCAGATACTATTTATCTTCTTAATACTGGTAAGGAGAAGAGACAAATTAAAAGAGATATAGAGACTCTTGGTGATGCTATGTACTTTCTTGATGGGGCTGTATAGCGATTACGACCTTTCAGGAGTAAGAAATATAAAGATTCGTGTTTTATTGTAGTTGTCACCGAGGGGATCAAAATTAAAGCAGAAGAAAACATAGTCGGGTGGCTCTACAACCAAAAAGGCGGTTTTGAACAAATATACGATTTAAATACGGTTGAAGAGTACCAGGAACAGCATGATTTGGATGAAAATGATTATGAGGCAGTTTCAGAGCTAAGAAGACAATTGGTACAAGGTGGCGGCGATGAAGATCTTTTAGAAAAGGTAAATGAAATCGCTGTCGACGTAAGAAGGTATTTGAGTAATGAGGATGGAGACCCATCTCTCGGGGAAGCTCTCTCCGTAGAATAATTCTTTCTTTATTATTCCAAATAACGATAACTAGTTAATATCTTCGAAACAACTAGCTAAGTATGGTTACCGCTTCCGGACTCAAGGCCAACTTGAAGATCTTCGGACTTCTAACAATACTAACAGGTATATTCATAGGTGTAGGATACGCTTTAGCAGGAACCGGAGGGATGATAATCGGACTTGTATTTGCCGGTTTGATGAACTTCGCGTCCTACTGGTTCTCTGACAAACTCGTCCTGAAAATGTACGGCGCCGAACAAATTACCGAAGAGCAAAACCCGGGGCTCCACAATAGACTCGAAAAACTGGCCGAAAACGCAGGAATACCGAAACCAAGGCTGTACAAATCTTCCATGGATGTTCCTAATGCTTTCGCCACAGGAAGAAACCCGGAAAAAGGAGTTGTCTGTGTAACCGATGGACTAGTTAATAATCTGGATGATGACGAGGTTGACGCTGTAATAGCTCACGAACTCGCTCACATAAAGAACAGGGATACCCTGATTAATGCTTCAGTAGCCACTATTGCAGGAGCGATATCTATACTTGCAGAGATGGCTTTCTGGGGCGCCATGTTCGGAGGAGAAGAAGACGGGGCAGAGATGGTCTCTGCACTCGCATTTATGATCATCACGCCTATAATCGCGACAATCATCAGGATGGCGATCTCCAGAAAGATGGAGTATAGAGCAGATTCTAACGCCGTTCAAATACACGGCCAGAAAGAAGGATTAAGCTCAGCACTCACGAAGATCCATGAAGAGGCGAAGAAGAAACCAACCAAGCACGTCTCAAAATCGCAGGAAGCGGGCGCAAACCTGTTTATCGATAATCCGTTTGCTTCAGACAAACTGACAAAATGGTTCTCAACCCATCCAAAGCTTGATGACAGGATCTCAAATATTGAGGCCACGAATCTATGAGCGCGATGCCGCCACTAAACCTTCAGCAAAACGGTGAGTGGGACCATCTGGAGCAAGCAGAGGATGTGACAGGTCTCAACTTTACAGATGCATTTGACTCCGTGAAACGGACAAGATTGCCGGAGAACGTTCCTGCTGCCACAAGAACAAAGTACGGCTTGAAAGGGGCTAAAACAGAACTACAATTAGACTACGATATTGAGAAGACTCTTTCGGAGTCCGAGATACTGAATGCTTCAATACATGAAGGTCTTCACGGTCTTGACCACAAAGGAATGCTAGACGAAGAGCTTGAATCTATAGGAGTTGATCCTGAGGTATCAAATCGTATTGATAGATTAACTGATGGACCGCTGGAAGTAGAGGAGGGTACTATACAGGCTGTTTCTAACGCTTTAGATCCTAATGGCGGAAGCAACTATGCTTACCCATACGAAACTCAAATGGTTGAAGATTACCTTGAGCAGGAAGGAATTGATCTAGAGTCGGAGCTTGCAGAAGATATTCAGGATACCAAGATGGATCTTGTCGATGATTACAGGGAGGTCTACGCACGGTTCTCGACCGACAACCTTTACTTTGAGGCAGGGTCGATCGGAGACCATGAGTATGGTGTAATAGCGTTCGGAGATAACGCTGAGATCTACGGTGAAGAGATGGCGGATAACTTTGTTGAGGATATAGCTGAGAGCTACGGTATTGAGGCCGAAGGATACAGTCCGGAAGAGCAAGAATATAAAGAGGAACTGTTAGATGGTTCGGTATCTATGGAAGACTCTGAAACACTAGGTTTGCAGCCGGCTGAAGTTTAAGAGAAATTTATAGGGAGGAGTGCTCCCCGATGATCGCGCCTTCAAGGTCTTTATTCTCTACTTCTGCTTCCTGGTCGACAAGCGAATCTCTGACCTCTGAATCAACGATACTTGCTTGAGGGAAGATAATCGAGTTTTCAAGCCTAGACTCTTTCACTTCGGCGCCGTCCATAACAACTACGTTTTCGCCTAATTCGGCGTTCTCTGTTTCTCCCCTAACTATGTTGCCGTCAACCACTTTTTCGGTGGCTTCAAGGTAGCCTCTCGGTGTACCCACATCGAACCAGTCTCCATCAAACGAGAAAGCAAACATAGGGGTTTTCTGATGCGCCCACTCGATTAAACGTCCTGGCTCATCCAGATACTGTTCAGCAGGAACATCAGTCTGTTTGAAATGTGTCTCGTAGTCGTGGAAGAGAGAAACTTTGTCTTTAGGGAAGTAGTAGACTGCGATAGAAGCTAAAGTTGAAGGTGGTTCTTCCGGTTTTTCAACAAATCCGGCGATACGGTCTCCTTCAGTATCCACGATTCCGAAGCTTGTCGCCAGCTTCTCATCCTTCACATCGTATGTTACGTTAGCAGGAGCGTCCTTCTCTTTACAGAATTCTAGGAACTCGGAAGTGTCGAAGCTGTAGAAGTTGTCTCCGCCGATAACAACCAGGTCGTCGTCGAGATCCAGGTCTTCCCGGTCAAGCATCTTTATGATGGCGCCGATTGTTCCAGGTTTTTCTTCTTCGCTTCCCTGTTCTTCGATTGCGACCGTTACGTTTTCTCGATTGTATTCTTCGGCGTAGTCCTCGAAGTCTCCGGCAAACTTCCTGTTTGTGGAGATTATTACTTCGTCTATGTCCTCAAGGTCTTCGATTATGTAGTCGATTATTGGTTTTTCTCCTAGTGGTAGAAGGGGTTTGGCCCTGTGTTTGGTGATAGGCCAGAGTCGGGTGGCGTGTCCTCCCGCCAAAACAACTGCTTTCATATTACGATGTATTACTTCGGAGGTTTTTATTCGGTTCGGAGAAACAAAACTGTCCTACTACTCCTTTGCTTTCTCGACTTCCTCCAACAACTGACACTTACGACAGACTTTCGAAGAACAGGGCTCACCACAACGTTCACACTCTCTCAACTGATTCTCCTCGGAGTCAAAGTCCTTATTTTCGTTGACAATATCGGAAAGTTCCCTTCCTTGAGAAACGATAGAGTGCTTGATCCCCGGCATCTCCGACTCTAAACGGTTCAAGAAACTCTTCATGATAGGTCTTAGAGAACCTTCTTCTACGTGAGGACAACGATCGATAACACCAAGATCATGTAACTTAGAATACAGAGCGATCTCTCTTTCCATTAAATCCTTCAACGGTTTGATACGTTCAACAAACTTGTCATGGTCGACAGGATCGGAACCTGAAATACGGGCAAGTCGCTTCATATCGCCCTTCACATGATTCATCATGATCGCCTGGGCCTCGTCATCCAGGTTGTGTCCAATCGCGATCTTATCCGCACCAACCTCTCGGGAAAGCTTGTTCAAAAGATCACGGCGCATAATACCGCAGTAAGTACAATTCGACTTCTCGAGTCTGTCGACAACATTCTCCATCCTCAAGTCGTAGTAATCCTCGTAACGTCCGATCTCAAGCTCCACGTCCATTTTCTCGCACATCTCCTCCGCAGCTGAAATTGACTCGTTCCTGTAAGGATCAATACCTTCATGTACTGCTACAGCAACGATCTCGATGTCAGGACGGTCGCCAAAAATTTCTACGAGTTGTTGAAGCATGACTGCAGAGTCTTTCCCGCCAGAAAGTCCAACGGCAATAGTGTCGCCGGACTTGACCATATCATTCTTTCTGATAGTTCTCTTGATCTTCTTGTTGACATCAATAGAAAAATGCTCCTCGCAAAGCCCTCTTCCCTCATACTCACGGAAGATTACAGTGTCTCTGTCACACTTTGCACAGGTTTGCTCTTCGGTCATAATGAAGTGATTCTGCTGAAGTTTTAAGTCAGGACTTGATTATATCTACAACTTCATCGAGTTCCTCAGCCTCGTACGTTGGATTTGTATCTGAGTAACCGTTGTAGTCGACGTGTATAGAATCTATTCCTGCGTTCTCCGCTGCTTCAATATCGTCCTCGGAGTCTCCTACCATTACCGGGTTGTCGGCTTCTAGTTCTTTGATCGTTTTTCTAATCATTACCGGACTAGGCTTCTTCTTAGAGACGTAGTTGTCAAGACTGGAAAGTCTAGGCGATTCAATATGGCTGAAATAGTTTCCGATACTAAAATGTTCGAGTGTAAATTTTGTTGCTTTTCTCGGTGCGTTTGACGCCACAGCTTTCTTTTGATTCAAAGATTCAAGAACGTTTTTTGCATGTCTGCAGAGTCCGATCTCGCCTGTCTTCATCATCTCTATCTTTCTCTCGGCGATCCTGCTCTCCATCTCGATTATCTCATCAGTATTCAAACCGGTCTTCTTGGTAAAACGGTCGAGCTGTTTCATTGAGTCTATCTTCACAAGCTTTCGGGCCTGTTCGAGAGAGATATCTTTGCCGTGTTCTTCTGCTGTTTTAACACGGATCTTGTCAGCCCATTTGAAGTCGCCTGAGTCAAGAAGGACTCCGTCCTTGTCGAAAATAACTGCGTCGTAACCCATTCAACAAGAAAGGCCGAGATGAATGATTATAAGCTTTCCCTGAGTTTCATTTTATAGAGGTTTGCCGGCGTGGCAGAGTCTGGTTGAACGCGGCAGATTCGAGATCTGCTGGCCCATACGCGGCCTCCTCGGTTCAAATCCGAGCGCCGGCGTCAACTTTCAATCTTCTCAACTATCTGTTTTGCTAAATTGACCGCCTTATCTTGGTCCACTTTATCTTTCGGAACAAGTACTGACTCGGTCTGCCATTCGTCACTTCCTTTCATCTTTCCGGTTCTTACTTCGCTTCCTTCTATAACTGAGTCGGAGGCGTTATCTGCCCATTTGGGTGTTCTAATCGTATCGAATTTATCAGGGTCATTAAATATTATGTGGTGATAATGATCTTCGGTCACGATTTTTATTGGTTCCATTTTTCCACCTCCTCTAAGCGTTACTCATATGGTTGCTAAAAACAGATCTGTGGTAGAAAACTGGTGTTCTAGAATGGTTTTGGTTTTAACAAGTAATCAGCTAGGGTTTGCTTGAGGTGAAGATCGATCCATGGCTCTAAGAAATCTTGTCGCGCAGCAGGGAGCCGGTCTTGAAACTGACTTGCCGACCTGGTTACAGGAACCGGTATCAACGACTTTAGGCTTCCTGCCCGAGCTTATTGGAGCACTTATCATCCTTGTAATCGGATGGGTTGTAGGAAGATTTGTTGGAGGAATAGTAAGACAGATGGTTGATCGATTCCAGCTGGACAGACAGCTTCTAGGGACACCATTAGGTGATAAGATGGGCGGTACAGAAGCATCTGTTGCCGGATTCTTCGGCAAACTCGTAAAATGGTTCATTTACGGCTTGGCTTTCCTCGCCGCCGCAAACTTGTTGGCGATCCCACTACTTTCCCAGTGGATCTCGGTAGCGCTCACTTACCTCCCAGCATTTATAGGAGGAGTACTGGTTATCGTCCTAGGTTTTGTCCTAGCTGACTGGATAGGGGATGCAATCGAAAGAACTGATACCGCTACAAGAACTGGTTATACAGAGTTTATCGCCGATGGTGTGAGAGTCTTCCTCTACTTCACAGCGATAGTGATAGGGCTCGACACTATGGCGGTAGATGTGACAATTCTCTACATCTTCGGCAGAGCAGTTTCATGGGGCGTGGCGCTCGGAATTGCGCTTGCTTTAGGCATAGGGTTCGGTTGGGGTTCGAAGGACTACATCTCGGAGAACATTGAGAGATGGAGCTCCAAAGCAAGAGAAAGGACTTCCGGATCCTAAAAAATCCTTTTTCTTTCATTCTTAGATGAATCTTGGAACTTCATTCATGTACTCTTCATAGCCCTCTACCTCCTTTTTGACTTCTTCCTCTTCCTTCAAAGCTGCTCTATAATAAACGAACAGTAGTATCGGAAGCATCAGGGTTGTCAGAAGTGTAGGCCAGCCTATAAACCAGCCTATAACGATAAGTGAAATACCTATGTACTGTGGATGTCTAGAATAAGCGTAAACTCCTGAAGTTACGAGTTTCTCTTCGCTTGTGTAGAGCTGGTACCATCCTATCGAAACTATAAATGCTCCTAAGGCTGTTATACCAAGTCCTATAAGCATCCAGAGGTTTAGGCCGAAGTAGATTCCAAGCGCTGTGAACTCGAAGATGTATGCCGGCGTCTGAGTTGTAGATCCCAGACCAGAGGTAAGGTAGAGCGTTAAGGGAATCCCATACATTTCGACAAACAGAGATACTATAAATGCGGTGTAAATCCCGAAAGAGCTCCAGTCGGTTTTATGTCTGTACCTTAAAGGTATTAGGAACAGTAAAAAGCCTATTATGCTCAAAGCAACTAGATCCCAGCGCCTCTGTATTATTACCAGGTTTTTGACTCTGCCTGTCATCAAAGCCAAGTAGTGCTCAAGGAAAGCTGGAAGCGCTATCAAACATAATATTGCGATAAAGCCTGCTACGATTTTACGTTTCATGACTAAGCGTTTTCCAGTTTCATTCAAATAGGTTGTTTTCAATAGAATGATTCTCTGTTCTTCCTTTCTTCAGAGTTTAAGGGTTCTAAAGACCTAAAACAAACCGTTTAAGTAAGGCAGCACCTTCTCGTCATGTTCTCCACTTTGACCAAAACCTGAAGTAGAGCCGGGAAAACCGGAAATAGAGGAGGTGAACAATTTGAAAAGAAAGATACTGATAGGTCTTATCGCAGTAGGCATGGTAGGAACTGTCGCAGCATCGACCAAAGACTTCGATTTCGAGGGAGACTTCTTTGATGGCGACTTTGAGGGAGATTTCTTCGAAGATGACTTCTTCGATGATAACTGGTACAGCTCCAGTGATAAAGGAGAGTATGAGAAGTCCTCAAGTTACAGCTATTCCAGCTACGACAAAGACTCGGAATCTGATTCCAAGGAGTACCACAAGGAATCAAGTGACAGCGATTACGACAAATCTGAGAAACATGAAAGTGATTCTGACAGGAAATCCGATTACAGTAAAGATGGACACGACTACGAAGATGAGAAACACGAAGAGAGCTACGAGAAGGACTACGAGGATGAGAATGAGGGCAAGGAAGACGATTACGAAGATAAGGATGAAAAGTAATCGAGCTGGTTTTATGCCGGCTTTCCTTCTTTAAATTTTCTTCTACTGGATACAAAGCTTGTTTTAATTCTCAACCTTGTTTTTTGAGAGAATCTAGGTTCTGAAAGAATCGGTTTAAACACTGGAAGCTTCAGAACTTATTGTACTTTCCCCAAAATCCTATAAAAGTTCAAATGGAGGTGAAAAACTTTGAAGAAACAACTATTATTGGCTCTTACAACAATAGGTCTAATTGCATCAAGTTCTGCATTCATTAACTTCGATTCCAACTTCAGTGATTTTGATTCATCGAACCAGGTTGATTCCGAAGACGACGATTTCTGGGACGATGGAGAATTCTGGAACGATGACTTCTTCGACGACTCCGAAGAAGAGGAACCCGAAAACGAGTCTGAAGCAGGAGTCTGTGTCATAGGGGTTGACAGTCCATGTAACTCGGAAGAGTATGATGGAGACAACGAAACCGAAGACACAGACCAGTCTGAAGAAGAGATAGAAGAGAGACACGTCACACCTGCACCGGAACCTGAAGCGGTCGGAGAGAACTGGATCTCTTACCCGAACCCGAGAGACCATGTCCTGAACTACGACACGATCAACGACCACGGCGACATCAAAGTATGTACAGTGCTTTTGAACCAAAGAGATCAAGTAATCACAGGAGAATCAGTCAACGTAGAGCTCTCTGTCGACACTAACATTTCCGAAGGTGTTTCGGAGTACGATGATTCTAACCCGGTCAGGTTCGATACGCCTTTGAATCAGGTTGCCGATCTTATCGGTACTTCTGATGAGTATCGTGAAGGTGATGGAATGCTCGATGCAGAATGCGCTGAGTACCATAATCTTCCGTTCGGAACCTACACATACAGCAATTTGACTGTTTCAGGTGAAGACTCGGAACAGGTCGAATTTGTAGGCGTAACCGAGTACTGGGATGATAGACCTGACGGCGGTGACCCGTTCAACAGACAGGTCAGTTCCTACGGAGAGAACGAGCTTTCTGATGGAACAGTTACGGTTACACCCGATGAGGACAATAACCACGCCGAAGTAATCTTCGTCGCGAAGATCAACCGCTAAATTCCCTTTATTTTTTTATTTTAGATACTTAGTCTTCCAGAGGATATTCCATCCGGTTTAAAGCTTCTGAGAGCTTTTCTTTTTCGCCTTTCAGAGGCATGATGGTCACGCTTTTGTCTTTTCCATCTTCGGTGTAGTGGATCTCGAACATCTCTCTGACAAACCATGTCTCTGAGTTCAAAGCGACCTTGGAGCTGATCCTGTTTACATCTTCCTTCTTGATTAGGTACTTCTTCGATCTGGAGAACTGCCTGAACCGTAATATGTACATTCCCAAAATGAAGATGAGGAACGAGACTGAAACCTCGAGGAGCGCAAAGAGAGCCTCCTCGACTCCAGAGTTGAAGCCTAAGAAAAGTTCGGGCAGGACGTAGACCGCGAGGATGAGACTCCATACAGGTCCGTGCCACGACCTAAGTATATTCCTCATGTAACGGTCGATACTTGAATCTATAGATATCTCTTCTTCATCGATACTGCATTTTCCTCGGCGCAGGGAGACATCCATTCTAGTTTATACTGCCTAAAAAGCGTTTATAAAGTCTCTTTGGGTGGCTTCAGCTTTGAATCTTTTGGAGTGATTTAAGCCTACCTGGCGCCACGGACTACATGGCTGTACTTCATTAATCCTACGAATATGGCTCCTCCGAATGCATTGCCTACAGTCGCCAGAGCAAGGAAGGAAAGGTAGTCAACTACTGAGATACTGGATGAGGCGAACAGTCCGAAAAGTACTTCGACGTTACCAGCTATGGAGTGTGGGAGGTGTAGTATACCTATAGTGGCAGTAACCAAGAGGATAATGACTATCCGGCTTAAAGTTTCCTGCGCCGCGCTTATCAGCCATGCCAAAAGTCCCATTAGCCAGCCTGCAAAAACTGAAGCGAAAAGTAGCCATAGGGGTTCATGGCTCACCATTTTGGATGTGATAGTCTCAAATGCGGCGGGTGTTATAACTTCAAGTCCTGGCATGAGAAGTACTGCGAGTCCTGCGAAGAATATACCTCCCAGAATGTTTCCTGCATAGACGATGCTCTAGAGACGTCCGAGCTTCTTCATAGACGCTTGACCATCGAGAACCGGCATCACCGCTAATGTAGTATGTTCTGTGAAGAGTTCAGATCGGCCGAGGATTACGAAGATGAAACCTACCGAGTAGGCGCTTGCGAGCAACAGCTCTGTTCCTAGGTCGCTGTAGCTACCGGTTGAAAGGGTCAGTATAACAGCCATCAGTAATGGACCGAAACCTATATCGAGTCCGGCAGAAAGCCCTGATAGGAAGAGTCCGTCGCCACCTCTATTCAGCTCGTGCTTTCCTTTATCTATCATAGATTCCAGGACGTCACGGGTGGGCTTCATCTCCATGAAAGAACTCTAAGAGTTCTAGTTTTTTAATCTCAACAGGACTCGGGACAACTGGACGGATCAGGTACCTATTTCAGACTTATTTTAGGCGCCTCTTTGTAGATCTTTCTCAGGTTGGAGTTGCCTCTGGAGTTGGAAGACCTGAACTTCCTTCTCGCCCGTCCCTTGTCGTTCTTGATCTTGTGGAACTTGTAGAACTCACAGAGACAGTTCTGGATATCAGCCAGCGAAAGCAACCTTCTACGTCCTTCGGTATCTTTTAGGTAGTTGAAATCGATCCCTCTATCTCTAAACTCGGACTCTTGGTTCTCTGTAAGCCATCTCATAATCTCCAAACGTTCATCAGGTCCCGGATTCTCTGCGAGAACTTTGAGACCTTTCTTCGCACCCGGTCCGGGCTTAGCCCACTCGTTATGGTTGAACTCTATGACTGAAGGTTCTTCGCCTAGATCGTAAAGTAGGTCGACTAATACCTGGTAGGAAAGGAAGTTGCCGAAGCCTGGAAGCGAATTAATTATGTTGTAGACTTCTTGGGGGCTTTGCGCGGAATCAATTGTCTCAAACGTCTCATCGAAATCTTGGGAGATTCTTTTAAAGATCTCCGAAATATTTTCGACTTTGTCGGATGAATCAAACTGGCTGTAACCGCTTACCATGTAAGCCCCGGTAAAAACAGGCTTTCCTGACTCGCGCCGTTTCTTCAATACTCTCTCGAAGCCTTCAGGATCAAAATCCTCCGAACTCCGGAAGTCTAGTCGTTCGTGAGTTTCCTTTCTACCGAGCAAGCGGTATATCATGATGTTGAATGTTCTGTCTTTTCTAGATTCATCTCTAATCATTATGTTCTGTATAGCGTACTGGGTTCCTGGGTCCAATTCTCGGTAGACGTTGGTAAATCTGTAATTTTTGAGTATTTCATTATCGGTCCAGGGGTAGTCCTGTTGTTCTATTACTCGTTTGTGCCATATGGACTGTCTTTCTGCTATAAAGTTCCAGAATTCGTTTACAGGATCTGAATCAAGATCCATGAACTGTTTAGACGCCATAAATTAATTTGAATGTATAGAATTATAATTCATGGTGATAGATGGCGATATAGTTATTAAGTATATTTTTATGGTGTTGTGGGGGTGTCGGTATCTAAACTCCTTTAAAACTTAGATCCTTGGCCGGCAAAAATTATTTTAAGTACTGCTGAATAACTACATAATGTGAGTGCAGGCAACCACGATTATAATCAAGATGAATCGGATACTTACACAAACCCATTAACCGAGCCGTCGGTATATGCCGAACCTGTACTGATGGCGGAGTACGGAACTGCGGGGGGAGCCATAGGTGGCGCAGCCTCCGGTGGGGAGGGTGCGGCAGTCGGAATTCTTATAGGGGGATTCCTAGGATACGTGCACGGAATGGCTGATCATGGCGAGGGACTTGGAAGCAAGCAGGCGGCATGGATCAAAAATATCCTGACAGAGGAATAAGAATAAGTTTTAAGGTATTTTTACTTTTTTACCACTTCTTTGCACGTATCCGGAGTTTTCACGTTATTTACCGCCTCTTAACTTCTCCTTTCATTTCTAATAATGATCTCACAGGGTGAACTTCAACTATTCAACCATCTAAAAAAGGTGAGCGTATCTTAAAGTACGTAATCCTCACAAACCAATAGAAGTCTACTTGATAGTGGTCAAAAAAGACGGTCTGCAATCGAAATCTGTTCTATGAAAACTGGCAAGTATTCCTGAGAACTTTGTTTATTATACACCGTGTATCTTTTGGTGCCTTTGAATCATTAGTAGAATGGCAGGACCCGGATTTGAACCGGGGTCCAGACCTCCCAAAGGTCCGATGATAGTCCACTACACCATCCCGCCAAACTGAAACAAAAACTGCTTTCGAGTACGTATAGAAACAGGTTTTCTCCAAGTCTTTTAAACCAATCCATAGAGGCAGATATTTTTTAACCCAACTCAACGAAAACTCTGTTGATGCCGGAGAAAGTAGTAATCACGGGTGCAGGATTCTTTGGACTCAACGCAGCACTGAAACTAGCCGCAAAAGGATACGAAGTAGAGCTTCTCGACAAGGAAAAACAACATGAATACACCCCCGGACTAATAGACATCTTCCGCGATCGAGTCTCAAGCCAGAAACTAGAATTAAACCTGGAAGAGTTCTTGGAAGACACTTCTGTAAAGTTTTCAGATGAGAAGGTAACCGGGTTTATCCCGGAAGAGGACAGGGTCGAAACCGACTCAAGCGCCTACAACTACGACTACCTCGTACTAGGTTTAGGCGGAGAACCGAACACCTTCGGAACAGACATAGGAAAGGTTGAGACATGTTACAGATTGTCCGATGCAAAAAGGATCGACCAAAGACTGGAAGAATCAGAATCCGCACTAGTAATCGGCTCAGGTTATGTAGGTCTTGAAGTGGCTTCCGAACTCAGAGAAAAAGGCTTGGAGGTCGAGGTGCTTGATGTAGCGACAAGACCTATGGTAAACGCTAATATAGGTGCTTCGGAAATAGCCCTAGACTACATGAACGAAAACGATATTGTTTTCCGAGGAGACAAAAACGTTGAAACTGTTGAACGACATTCTGCCATTCTTGAGAACGGCGGAAAAGTAGAAGCCGATATAGTAATCTGGACAACAGGTATACAGGCATCGAAACTTGTTCAGAGAGACTTTGAAACAGTTAAAAACGGGTTAGAAGTCAACAAAGGGCTTTGTTCCCAGAAATATTCGAACGTCTTCGCTGCGGGGGACTGTGCCGATCTCGATGTGATGAAGACGGCTCACAACGCTATGAACCAGGCAGAAACCATAGCTAAAAACATTGAGAAAGGTGAGGCAGAGAACCTGGAAGGGTTCGAGGAAAAGTTCCCGGCAATACTCATTTCTATGGGCGAAGACGGAATGCTGGAGTACGGGGAAAAGGCGTACAGATCAAAATGGTTCAGAAAACTCAAAGACCTGGTAAGGATAAGATACTATTACATTTTGAGGAAGAAAAAGTTGAAGCTTAAGCTTCTCAGCTTATTCCGTTAGATGGAGACTTCATGTTCTAACCGTTTCAACAGCCCTTTGTTGTGGAAGAGCATGGTGTAATCGTTTTAAACGGCGGTCCAGGGCGCTTGAAGATTTGCAGGACATGGTTCATATCCATCCGGCTTTGAATGAAGTGGTTCAGAGAGCTTTCAACCAGCTCTAGTTTTCCTTTTCTTTTCTATTCCTCTGAGGTTTTTCTTTATCGGGCTCACCGAAACCGGCGCTCAGAATCCTTGTCAGTGCCTGTTCAGCGTTCTCATCCGATTCGCTGAATCTTTCCTCGTCAAGCTCTACGACAAAACCGGAGGTAATGTTTGGAGCGGTAGGAACAAAAACCACGTTCCTGTCATCCTCAGTCTTGTTACCGGTCTTGAAACCGGTAACCCTTAAACCGTTTAAATCGATTTTAACCGGTTCCCTGAACTCTTCTGCACCACTCAAAACGGTGTCGAAAGTAATCTTTGAAATATTGTAGACTGATCCGAGGAAAGGAATTTTCTCGAAAACCGAGTCAACCATTTTTTCGGTCTCGAAACCTTTACTAGTTCTCACAGCTCTTCCAACGCCTGTAACAAGAACTGCGCCAAACACAAGCAGTATTCCGAGCTTGAAGCTCTGGTTTACGTAGTAATAGTTGGTTATATCGAAGTAGGTGTTGCCGGGTATCTCGGCGATCTTGGAAAAAAGCCAGTCCACAACAAGCAAAGTAATCAGTATAGGCGCGACAACAATAGTTCCGGCGACAGCAGGCTCTTTCGCCTCTATGGAGGAGATGGCTTTCACGAGTTCATTCCTGTTCTGCCTGTAGTAGTCTATCTTCTTCCTCTGCTTCTTACTCTTCTCTATACCGTGTTTTAGAAGGGCTTCTGTTCCTTTCTCGAAGTGTTTCCTGCCCTCACTGAGGTAGTCTTCCTCCTCCTTTTCGCCCATGGACAGTCAATTATGTCCGGAACCTCTTAACTCTCAGGTTATACCACCTCCACAGCTTTCCCTGTTTCTTCCTCTGAGTGTTGTTCGCAGAAGATTTTGTTGCTTTTAGCGTATTCAAGGCATTTCGGCTCGCAGCAGATCATTTAGTATATCCCCCCTCTCCCCTTACCGTAGAATCAACTCCACTCGGTTTAAAAACGAGCGAGGAGGTGTTCCGGAAGTTCCGCTAGTAGTCGTAGAATATATCGCCAAAACCAATCTCCAAAGGAACTCTTACATCCGTATAAGCACCGTCAGCGTACTCAAGATCCATACTCAAGTTAGCACGTCTCACACCCATATCAACATTCTTACACACCGTGTCTAAAGCCACTTGGACAGTGAACTCGCCCCGACTTGGCACGTGTTCGGTCTCACTCTTTGCCGAAATAACTTCTGCCGAAAGACTGAACTCGGAGTTATCAATACTTCCGGAACCTTCCAACTTGGTTTTAATACCTGTAGAGCTTTCCAGATCCACGTCCACCATAGTATGATACTCCTGTTCGTCTTGGTCTCCGTCCGAATCACACGGCACGGGCACTCTAACAAAGCCCTCAGTATAAGAAATACCGCCCGGATTCTTCCTGAACTCAGGGGCTTCAAACTCCAGATTATTTTCCTCGCCGCCCTGATAATCAACGAAAAGATCGTCGCTGGGACCTGCATTAACAAAGCTAATGGTAAATGACTCGCCCTGATCGACAGGTTCAACGCCGTAAGGATCCAAAGATTGTTCTCCCGTATTCTTTACCGTAACGTTTAACCGGGAGTTGTTGTCCAGAAGTCTCTCCCCCGCCCAGTTCGTGTTTCTTTCAAGGTTAGCTGTCTCGAAGTCAGCAGGGACCTTGACCCACTGCATAGAAGTAATCCTTACATCCTGGTTCGAAGCCTTCCTGATTTCACCGGGTAGAACCGGCTCGGTTCCGGTATCTTGAGGTCTATCTGACTCTAGGTCAGGTTGCCAAACCAAGAGTACAGGAAGCAGAAATATCAGGAATACAAAGATCAGGCCGCCGACCACCGCCTTATCCATGGTATAGAAAGGTTTCAAAGATTTTGAAAACATTTTCGGCTAAAAAATCAGGGTTCCGAAAAGCTTGAAAATAGTGGAGAACGATCCTAACGTTATGAAGAATTCCTTGATAGTTTTAGCTTTCTATTTGCTGTTTTTAGCCAGTTTTTCCGGCGCACAGCTCCAAAAATACGAGGGAGAGCTTACAACCTGGAAATCCGAATGCAAAAACTCTGGCGGAGAGGTAGTTAACTCGAGCTGTAGCTGTCCTGCAGAAGCAGAAAAGTTCAGCGACCAGTGCTGGGAGAAAACACCTAGAGAAGCATGTAACGAGAAAGATGGAAACTTCATGAGGGCTTCCGGAAGAGATACCTGGGTATGTGAAGATCCTGACGCAGAAATTTACGGTGAAATCGAGATCAGCCCCGAGAAATACGGAGGGACTGTCCGTGAAGTATCTTTGAATGATTCCGAATCAATTGCTACTGGAAACCAGACAGCAGAAGAAAATGACGAAGGAAACCCTAAGGGGTTACTTTCAGGTATAATAGGTTTTATCTCGTCTCTTTTCTGAGGAGTCGGCATCCCTTTATTTAACTGTTTAGGCAGCCTATCATTTTATACAGAGAAATGCCTCCGTGGCTCAGTCTGGCTAGAGCGGCCCCCTTGTAAGGGGCAGGCCGAGGGTTCAAATCCCTCCGGGGGCTTTATAAAGGATAGCTTCAAGAGCCCGGTATGGGCTTTCTAATCCTAACTTTCAATTTTTATTTTTGCAACAGAAACTAACGTCTATGGAATCCTTGGAAATGGCTGAAAAAGTTGCAAAGAAGAAGTTTCCAAATAGAGAAAATGTAGATATTTACCCTGCAGAAGGAGGTTTTGCACACGACACCTTCTTTATAGATTTTGAAGAAGAGAGCTTTGTATTGAAAATAACGGTTTAGCTGACTTAGTTGAGAAGCAGAACCAAGACTGGTATGCTCGCTTTGAAACTGAGCCTTATGTGCTGGATTTAATTTATCAGAAATCTGACATTCCTGTTCCCGAATGTGTTGCAAGAGATACTTCGAAGTCTACCATACCCGAATACTATCACATACTGCGAAAGATGAAAGGCTACGCTCCTGCAGAAAGCTCTTCT
The DNA here is from genome assembly GCA_014297435.1 of Candidatus Nanohaloarchaea archaeon. Taxonomy (GTDB): domain Archaea; phylum Nanohalarchaeota; class Nanosalinia; order Nanosalinales; family Nanosalinaceae; genus PL-Br10-U2g16. The sequence continues at coordinate 3,699 of JACOQA010000003.1, read as the reverse complement.
AAACCCGCATTTAGAAATTTAGGAGAAAACAAGAAGAAACGGATTTTGCATCAAGTGGGAGAAAATATCTCAAAACTCCATCAGATACAGTTCGAGGATTTCGGAGAGGTTAGAGTTGAAAATGAGAAATTGACAGTTGAGAAAGTTGATGGTTGGTCTAAGTTATTCAGGAATATGATTTTATTCTGGATTGACCAAGTTGAAGGAGGGCAGTTCGATGAGTTGGTTTCTGAAATAACGGAAGCCGTTGGAAACAATCTTAACCTGATAGAAGATGTTGAAACACCTGTCTTGGTTCACAGGGAGGTTGATACGAAGAATATACTTGTTGAAGATGGCGAGCTTGCAGCGATTCTGGACTGGGAGGCTTGTGTAGCTGGACACGGAGAATTTGACCTGGTGACAACAGAAGGAAGAATGATAGCACACAGCTTCAGCACAGACAGTGTATGGGAAAAATACAGGAGAGAGCTGTATAAAGGGTATGAGAATGTAAGGGAGCTGGAAGATGGTTGGGAGGAGAGAAGATGGTTATATCTTCTATATCCTATGGTTCTGGAAATGGCTTTTCATTCCGAGAAAAGTCCGAACACTGAAGAAGTAATCAAGAACAGAACAAGAGAAATTTTAGACAATCTTCACAGTAGAAACTAAAAAATTTGTCTGCTCGAACAGATATTATACCTCTCGGGGTTTTCACCGTAATCTCAGTGTGAGATGTTGAAGTAATCCTTCAAGACTCAGAAAGGGGCTATGCTGTGAATATTTTTCTAAATGCGGTTTGTTTCGATAGCTTTAACATTTTGAGAAAAAATTCATTATTCTATGAAGTCAGCAGTTTATTACGGCGAAGGCGATATTAGAGTTGAAGATATTGAAGATCCTGAAATCGAAAATCCTGAAGATGTCGTTATCCGTGTAACGCATACATGTATCTGTGGATCGGATCTCTGGTATTACAGAGAGTATGATGACCCGGAGGAAGGTTCCCAGACAGGACATGAGCCGATGGGTATTGTGGAAGAAGTCGGAGAGGATGTAACCTCTCTGGAGGAAGGTGATCGAGTCATTTCGCCGTTCTCAACCAGTTGTGGAGAGTGTGAGTTCTGCCGTAAAGGAATCTATACTTCCTGTAAGAAATCCGAATTCTACAGTCCAAACGGAACATTAGGGGGCGCACAGGCAGAAAAACTTCGAATCCCTCAGGCAGACGGCACTCTCGTTAAAGTCCCAGAAAGATATGAGGACAACGAAGAAGTCCTGAAGAAACTACTTCCACTCACAGATGTGATGGGGACAGGACATCACGCAGCAGTCTGTGCCAACGTAGAAGAAGGTGATACAGCTGTTGTTATCGGAGATGGAGCAGTAGGTCTCTGTGCTGTAGCCGCATCCAAAAGGCTGGGAGCAGAAAGAATTATAGCAGTAGGTCACCACGAGGACAGACTCGAGGTAGCTAAGGAAATGGGCGCAACTGATGTAGTTTCTTCAAAGGGAGAAGAAGCAGTGGAAGAAGTGATGGAACTTACAAATGGAGGAGCAAACCATGTTCTGGAATGTGTTGGAGCTGAGTCCGCTCTGAACACAGCAGCCCAGATTGTAAGACCTGGCGGAAATATTGGTTACGTAGGTGTTCCACACCTTGAGTCCGCTGACTTTGTCAACCAGATGTTCTTCAAGAATGTAAGGTTTGAAGGAGGTCCCGCACCTGTCAGAAACTATCTCGAAGAACTGATGGAAGATGTTCTGCAGGGAACACTTGATCCTTCACCGGTCCTGAATAAAGTTGTAGATCTTGAAGGAATTCCGGAAGGCTACGACGCAATGGACAACAGAGAGGCAATCAAAGTAATGGTGAAAGTAGGCGAGGAATAATGAGAGATCTCTGAAGGAAAGGCGGTGAGAAGGCTATTAAGGTAGCGAAGCTGCCTATATTGCCTTCACTTAAACCGACTTATTCTCATTATATTTCTTTATACCTCTCCTCTATAATTCGATATTCTTGAGCAGTTGGGCGTTTACAGCTACTATTACTGTTGATAGCGACATTATAACTGCACCTACTGCGGGCGATAACAGGATTCCGATTGGTGCGAGGACTCCTGCTGCCAATGGTAGTGCGAGGGCATTGTATCCTGTAGCCCAGAAAAGATTCTGCTTCATCTTGCTGTAACTGGCTTTACTCAGGTTCAACAGCTTCACAATATCCAAGGGATTGTTCTGGACCAGTATGATGTCAGCAGACTCTACAGCCACGTCAGTTCCTGAACCTATCGCGATCCCTACATCCGCACGTGCCAGAGCTGGTGCATCGTTAACTCCGTCACCAACCATAGCCACCTTTTTGTTCTCGTTCTGAAGCTCCTGTACTTTCTCGTCTTTGTCTTCAGGAAGGACTTCTGCAAAGAAAGTGTCTATATCCAGTTCCGTTGCTACTGCTTCCGCTACTTCTTCAGAGTCTCCTGTCAGCATCGCAACCTCGACATCCATGCTGTGAAGTTTCTCAACTGCTTCCCTGCTTTTATGCCTGATGACATCTGCAAGACCTACGGCGGCAACAGCTTCTCCCTCCCGGAAAAGATAGACTGCGGTTTCTGCGTTTTTAGCTGCGTCTTCTGCAAATGTTTCAAGTTCCTGATTTATTGTGAAGTCTTCTGATTCTGCTAGGTTAGGTCCGCCAACAAAGATTGTTTCTCCTTTTACTTGGGCTTTAACTCCTTTGCCTTTGATCGCTTTGAAACCTTCCGCTTCCGGTACTTCGAGATCTCTCTGTTCTGCTGAGTTTCTGATGGCTTTCGCTACAACGTGTTCGGAATCGGATTCAACTGCAGCAAGTAGTGAGAGAGATTCAGCCTTAGAAATATTTGATGTCTCTATCTCCGTTACGCCCATTTCTCCCTTTGTAAGCGTCCCAGTCTTGTCGAAAATTATAGTGTCGAGTTCTCTTGCCTTTTCCATCGCTATTCTATCACGAACCAGTATTCCGTTCTTTGCCGCCATCGAAGTGTTTATTGCGACTACTAAAGGTACGGCAAGTCCAAGTGCGTGCGGACAGGCTATAACAAGAACTGTAACTATTCTCTCTATCACGGTTACGTTGAATCCTGCTGCAACCGTCCAGGCTAATGCAGTTATCATCCCTGAGCCAAGTGCGATGTAGAATAGCCAGCCTGCGGCTTTATCTGCCAGCATCTGGGTCTTGGACTGGCTTTCCTGGGCTTCCTCCACAAGATTCATTATGCCTGAGAGAGCTGTTTCATCGCCTGTAGCCGTTATCTTTATTCTTAGACTTCCTTCTTTGTTGACGGTACCTCCTATAATTTCGTCGCCTACCTCTTTTTCGACAGGTTTCGACTCTCCTGTAATCATGGATTCATCTACAGAGGATCCGCCTTCAACTATTTCTCCGTCCGCAGGGACAGAACTTCCTGGTCTTACTAGAACCTTGTCTCCCTTCTCTAGTTCGCTGACTCTGACTTCTTCCGTTGAACCATCCTCTAGTATCCTCTCGGCTTTATCAGGCATTAACTGGGCGAGTTCATCTAAAGCTCCGGAAGCTTGACGGACGCTACGCATCTCTATCCAGTGTCCGAGAAGCATAATGTCAATCAAGGTGACAAGCTCCCAGAAAAAGCTGGACTGCGTATCCAGGAATAAAGCTGCCATACTGTAGACAAAGGCAACTGTTATGGCGAGTGA